>NZ_JBBCBW010000003.1:0-326415 GCF_037204085.1 Variovorax sp. CCNWLW235 | reverse complement strand
ACCTGCGCCCGAAGTTCGTCGAGACCTTCCTGGCCAAGCTGGTGAACTGGGACTTCGCGGCCAAGAACTTCGGCTGACGCCAGCCGAAGTTCCCGCCGGCGGCATCCTCACTCGTTGACGAGGTTGAGGATGTTGCCGTCCGGGTCCTTGAACCAGGCGACCTTCATCTTGTCCATGACATGGACGTCGCCCGCAAGCGTTGTGTTCGGCATGTCGTAGTGCTCGAAGCGCACGCCCTTGGCCTTGAGCGCCGCCACGAGCCCCTCGATGTCGCCACCCACCGCCCAGGTCACGGCCGTGGCCTGGTTGGTTCCGGCAAACGAAGAGCAGTAGACATTGATACGGCTGTTACCGCTGCGATAGGCGATCATGTCCTCGCAATCCGTGTCGGCCGGCGTGAGGCCCAGCGTGTCTTCGTAGAAGCGGCGAGCCACGGCAAGGTCTTTCACCGCGAGGTTGGCCACAGCATTGATATTTCCGAGCATGGCTGTCTCCTGTGTGGATGGGCACCCATCTTCTGCCCCGCAGCGGGCGTGTCAAGCCGCCGTTACCCGATACGGGGCCCATCGCGAACGAAGAAACCGCGGGGCCCGGGTTCCGGCACACTGCACCCTTGGTGCAGTGCTTGGCAAGGCCTGAAAATCTGCCCCGCGATCCGCACCCGACAAGCCCCCGATACAGAGACAAACCCATGATCCGCAAATTCACCCGCCCGCTGGCCCTTGCGCTGGCCCTTCCCCTGGCCGCCCTTTCCCTCACGTTCGCCGCCCCTGCCGCGCAGGCCCAGGCCTACCCCGCCAAGCCCATTCGCATGATCGTGCCCTTCCCGCCCGGCGGCGGCACCGACATCCTGGCGCGCCTCGTGGCCCAGAAGCTCACCGAAACCAACCACTGGACCGTGGTGCCCGACAACCGCGGCGGCGCCGGCGGCACCATCGGCATTGCCGAGGCCGCACGCGCCGCGCCCGGCGGCTACGACATCGTGATGGGCCAGAAGGACAACATGGTCGTCGCGCCGTGGCTCTACAAGAACCTGAGCTACAACCCGGTGAAAGACCTCACCGCCGTCGCCCACGTGGCCTACACGCCGGTGGTGATCGTCACGCAGGCCAACTCCAAATTCAAGACGCTGAACGACGTGGTGACCGCCGCGCGCGCCGCGCCCGACACCGTCACCTACGGCTCGCCCGGCAACGGCACCACCATTCACCTGGCCGGCGAAATCTTCAACGGCGCCGCCCAGATCAAGATGCGCCACGTGCCCTACAAGGGCTCCAACGCGGCCATGATGGACGTGCTGGCGGGCAACGTCGACCTGATGGTGTCGTCGGTGCCTTCGGCGCTGGCGCAGATCAAGGCGGGCAAGCTGCGCCCGCTGGCCGTGACCTCGGCCAAGCGCAGCACCTCGCTGCCCGACACGCCCACCGTGGCCGAGCTCGGCTACAAGGGCTTCGACGTGTCCACCTGGTACGGCCTCTTCGTGCCGGCCAAGACGCCGAAGGACGTGATCGCCACGCTGAATACCGAAGTGAACAAGCTGCTGGCCACACCTGAAATGAAGGCCGCCATCATTGCGCAGGGCGCCGAGCCGCAGGCCATGACGCCCGAGCAATTCGAGACACTGCTGAAGACCGACTACGACAAGTGGAAGGGCATCGTGCAAGCCTCCGGCGCGACTATCGAATAAGCGCCGGGCATCGCAGAATGGTGTCTCCACAACAGGCCGCACCGACGGCACGGAGACAGCGATGGCACTGCGCAAGAATTCCAACAACGCCTTTCTGCTGAACACCACCGCGCTGGCCGCGGTGGCGGTCGCCCTGTTGCAGGGCTGCGCGCAGACGCCGCAGCAGCAGATGGCCCCGTCGCAGGCCAGCGTGGCCGCGCATGTCGCCACCGCCACGCGCGCCGCCGGCTCCGACCTGGCGGCGCTGCTGACCCTCTGCAAACCCGCTCCCGCCGCACGGCCGCCCCAGGCCGAGTTGGACAAGGGCCTTGCGGCATTCATCGCCAGGCCCGCGCCGCCGCCGGGCCAGGCTTTCGACAACCTGTACTTCGTCGGCGCCGACTGGGTCAGCGCCTGGGCGATCAAGACCTCGGACGGCATCATCCTCATCGATGCGCTCAACACACAGGCGGAGGCCGCGGCGCTCATCGAAGGCGGCATGCGCAAGCTGGGCCTCGACCCGGCGCAGATCAAGTACGTGATCGTCACGCACGGCCATGGCGACCACTACGGCGGCGCGCCCTACCTCGCTGAGAAGTACCGTGCGCGCGTGGTGATGAGCGAGGCCGACTGGACCATGACCGAAACCCGGCTCGAGTTTGCGACGCCGATCTGGGGCGCGCCGCCCAAGCGCGGCGCAGGCGGCATTTCCGCGAAGGACGGCGACCGCGTCACGCTCGGCGACACCAGCGTTACGCTGTACCTCACGCCGGGCCACACCATGGGCACGATCTCTCCGGTGTTCGACGTCACGTCGAACGGCCGGAAGCACCGCGCCATGCTATGGGGCGGCACGGGTTTCAATTTCGGCAAGGACGTGCCGCGGCTCGACAGCTACATCGGCGCCACGGAGCGCATGGGCGCCATCGTGCAGACCCAGCGCATCGATGTGCTGCTGTCTAACCACTCGAACATCGACGGCTCGCAAGCCAAGCTCGCCGCGCTGCGGCAGCAGCCTGCTCCGGCCGCAAATCCCTTTGTGCTTGGCACGCCGACGGTCGAGCGGTCGCTGGCGGTAATGGGCGGGTGCGCGCGGGCGCAGCGCGACAGGTTCTTGATGCAGTGACGTTGCCTTGCTCCTTCCCCCTCTGGGGGAAGGCTGGGATGGGGGCAGTTCATGCGCTTGAGGCTGCGCGGCAATGAAAGCCGTCGTGCCCCCACCCCTGCCCTCCCCCGAAAGGGGAGGGAGAAAAGACTGGTCAGTCGGGCGTGAACTTCTTATTGAATATCTCCACGTCCGACGGCAGCTCGAACGTCGCCACCTGCCCCATCTTTCCGTCGCTCAGGCGGCAGGCAGAGAACAGGCTGTAGCGGCCCTTGAAGTAGAACTCGTCCATCACGATCAGCGCGTACGGGTAAGGCACGAAGACCTGATGCTCGAAGACGATGCGGTGCACATTCCTCGGCGAAGGAAAGAGCTTGTACTCGGTGGTGTCGATCGACTTTGCGGTGGCCATGTGCGTTCTCGGTTCTCTGTGCGCGGCGTTCAGGCCGGGTCGCGCACGTCGGCCACGGGGTTGCTGCCGAAATCGGCGCGCGCCAGGTACTTGAGCACCTTGGCTGCGGCAGTCTCGGGGCTGTCGAGCATGCCTTCGTTCTTCAGCTTTTCGAAGCGGCCGCGGTCCGGAAACTTCTCGGCCGATGCGCCGCGCAATTGCACCTGCATGTCGGTGTCGATCACGCCCGGCGCGAGAGACACGATGCGGGCGCCGTTCGGCAGGTGCGCCTCTTCGAGCGCCACGGCGCGCGAGTAGTGGTCCATGCCCGCCTTGGCGGCGCAGTAAGGCGCCTGGCTGCCCATGGCGTTGCGGCCCAGGCCCGACGAGATGTTCAGCACCTTGCGCGCGCCGCGCCATTCGCGGGTGGCGCCCAGGAAGGCGGCGGTCAGCAGCATCGGCGCTTCGAGGCCGATGCGCAGGGCCTGCGCCAGTTCGGCCGGCACCGCGCTTGCGAGCGGCGCCGGGTTGCCGACCGTGCCCGCGTTGTTGATGAGGGTCACGCCGTCGAAGCGCTGGCCGTCGATCGTCTTGAGCCATGCGGAGACGCGCGCCGCCGCGGCGACAGGCTCCGACAGGTCTTGCTCCCATTGGATGAGTTCGGCACCGGCCTTGGCAGCCAGTTCGGCCAGCTGCGGGTCTTGCCTGCGCGAGATGCCGAGCACCATGTGGCCGGCCTGCAGCAGCTGTGCGGCCATGGCACGGCCCAGGCCGCGCGACGCGCCGGTGATCAGGGTGAGTTGGGAGGTAGTCATCAAAAGAACTTTCTTGAACGAAGGCGGAAGGTTAAGCGGTATGCAAACAAGGGCCGGCGGCTCAACCGGTGCGGAACTGCTTGCGCAGGAAGTTGCGGTGCCGCGCGATGTGCTGCAGCTGGGCGGGTGCGATGGTGCCGCCAAGGTCGACTTCGTCCGCACCGTTGAGCACCGCGTTGGCGTGGGTCATGGCGCGCGCCACCACTTCTTCCTCGCTCACGCCGAGTTGCGCTGCAAGGTCGAGTGCCACGCGCCGCATGGCGCGCTGCGAAAGCATCCACATGGCGCCGAAGCGGTCCCACGCAAGAGCAGCCTCGTCGGCCTTCTCGCGTTCGGCAAGAATTTCGGCAAGCGGCTTGGCGAGCACCGCGTCGAGCGCATCGAGCTTCTCGGTGAGCGCCTCGTTGCGCGCCATGGCTTCTTCGAGCGTGGGGCCGGTCTCGCCGGTGTCTGGTTTGCGCGTCTCGGGCGGCGGAACAAGGGCCGCTTCGGCATTGGCGGAAACGATCTGGAGCTGGTCTTGGAGGGTCATGAGGTTTCCGTTTCCCGTGAAGTGTTCTTCTTGTTCGACATTGCGGTTGCGCGCAGGCCGGGCAGGTCGAGCACGCGCAGCCCACCGTACTCCACCCGGATCAACCCCTGCGCCGAAAGGCCGTTGAGCGCCTCGTTCACACGCTGGCGCGAAAGGCCGACCAGGTAGGCCAGCTCCTGCTGCGTGATGCGCAAGACTTCGCCCACGCCGGGGTACAGCACCGGGTTGAACAGCGACACCAGGTTGCGCGCCACGCGCGCGTCGGGGTTGTTGAGGCGGTCGATCTCCAGCGCCGCAATGAACTGGCCGAGCCGCTCGTTGAGCTGGTTCATCACAAAGCGGTTGAAGCCGATGGAGTGATCCAGCAGCCAGTGAAAGCTGTCGATCGGCAGGCCCGCCACCACGCTGCGCCGCAGCGCCTGGATGTTGTAGCGGTAGGGCTCGCGCTTCATGACCGTGCCTTCGCCGAACCAGCCGCCCGGCGGTATGCCGGCATAGGTGACGGAGCCGCCGTCGGCGTTGTCGTTGCTCATCTTGAGCAGGCCCTCGACCACACCGAACCAGTAGGTGGGCGAGCGGCCGACACGGCACACGAGGTCGCCGACCTCGGCCTCGCCCACCACCAGCGCGGCCTCGGCGCGGCGCCGCTCGGTGGGCGTGAGCGCGGGCAGCCACGGAATGCCGTCGAGCTCTTCGGCATTGGGAGAACGCGCGCGGTCCTTGATCGAAGCGCCGTGCAGGCTGTGGTTTGAATGGCCGTGAAGCATCGGGAAACTCCGGGGAGTAGTGTCCCTAGGATTGTCGTTGGAACGACAACCCAGCGTCAAAGTGAGGCCTACGATCCGCCCACTGTGCAAACCACCGACCCCACCTTTCCCCGCCTGCTGCTCGCCCACGCCCAGGCCCAGCCCGATGCGCCCGCCGTTCGCGAGAAGGACCTGGGCATCTGGCAGACCTGGAGCTGGAGCGCCGTGGCCCAAGAGGTGCGCGAGATGGCCTGCGGCCTCGCGAGCCTGGGCTTCAAGCCCTTCGACAACCTGTCCATCGTGGGCGCCAACCGCCCGCACCTGTACATGGCGGTGCTCGCGGCACAAAGCCTGCGCGGCGTGCCGGTGCCGCTTTACCAGGACGCGGTGGCCAGCGAAATGGTCTTCATGCTGCAGGACGCGGCCATCGACTTCGTGATCGTCGAAGACCAGGAGCAGGTCGACAAGCTGCTCGAGTGTCGCGAGCTGCAAAAGAACGAGCAGCACGGCATCCGCCACATCATCTACGACGACCCCAAGGGCCTGCGCCACTACGACCAGCCCGGGCTCATGAGCTACGACCAGCTGCGCGAACTGGGCCGCACATTCGACGCAGCGAACCCCGGCTACTACGACCGTGCGGTGGCCAGCGGCGAGGCCAGCGACGTCGGCGTGATCCTCTACACCTCCGGCACCACCGGCCGCCCCAAGGGCGTGTGCCAGACGCATGCGAGCTTCATCGCGGCGGGCCGCGGCGGCGTGGAAACCGACAAGCTCGGCCCCGGCGACAACATCATGAGCTACCTGCCGATGGCGTGGGTGGGCGACCACTTGTTCTCGGTGGCGCAGTGGCTGGTGGGCGGCTTCACGCTCAACTGCCCGGAGTCGAGCGAGACGGTGATGAACGACATGCGCGAGATCGGGCCGAGCTATTACTTCGGCCCGCCGCGCACCTTCGAAGGGCTGCTCACGGCCGTGTCGATCCGCATGGAAGACGCGGCGGCGCCCAAGCGCTGGCTGTACGCAAAGTTCATGGCGCTTGCGCAGCGCGTGGGCGCGGACATTCTCAACGGCGCGCCGGTGGGCACGGGCGACCGGCTGATGTACAGCCTGGGCAACCTGCTGGTGTACGGGCCGCTGCGCAACGTGCTGGGCATGAGCCGCATCCGCGTGGCGTACACAGCCGGCGCGGCCATCGGGCCCGACCTGTTCCGCTTCTATCGTTCCATCGGCGTCAACCTGAAGCAGTTCTACGGCCAGACCGAAACCTGCGCGTATGTGTGCCTGCAGCAGGACGGCAAGGTCAAGCTGCAGACGGTGGGCACCGCCGCGCCGGGCATCGAACTCAAGATTGCCGACGATGGCGAAGTGCTGGTGCGCGGCGTGTCGGTGCTGAAGGAATACTACAAGCGCCCCGACGCCACCGCCGAAGTGCTCGACGCGAACGGCTACTTCCACACCGGCGATGCGGGCGTGCTCGACAGCGAAGGGCACCTGCGCATCATCGATCGCGCCAAGGACGTGGGCCGGCTCGTGAGCGGCGCGATCTTTGCGCCCAACTACATCGAGAACAAGCTCAAGTTCTTTCCGCAGATCAAGGAAGCCGTGTGCTTTGGCAACGGACGCAACGAGGTCTGCGCGGCCATCAACATCGACTTCGAGGCCGTGGGCAACTGGGCCGAGCGGCGCGGGCTGGCCTACGGCGGCTACGTCGACCTGGCCGGCAAGCCCGAGGTGCTGACGCTGGTGGGCGAATGCATCGCCAAGGTCAATGCCGACCTTGCGAGCGAAGACGGCATGGGCGAGACGCAGATCGCGCGCTTCCTGGTGCTGCACAAGGAGCTCGACCCCGACGACGATGAGCTCACCCGCACGCGCAAGGTGCGCCGGGGCTTCATCGCCGAGAAGTACGCGGTGCTTGTCGATGCGCTCTACGGCCGCAAGACCGAGCAGTTCATCGAGACCCAGGTCAAGTTCGAGGACGGACGCACGGGGGTTGTCAGCGCCACGCTGAAGATCGTCGAGGCCAAGACCTTCCCCATCGTGAAGGCAGCGGCATGAGCAGCAACAGAAAAACCGGCGACGTCATTCTCGACGTGCAGAACATCTCCTTGAGCTTCGGCGGCGTGAAGGCGCTCACCGACATCAGCTTCAACGTGCGCGAGCACGAGGTGCGGGCCATCATCGGTCCCAACGGTGCGGGCAAGAGTTCGATGCTGAATTGCATCAACGGCGTGTACTGGCCGCAGCAGGGCTCCATCACCTTTCGCGGCCAGACCTTCAAGCACATGAACTCGCGCCAGGTGGCCGAGATGGGCGTGGCGCGCACCTTCCAGAACCTTGCGCTCTTCAAGGGCATGAGCGTGCTCGACAACATCATGACGGGCCGCAACCTCAAGATGAAGAGCGGGCTGTTCGCACAGGCGCTGCGCTGGGGCCCGGCCGAGCGCGAGGAGCTGAAGCACCGCGAGTTCGTCGAGCACATCATCGACTTTCTCGAGATTCAGGCGCACCGCAAGACGCCGGTGGGCCGCCTGCCCTACGGCCTGCAAAAGCGCGTCGACCTGGGCCGCGCGCTCGCCATGGAGCCGCAGGTGCTGCTGCTCGACGAGCCGATGGCCGGCATGAACGTGGAAGAAAAGCAGGACATGAGCCGCTTCATCCTCGACGTGAACGACGAGTTCGGCGCCACCATCGTCCTCATCGAGCACGACATGGGCGTGGTGATGGACATCTCCGACCGCGTGGTGGTGCTCGACTACGGCAAGAAGATCGGCGACGGCACGCCCCATGAGGTGCGCAACAACGAAGACGTCATCCGGGCGTATCTGGGTGTGGAGCACTGACATGGGCTTTTTTCTAGAGACATTGTTTGGCGGCCTGATGGTCGGCATGCTCTATTCGCTGATCGCCATCGGCTTCGTGCTGATCTACAAGGCCTCGGGCGTCTTCAACTTTGCGCAGGGCGCAATGGTGCTGTTCGCGGCGCTGGCCATGGCGCGATTTGCCGAATGGTTTCCGCAGTGGTTCGGCTTCGAAAGCCAGATCCTCGCGAACATCCTGGCCTTTGTGGCGGCCATGGGCGTGATGGTGATCGTGGCCTGGCTCATCGAGCGGCTCGCGCTCAGCAAGCTGGTGAACCAGGAAGGCATCACGCTCCTGATGGCCACACTGGGCATTGCCTACTTTCTGGACGGCGTGGGCCAGACGATCTTCGGCAACGACATCTACAAGATCGACGTGGGCATGCCCAAGGAACCGCTGATGGTGCTGCAGGGCACTTTCCAGGGCGGGCTGCTGCTGAGCCAGGAAGACCTGATTGCCGCGCTGGTTGCGGCGGGCCTTGTGGTGGTGCTGGCCATCTTCTTCCAGAAGACCGCCACGGGCCGTGCACTGCGCGCGGTGGCCGACGACCACCAGGCCGCGCAGTCCATCGGCATTCCGCTCAAGCGCATCTGGGTGATCGTGTGGTCGGTAGCCGGCTTCTCGGCGCTGGTGGCCGGGATCATCTGGGGTTCGAAGCTGGGCGTGCAGTTCTCGCTTTCGCTGGTGGCGCTGAAGGCGCTGCCGGTAGTCATTTTGGGCGGTCTCACCTCGATTCCGGGCGCCATCATCGGCGGCCTGCTGATCGGCGTGGGCGAGAAGCTTTCTGAAATTTATCTCGGCCCCATGCTCGGTGGCGGCATCGAGATCTGGTTCGCTTATGTTCTTGCACTGGTCTTCCTGCTCGTGCGGCCTCAAGGGCTGTTCGGCGAAAAGATCATCGATCGGGTCTGAGATGTTCTACAGAGAAAACGGCCAATTCAAGTCGAGCTACAGGGCCGACCAGCAGATCTTTCCGATCGCGCAGGACCGCATCGCCATCCTGGTGCTGCTGCTCGTGGCTTTCATCGTGGTGCCGCTGGGCGTGTCCGACTACTGGATGCGCGCCATCCTCACGCCCTTTCTTATTCTTTCGCTTGCGGCGCTGGGCCTCAACATCCTGGTCGGCTACTGCGGGCAGATCTCTCTGGGCACCGGTGCCTTCATGGCGGTGGGCGCATATGCGGCGTACAACTTCCAGGTGCGCATCGACGGCATGCCGCTGATTGCATCGCTGCTGCTCGGCGGCCTGTGCGCCACGATGATCGGCGTGCTGTTCGGTATTCCCAGCTTGCGCATCAAGGGGCTGTACCTCGCGGTGGCCACGCTGGCGGCGCAGTTCTTTACCGACTGGGCGTTTCTTCGCATCCAGTGGTTCACCAACAATTCGTCTTCGGGTTCTGTGAGCGTGGCGGGGCTCAACGTGTTCGGCGTGCCGATCGAGTCGCCGGTGCAGAAGTACCTGTTCTGCCTGGTCTTTGTGGTGGTGTTCGCATTGCTCGCCAAGAACCTGGTGCGCAGCGCCATCGGCCGCGAGTGGATGGCCATGCGCGACATGGATGTGGCCGCCGCGGTGATCGGCATTCGCCCGGTGTACGCCAAGCTCACGGCCTTTGCGGTGAGCAGCTTCATCGTCGGCGTGGCCGGCGCGCTGTGGGGCTTCATTCACCTGGGCGCCTGGGAGCCGGCAGCATTCAGCATCGACCGCTCGTTCCAGCTGCTCTTCATGGTGATCATCGGCGGGCTCGGCTCGATCATGGGCAGCTTCTTCGGCGCCGCGTTCATCGTGCTGCTGCCGCTCTTTTTGAACCAGCTGCCCGGGTGGCTGGGCTTCTCGATCTCGACCGCGCTGGCCTCGCACCTGGAGACCATGATCTTCGGCGCGCTGATCGTGTTCTTCCTGATCGTGGAGCCGCACGGCCTTGCAAGGCTGTGGTCCACGGGCAAGGAGAAATTGCGGCTCTGGCCCTTCCCACACTGATTTTCTTGATTCGTTCGTAGAAACCGGCACAGAGGTGCCCACATAAGGAGACAGGCATGAAACTGAAATCGCTCGCTCTGACCGCCGCCCTGGTGGCCGGCACCGTCGGCAGCCTACTGGCGCCATCGCTCGCGCAAGCCCAGGCCAAGGAACAGTTCTTCCCGCTGCTGGTGTACCGCACCGGGCCGTACGCGCCCAACGGCACGCCCTGGGCCAACGGCAAGCAGGACTACATCAAGTACGTCAACGCCACCGGCGGCATCAACGGCGTGAAGATCGCGTACGAAGAATGCGAGACCGGCTACGCCACGGACAAGGGCGTGGAGTGCTACGAGCGCCTGAAGGGCCGCCCCGGCGTGACGCTGTTCGACCCGCAGGCCACCGGCATCACCTTTGCGCTGACCGACAAGGTGCCCACCGACAAGATCCCGCTCATCACGCTGGGCTACGGCCTCTCGGCGTCGCAGGACGGCAGCGTGTTCAAGTGGAACTTTCCGCTGATGGGCAGCTACTGGACCGCAGCCGACATCCTGATCCAGCACATCGGCAAGAAGGAAGGCGGCATGGACAAGCTCAAGGGCAAGAAGATCGCCCTTGTCTATCACGACTCGCCTTTCGGCAAGGAACCGATTCCGCTGCTGCAGGAGCGCGCCAAGCAGAACGGCTTCGAGCTGTCGCTCATTCCGGTCACCGCGCCCGGCGTGGAACAAAAGTCCGCCTGGCTGCAGGTGCGCCAGTCGCGGCCCGACTACGTGATGCTGTGGGGCTGGGGCGTGATGAACTCCACCGCCCTGAAGGAAGCGGTGGCCACGGGCTATCCGCGCGAGAAGATGTACGGCGTGTGGTGGGCCGGCGCCGAGCCTGACGTGAAGGACGTGGGCGCCAATGCCAAGGGCTACAACGCGCTGGCGCTCAACACCTCGGGTACCGAGCCCAAGGTGATCCAGGAAATCCTCAAGCAGGTGCACGACAAGGGCCAGGGCACGGGGCCGAAGGAAGAAGTGGGCTCGGTGCTCTACACGCGCGGCGTGATCATCCAGATGCTCGGCGTCGAAGCCGTGAAGCGCGCGCAGGAGCGCTTCGGCAAGGGCAAGGTCATGACGGGCGAGCAGGTGCGCTGGGGCATGGAAAACCTGGCGCTCGACCAGAAGAAGCTCGACTCGCTGGGCTTCTCGGGCGTGCTGCGTCCGCTGAGCACATCGTGCCAGGACCACATGGGCTCGACCTGGGCGCGCGTGCACACCTGGGACGGCGCCAAGTGGGGTGGCATGTCCGACTGGTACCAGGCCGACGAGCAGATCATCAAGCCGATGGTGAAGGTTGCGGCCGAAAAGTACGCGGGCGAGAAGAAGCTCACCCGCCGCGACGCGGCCGACTGCAGTTCCTGATCACTGGTTGATGAACCGTGGCGGCTCGCAAGAGCCGCCATTCGAAAGAACAGCCTCTTTGTGTCGTTGTTCTTTCGAATGCTTCGGACCACACCATGAGCGAATCCAAAATCCTTCTCGACGTCAACGGCATCGAGGTCATCTACAACCACGTGATCCTGGTGCTGAAGGGCGTTTCGCTCACAGTGCCCGAGGGCGGCATCGTGGCACTGCTCGGCGGCAACGGCGCGGGCAAGACAACCACGCTGCGCGCGGTGAGCAACCTGCTCGCGGGCGAACGCGGCGCGGTGACCAAGGGCACCATCGAATTGCGGGGCGAGCGCATCGAGGCGCTCTCGCCCTCCGAGCTGGTGAAGCGCGGGCTGATCCAGGTGATGGAAGGCCGCCATTGCTTCGCGCACCTGACGATCGAGGAAAACCTGATGACCGGCGCCTACACGCGCACCGACGGCAAGGCGGCGGTGCAGCAGACGCTGGAGAAGGTGTATGCGTACTTCCCGCGCCTGAAGACGCGCCGCACATCGCAGGCGGCCTACACCTCGGGTGGCGAACAGCAGATGTGCGCCATCGGCCGCGCGCTGATGGCCAACCCGACGATGGTGCTGCTCGACGAACCCTCGATGGGCTTGGCGCCGCAGATCGTCGAAGAAGTGTTCGAGATCGTGAAAGACCTGAACACCAAGGAGCGCGTGACCTTTCTGCTGGCCGAGCAGAACACCAACATGGCTCTGCGCTACGCCGACTACGGCTACATCCTGGAGAACGGCCGCATCGTGATGGACGGCGAGGCCAAGAGCCTGCGCGAGAACGAGGACGTGAAGGAGTTCTACCTTGGCGTCGGCGGTGCGGACCGAAAGAGTTTTCGCGACGTGAAGAGCTACAAGCGGCGCAAGAGGTGGCTGGCTTGATGGCGTGCATTTCGTGTTGTTCCCTCTCCCTCCGGGAGAGGGCCAGGGTGAGGGTGCAGCGGCACTTGCACATGACCGTCTCTGCTTCGAGGCTGCGGCCCTCACCCCAGCCCTCTCCCCAAGGGGAGAGGGAGCAAGACCGAACCAAAAGATGAAGGGTACGGACATGACCGACCACTACGACAAGCTGGAAATCCGTGACCCCGCCGAACGCGAACGCGACCTCCTGGCCGCGTTGCCGAAGCAGATTGCGCAGGCCCAGACCGCCGCACCCGCTTTCGCAAAGATTTTCGACGGCGTAAAGCCCGCCGACATCACCACACGCGAAGCACTCGCCAGGCTGCCCGTCACGCGCAAGACCGAGCTGCTCGAGTTGCAGAAGCAGCGCCGCGCCGACGATCCCTTCGGCGGCTTCTCGACCATTGGCCGCGGCACCCGCATGCCCCGGGTGTTCGCAAGCCCCGGCACCATCTACGAACCCGAAGGCGAAGCGCGCGACTACTGGCGCACCGCGCGCGCATTGCATGCGGCCGGCTTTCGCACCGGCGAACTCATTCACAACAGCTTCAGCTACCACATGACACCGGCCGGCTCCATCATGGAGAGCGGCGCGCGCGCCATGGGTTGCACCGTGTTTGCGGGCGGCACCGGCCAGACCGAGCAGCAGCTCGAAGCCATGGTCGACCTGAAGCCCGAAGGTTATGCGGGCACACCGAGCTTCTTGAAAATCTTGCTCGAGAAGGCCGAAGAGAAAGGCCTGAAGCTGCCCTCGCTCACCAAGGCCCTTGTTTCCGGCGAAGCCTTTCCGCCGAGCCTGCACGACTGGATTGCCGCGCACGGCGTGAAGGGCACCCAGTGCTATGCCACCGCCGACCTGGGCCTGATCGCTTATGAGACCAGCGCGCGCGAAGGCCTGGTGATCGACGAAGGCGTGCTGGTCGAGATCGTGCGCCCCGGCACCGGAGACCCCGTGCCCGACGGCGAGGTGGGCGAGATCGTGGTGACCACCTTCAACCCCGACTATCCGCTGGTGCGCTTTGGCACCGGTGACCTCTCCGCGGTGCTCGCGGGCACCTGCCCTACGGGCCGCACCAACAAGCGCATCAAGGGCTGGCTCGGCCGGGCCGACCAGACCACCAAGGTGCGCGGCATGTTCGTGCATCCTTCGCAGGTCGCGGAAATCGTGCGGCGTTTTCCGGAGATCGTGCGTGCGCGCCTCGTGGTGTCAGGCGAAATGGGCGACGACCAGATGACCTTCAGGCTCGAGTGCGCCGGCGCACCGGCCGGGCTCGAAGCGCGCATTGCCGATGCGGTGCGCGAAGTGACCAAGCTGCGCGGCACCATCGAGCTGGTGGCGCCGGGCACGCTGCCGAACGACGGCAAGGTGATCGAGGACGCGCGCAGCTACAAGTAGCGGCGGTAGAAGCGGTGCGTGATGGCGCGCACCAGCACCACCAGCAGCACCAGGTAGACCGCCGCCATTGCAACGGCGAGCATCAAGAGGTTGCCGTCGCTGCTTCGGCCCGAAAAGCTTACGCTGGCAACCCACACCAGCCCGCCGACCGCGAGGGCGATGCAGACCGCCTGCAGCAGGGCAAAAGCCGCGACCGCCGCCGCCACGGCCCTGAAGGGACGCGCTTGCGCGGGCGCCGGCGCGGCACCGAGCCATGCGCCCCAGAACGCCAGCCCATAGACCAGCAGCGGCACCGCGAACCAGCCGAGAAGAAGCGGCAGCAGGTCGGAGTCCCTCGAGGTGTCGACCCAGCCGCTCGCAACGTTGCCGATCCACATCTGCAGCGAGACGAACATCGCGGCGATCACGAGCGCCACCGCGCGGCGGGTCGATGCCGCGGCAGCGGGCGTTTCATCCGCGATCGCCACGCTGCGCTCGCGCAGCGCGAAACGGGCGGCAAGCCACACGCTCGCAACGAGAACAATCATCTGGATGACCGACTGCACCAGCATCGACACGGCCATGATCGAGCGCAGGCCGTACATGTCGACCGTCTCGTGCAGCGAGCCGCCCGGCATGAAGAGCACCTGTGCCTGGTAGAAGAGCGGCGTCAATGCAAGCGCGTTGACCACCATCGCCGGCAGGAACACGGCGGCAAAGCGGCTCCCTGGGCTGCGAAGCTGCGCAACACGGGCCGCGCCGCGCTCGTCGAGCGCCTTGCGCGCATGGCACCACGCCAGCGTGGCGGCCAGCAGCCACACCGTGGCAACGCGGGACAGCAGCGGAACCCACACGCCCGGCTGCGCGTACACGCTGCGCATCTGCTCGCTGTGAGGCGACGAGGGCAGCAGCTGCACTGTCATGTTCACGATGAAAAGGGCCGCATCGATCGCCACCACGATCCATGCGAACTCGCTGGGCAGGCGCTGCGCGCGCTCGAAGGAAGATGGGGATGCCGCCATACGATAGGAATACTTTCGCCTTGATGAACCCGTCGCCCGGCATGCATGGGCCGGGCAATTCGAAAACGGCGAGCGTACCGGAACGCGGCGGCAAACCCGAGACCGCGCGATGCGCGCGGTCTCGAGCTCAGTGCGCGAGCGCGGCCTCGGCCTCTTCGGGTGCGGGCCCCACGTACACCGATTGCGGACGTATCAGCCGCCCCTTCTTCACCTGCTCGCGCGCATGCGCAACCCATCCGCTCACACGGCCAGCTGCAAACACGCAGGTGAAGCTCTCGCGGCCGAAGCCCAGGGCTTCGAGCAGCAGCGCGGTGTAGAACTCCACATTGGTTTCCAACGCGCGACCGGGCTTCTTCTCGCGCAGGATGGCGAGCGCGGCTTTCTCGGCGGCCTCGGCGAGTTCGAAGCGCGCCGCATTGACGCTGCCCTCGGCGCCCAACCGGCGCAGTGCCCCCTTGAGCGCATCGGCGCGCGGATCGCGCACGCGGTAGATTCGGTGGCCGAAGCCCATCAGCCGCTGGCCGCCGGCCACGGCCTCTTCGAGCCAAGCACGTGCATTGGCCGCGGTTCCGATGGCGTCGAGCGCATCGAGCACCGGACCGGGCGCACCGCCATGCAAGGGGCCCTTGAGCGCGCTGATGCCGGCGAGCACCGCCGACGCAAGCCCTGCGCCGGTCGAGGCCACCACCCGCGCGGCAAAGGTCGACGCGTTCAAGCCGTGATCGCACACGGTGACCAGGTAGGTGTCGAGCGCCGCAACCTGCGCCCCGGTGGGTGTGCGGCCGTGCAGCATGCGAAGCACGTCGGCGGCTTGCGGCAGCACTTCGTCGGGTGCGAGCGCCTGCACGCCCAGCCGCCAGTGCATCACCGCTGCGGTGTAGACGGCGGGCGCCGCCACCAGCCGCAGCGCGGTGGCCAGGTCGTCACCGTCGGGCAGGCGCGCGAGCAGGGCGCGAACCGCTTCGATGGGCGGCAGCTTGCGCAGCATGGCATCGTCGTTCGGCTGCAGCCGCTCGAAGGCCTCGCGGCGCGCGCGGCCCAGCGCTGCACGCAGGCCGGCCGCATCTGGCAGTTTGTCGAAGAAGCCCTGGAACAGCAGCGCCACCGCGTCTTCGTAGCGCCAGTGCTGCGCAATTTCATCGAGCTCATGGCCGCGGATCACCAGCCGCCCGGCCGCGCCGTCCACTTCGGACAACACCGTGTGCGCGGCCACCACGCCTTCGAGGCCGCCATCTTCGTCTTTCATTCCTTGTGCTCCTTGATGAGATGGCGTTCATTCTGTCGACGCTAACATTGACGTCAATCTTGATTTATTCCATCAACATGACCAAGCCACCGCTCTGGCTGCCCGCCGCCGAGGCGCTCGAACTGATGCAGGTGCGCCCGCAAACGCTCTACGCGAGCGTGAGCCGCGGCCGCATTCGCGCAAAGCCCGACGCAGCGGACCCGCGCCGCAGCCTCTATCACCGCGACGACGTGCAGCGCATTGCCGCGCGCACCCGCGGGCGGCGCAGCAGCGAAGCGGTGGCAAGCGAAGCCATTCAATGGGGCGAGCCGGTGCTGCCCTCCAGCGTGTCGACCGTGGCTGAAGGACGGCTCTGGTACCGCGGGCAGGACGCCTGCCTGCTGGCGGAACATGCAACGCTCGAAGACGTGGCCGGCCTGCTGTGGGAGAGCGCACCGCCGCGCTTCGCATGCACTGACTCCTTACCGGTGAACAACACGAAGCAAGCGACGCCCCTGCAGGCCGGCCTGCTCGCACTCGCGGCACGCGCCGCGGTCGATCCGCCCTCGCGAGGCCGCTCACGCGCGGTGCTGCAGGCCGAGGCAGCGGAAGCGATCGGCACGCTGGCCAATGCACTGCTGGGCCCCGCCTCTTCCGCCGCCCTGCCCTTGCATGCGCGGCTTGCCGCGGCCTGGCGCCGCCCCAAGGCGGCCGATGCATTGCGCCGCGCGCTGGTGCTGATGGCCGACCACGAACTCAACGCATCGACCTTCGCGGCGCGCGTGACTGCATCGACCGGTGCTTCGATGGCGGCGTGCCTGCTCACCGGCCTTTCGACGCTGACAGGTCCGTTGCATGGCGGCGCCGCGGCGGCGGTTCAGGCGCTCGTGCGCGATGCCGCCGCATCCGGCAGCGAGGCCGCGGTGCGCGAATGGCTCGCGCACGATCGTCCACTCGCGGCTTTCGGCCACCCGCTGTATCCGCAAGGCGATGCGCGCTGCGCGGCACTGCTCGCGGACATCGAGCTTCCGCCCGTGTTCGCGGACTTGCGCGCCACCGGCGAAAGGCTGCTGGGCGAAGCGGCGAACATCGACTTTGCGCTGGTGGCCATGGCAGCCGTGCACAAGCTGCCGGCCGATGCGCCGTTCACGCTTTTTGCGCTCGCGCGCACGGTGGGCTGGACAGCCCACGTGCTCGAGCAGCAGGCCACGGGGCAACTGATAAGGCCGCGTGCGCGCTACACGGGGCCGGACTTCACACGCTGAATACCGGCCCCGTTTCAGCTCGCATCAATGAATGGCGTCTTCGTAGGCAAGTTCGAACAGTGTCGTCATCTCGCGGTTGAACGCCGGCAGGTCATCGGGTTTTCGGCTCGTCACCAGGTTCTGGTCAACCACCACTTCCTTGTCGAACCACTTTGCGCCGGCGTTCTGCAGGTCGGCGCGGAGCGACGGCCACGACGTCATCTTGCGGCCCTTGACGCCGTCCGCGTCGATGAGCGTCCAGGGGCCATGGCAGATGGCGGCAATGGGCTTGCCCGCTTCGACGAATGCGCGAACGAAAGCCACGGCCTGCTGGTTGATGCGCAGCGCATCGGGGTTGACGACGCCGCCGGGCAAAAGCAGCGCATCGAATTCATCGGCGTTGGCGTTCTTCAGCGGCACGTCGACTTCGAAGGTGTCGGCCGGGTCGAGATGTTTCCAGCCGCGCACGCTGCCGTCGAGCGGCGAAACGATCTGCGTCTGCGCGCCGGCGCCGTCCAGCGCCTTGCGCGGCTCGGTCATCTCGGCTTGCTCGAAGCCGTCGGACACGAGGATGGCAACCTTCATTCCGTCGAGTGAAGAAGAAATTACGGGCATGGGTGAAGACTCCTTAGACAAGAGTTCACCCTAAGGCCCGCACCCGCGCCGTGCATCGGCACTGGCCGGGTCCGCCTGTCGGACAGTTCGACAGGCGGAAAACTTCTCTTACGCTTCGCCTGCCGTTACTTGCGGCAAGAAACCGGCAAGGCTTTTTGCGACAGGTCGTCGCCGGCCACGCAATTCCACGCAATGCCGTCTTCGGTGGCCGAGGGTTCCATGCGCAGCGTGCCCTTTGCCTTGGGGAGCTCCACATCGACCACCATGGTGTCGGTGTCGAGCGTCAGCACCGAGCCGCCGGGCAAGGCCTCGGGCGCGCCGGCGGTTGCAAGAGATTCGGGGATCTCCTGCTTCTCCTTGTAGTAGTTGCCAAGTGCTTCGCGCACCGGCGCGGCTTCGGACCAAGCCTGCGAAACCGCGGCGCGCGACTCGTAGTCCTTGTAGGCCGGCAGGGCCACCGCAGCCAGCACGCCGATGATGGCGACCACCACCAGCAAGCCCAGCGCACCGCCGCCGGCACGGCCGGTGTAGGGCACGAAGATCGCGAGCACATAGGCCAGCGGATTGCGGCTCGGCAACTTCGCGGCCGGGTCGATGGTGCGCGCCACGCGCTTGGTGAGCCACGGATAGCCGGCGATCAGCTCATGGAACGACGCCCAGAAGCCGCTGTTGCCGGCCGATTGGTTGGCATAGCGCTGCAGGTCGACATTGCGCCATTGCTGCGCGCCGGCCGCCAGTGCCACGAGTGCGCGGGGCGCGGAGTCGGCCTGCTCGCAGCAGGCGGCGCCGTGCAGGTCGCAGGTGTATTCCTGCGCGCGCGAATAGGCGGCGCCGAGCAGCGGAATCCAGAGCACCGGTGCACGCCAGATGTGGCCCGTGAGGTGGCCGCGGCGGATGTGGCCGAGTTCGTGGCCGATGTAGAAGTTGATGCCGTCGGGCTGCGCTTCCATGGCGTCGACCACGTCGGACAGCAGCACGACGAAGTTGCGGCCGAAGAAGCGCGTGGCAAAGGCATTGAAGATGCCGTCGCCGTGCAGCAGGTAGGCCTCGGGCGGCTCCTCGATGCCGAGATAGCCGCAGCACGCCTGGAAGCGTGCATGCAGCTCGGGCAGCTGCGTGGGCGAAAGCTTGACGGCCGTGCCCTTGATCCAGGCAATGACGGCCGATTGCGCGAATACGTAGCCGATGAAACCGAGCAGCACATAGATGAGTGCAATGCCGAAAGTGCCGAGCACCAGCGCCGCCCAGACCAGCAGGCCGAGCCCGAGCGTGATGTTGCCGAGCCAGCGCTCGCGCGGATAAACCCAGGGATCCATTGAAATTCCTCCTCGATGCGGCCTTGGGGCCTGCAGTGTTGTGGTTATTTTTCGCGCCCCCTCAGGCGCGAGTTGCGAGCGCGCATCATGCCCCAGGAAAGGGCATATTTCGGGCCCGCCCTAAGGGCTATTCGCTAGAGGTCAGGTCGCGGTCAGCCCTTATGATCGCGGCCATTTTCAATTTCACCGTCTCCGGAGACACCATGAAGAAACTGCTTGCACTCACGGCGCTTGCCGCTGCCGCCGTCGGCGTCCACGCCCAGGATTTCCCCGCAGGCAAGACCGTCACCATCGTGGTGCCGTTCACGGCCGGCGGCCCGACCGACCGGGTGGCCCGCGACTTGGCCGAATCGCTGCAGAAGACCCTCGGCGCGACCATCGTGGTGGACAACACCGCCGGCGCCGGCAGCTCCATCGGCACCGCCAAGGTGGCCCGCGCCGCACCGGACGGCCACACCCTGCTGTTGAACCACATTGCCATGTCGACCATGCCGGCGCTGTACCGCAAGCTGCCGTTCAACGTCGAGAACGACTTCGAATACCTTGGCATGGTCAATGAAGTGCCGATGACGCTCATCGGCAAGCCCGGCCTGCCGGCCAACAACTACAAGGAACTGACGGGCTGGATCGAGGCCAACAAGGGCAAGATCAACCTCGGCAACGCCGGCCTGGGCGCAGCCTCGCACCTGTGCGGCCTGCTGTTCCAGAGCGCGCTCAAGACCGAAATGACGCCGGTTCCCTACAAGGGCACGGCACCGGCCATTGCCGACCTGCTGGGCGGCCAGATCGACCTGTTGTGCGACCAGACCACCAACACCACGTCGCAGATCGAAGCCAAGAAGGTCAAGGCCTATGCCGTGACCACGTCCAAGCGCCTGACCACGCCGGCGGTGCTGAAAGACCTGCCCACGCTCTCCGAATCGGGCCTGAAGGACTTCGAAGTCACCATCTGGCACGGCGTGTACGCGCCCAAGGGTACGCCGGCGCCGGTGCTGAAGAAGCTCAACGAAGCCATCAAGGCCGCCATGAAGGACCCGGGTTTCATCAAGCGCCAGGAAGGCCTCGGCGCGGTGATCACCACCGACAAGCGCGTGGAGCCGGCCGAGCACAAGAAGTTCGTCTCGGCTGAAATCGCCAAGTGGGGCCCGATCATCAAGGCCGCAGGCGTGTACGCCGACTGATCGTTTTCGAATCTTCGGATAAGTAAAAAGCCGCCGGACCTCAGGTCCGGCGGCTTTTTTCATGCCGCGCCTCCTTGCTCTACTTGGGCCGGATCGCGTCCGCGGTGCCCTGGATGAAGGCCTTGATGCTTTCGATGTCGTCGCCCGAGAGCTTGCCCGTGAAGTCGGGCATGCCGCGCGCCATGGCCGGGCCCTTGAGCACGAACTTGTCGAGATTCTCGATGTACGCCGCGTCCATGTAGCCCAGGTTCGGAATGTTGCCGCCGCGGTCCACACCCGGCACGCCGTGGCAGAACACGCAGTTGCTCACGTAGAGCATGGTGCCGGCCTGCACCTTGGCGGGGTCGTACTTCACGCCTTCGACCAGCTTGCTCATGCGGTACTGCACGAAGTCCGGCATCTTGGCGGTGCCGCCGACGGCAAAGGTGTACACGGTGCCCGGGCCCTGCCTTTCGGTGGCGCGCTGCGCAAGCCCGTAGACGCCGCCCCAGCCCACCGCAACCGACACGTACTGCTTCCCGTCGACCATGTAGGTCGAGGGTGCCGCGACCACGCCGGTGCCCGTGGGGGTTTCCCACAGCTTCTCGCCGGTCTTGGCGTTGTAGGCCAGAAGGCGCCCGTCCGCCGTGCCCTGGAACACCAGGTTGCCCGCGGTGGTGAGCGTGCCGCCGTTCCACGGCGAGGCGTAGTCGACGCCCCAGGCTTCCTTTTGCGCCACCGGGTCCCACGCCACCAGCCGGCCGAAGGGCTTGCTCTTGGGCGGCTCGGCGTTGGCGAACATGGCGGTGTTCCAGCCCATGGCGCCATGCGGGCGGCCAGGCACGTTCTGGTCGAACTTCCAGTCCTTGTCGTCCATCAGGTTGAGCGGCACGTGCTGCGCGGGCACATAGGCCAGGCCGGTCTGCGGGTTGAACGACATCGGGTGCCAGTTGTGCGCGCCGAAGGGCCCCGGAATGCTGTCGCCGGGCTTTTCGTTCTGGCGTGCGGCGGCAATCTCGATGGGCCGTCCGTTGGTGTCGTAGCCCGTGGCCCAGTTCACCTCGACAAAATTCCTGGCCGAGATGAACTTGCCGTTGGTGCGGTCGATGACAAAGAAGAAGCCGTTCTTCGGCGCATGCAGGACTACCTTTCGCGGCTTGCCGCCGATCTGGATGTTGGCCAGGATCATGGGCTGGGTCGAGGTGTAATCCCAGTTGTCGCCGGGCGTTTCCTGGTAGTGCCACACGTACTTGCCGGTGTCGGGGTTGAGGGCCACCACCGAGCCGAGGTAGAGGTTGTCTCCGCCGCCGGGGCTGCGCTTGCTGCGCGCCCACGGCGAGCCGTTGCCGGTGCCCACGTACATCAGGTTGAGCTCGGGATCGAAGGCAAAGGTGTCCCACGCGGTGCCGCCGCCGCCGGCCTCCCAGTACTTGCCGCTGGGGTCCCAGGTCTTGGCCGCGCGCGCCATCGACTCGTCCTCGAAGGGCTTGGACGGATCGCCCGGCACGGTGAACCAGCGCCACTTCTGCTCGCCGGTGGCGGCGTCGTAGGCCGTAACGTAGCCGCGCACGCCGTACTCGGCGCCGCCGTTGCCGATGATGACCTTGCCCTTGAAGACGCGCGGCGCGCCGGTGATGGTGTAGGAGCCCTTCTGCCCCTCGATGGTGTTCTTCTCCCAGACCTTCTGGCCCGTGGCCGCGTCGAGCGCGATGAGGCGCCCGTCGTACGCGCCGACGTAGACCTTGCCCTCGTACAGCGCCACGCCGCGGTTCACCACATCGCAGCAGCCCCTGAAGCCCTTGGACTTGTCGACCTGCGGATCGAAGGTCCAGAGCCTCTGCCCGGTGCGCGTGTCGACGGCGTGCACCACGCTCCACGAGGCCGTGACGTACATGATGCCGTCCACCACCAGCGGCGTGGCCTCCACGCCGCGCGTGGACTCCAGGTTGTACGACCACACCAGGCCCAACTGCTTCACGTTGCCGGCGTTCACCTGGTCGAGCTTGCTGAAGCGCGTCTCGGCGTAGTCGAGGCCGTAGCTTGGCCAGTCGGGTGTCTTCTTCTGGGCTGCGTTGGCGCGAATGAAATCGCCGTTCACCTTCTTGACGGCGGCTCCCGCACGGTCTTGCACGCTGGCGGAACCCTGGGCCGTGGCCATCGGCGCGCACAGGCTCAGCAATGCACCGGCAAGCACAAGCAGGCCGGAGTGGATCTTTTTCATCGTGAGTCTCCTTTGTGCCGCAAGGATCGTTTTTGCCGTCCTCGCGTTCACCCTCGGGATTTCCCCAGTCCGGCGCTGTTCCATTGCGGAACACATTCGCAGGGTCAGCAATTCCCTTTCGTCCCCTTCGATTTTCCCACTTCGAGGAGCAGCGAACAGCATGGCTTTCGAAAGGCTGGGCAAGGCCAACGCGCCGCGCCAACTCTTTTCAACGACGCCGGCGCAGCGCGTGGCGCTCGCGCGGCAGCAGTTCTTCGAGGAAGGCGTGCGGCCCTCGGGCCTGGTCGGCGAAGCGGTGATCCAGTCGTGGCTGCGCTGCACCCGCACGCACAGCGACAGGCAGCGCATCGTTCCCTTCGACGCGGTCACGCCCAGCCGGCTGCACGCCACGCTGGCGCGCAACCGCGAGCTGCTCGAAGTGGCGCGGCAGGAGCTCGCGAGCATGGAAAGCGCGCTCGCGGGCACCGATTGCCGCGTGATCCTGACCGACGGCGAAGGCGTGGTGGTGCATGTCACGCAGCAGCCGGCCGCCGCATACCAGCCGGTGCTGCGCAAGACCGCGCGCGTGGGCGTGAACATTTCCGAGCGCATCGTCGGCACCACCGCGCCGGGCATCGTGGCGACCACCGGGCAGGCCTGCACGGTCGACGGGGCGGAGCATTACTTCGACGTGCTGTCGCAGATGCAATGCGCCGCGGCACCCATTCGCGGCGTGACAGGCCAGCTTGCCGGCGTGCTCGACATCACGATGGAAGCGCGGCGCTTCGGTTTTGACGCGGCGTCGATGGTGGCGCTGTACGCGACGATCATCGAGAACCGCTTGCTGCAGGCGCAGTCGCGCGACCACCTGATCCTGCGCTTTCAGGCCAGCCCCAACCTGCTCGGCACGCCGATGGAAGCGCTGGCCGGCGTGGCGCCCGACGGCACCATCGCCTGGCTGAACGGCGCCGGCGCGCGGCTCATCGGCCGCCTGCCCGAAGACAGCTGCGAGCGCGCCGTGGAGTCGATGCTGGGCCACGATCTGGCGAGCCTGCTCAGGCTGGGCCGGCGCGAAGCCGCGCAGCCGATGCGCCTGGCGAGCGGCCTCGGCGTATGGGTGCAGGCGCGGCTGAAGGCTGCGGACGGCGCGGACTTCAGGCACGCGGTGGCAATGCCCGGCGAGGCCGCGCCGGTGTTGCCGATCGAACCTGCAGCCGCGATGAAGGCGCCCGCGGCAGAAGGTTGCGCGGCCCCGGCCATGCCGAACCCCATGCACGCGGAAGCAGCGCACGGTGAAACCCTGCGCGAGCACAGCCGCAAGCTGATCGAGGAAGCACTGGCGGCGCAAGGCGGCAACGTGTCGCAGGCGGCACGCCAGCTGGGCGTGTCGCGCGGCACGCTGTACCGCCGGTTGCGCGGCTGGCGCGAAGAGGACGGCCAGGGCGCGCCGCTCGCAGCGGGCTGAACCCTCAGCGCTTGGGCAATGCGTAGGCGATCACATGGTCGCCCGTGCGCGTGCCGAGCGAACCATGGCCGCCCGCGGCCACCACCACGTATTGGCGTCCGTCGCTGCCGGTGTAGGTCATGGGCGTGGCCTGCCCGCCGGCCGGCAGGCGGCTGCGCCACAGCTCCTTGCCGTTGGCGACGTCATAGGCGCGCAGGTAGTAGTCGAGCGTGCCCGACAAGAAGGCTACGCCACCGGCCGTCATGATCGGCCCGCCGAGGCTGGGCACGCCCATCGCAAAGGGCAGCGGCAACGGCGAGCTGTCGCGCACGGTGCCGTTCTTGTGCTTCCACACCACCCTGCCGGTGCGCAGGTCGGCTCCCGCCACGTGGCCCCAGGGCGGCGCCTGGCACGGCAGGCCCAGCACCGATGTGAAGGCGCTGAGCTGCACCGCGAACGGCGCGCCGAAGTTCTCGTTGAGCGCGGGCAGGCTGTCGTTGGGGCGGTCCTTGCCCTGCACGTAGAGCGAGGTGTCGTCCTTGCGCGGAATGAGCTTGGACACGAAGGCCAGCGAAGCCGGCGTGGTGAACGCCATCTGCCGCTGCGGATCGACCGCGACGCCGCCCCAGTTGAAGACGCCGAAGTTGCCCGGGTAGATCAGCGAGCCTTCGGTCGAGGGCGGTGTGTAGCGGCCCTCGTAGCGCAACCGGTGGAAAGCGATGCGGCATGCGAGCTGGTCGAACACGGTGCCGCCCCACATATCGGCCGGCGTGAGCGCGGGCGGATCGAAAGACAGGTCTGACACCGGCTGCGTGAGCGATGTGTGGTCGCCTTCGGCCGGGCCTTGCGGCGCGGGCCGCTCATGCACGTTCACCACGGGCTTGCCATCGCGGCGGTCGAGCACGAACAGCTCGCCCTGCTTGGTGGGCTGCACCAGCGCGGGCACTGTTTCATTGCCTACGCGCAAGTCGATGAGGCTGGGCTGCGAGGGAACGTCGTAGTCCCACAAGTCGTGGTGCACAGTCTGGAAGCTCCAGCGCACGCGGCCGGTGGCCAGGTCGAGCGCCACCACCGACGACGAGTAGCGCTCGGCCCCTTCGGTGCGCTTGCCGCCCCACTGGTCGGGCGGCTGGTTGCCGGTGGGCACATAGACCATGCCCAGCGCCTCGTCGACGCTGGAGATCGACCAGCTGTTCGGCGAATTGGCGGTGTACGTGCGGTCGGCCGCAATGGGCGCAGTGTCGTCGGGGTTCCCCGAGTCCCAGTTCCACACCAGCGCGCCGGTGTCGATGTCGAAGGCGCGGATCACGCCCGAGGTCTCCTGGGTCGAGACGTTGTCGAGCACGGTGCCGCCGACGATGATGAGCGAGCGCGTCACGACCACCGGAGAAGTGGAGTAGTACGAGCCCGGCTTCACGTTGGGCATGTTCTTCCAGAGATCGATCTGCCCGGTGCCGCCGCCGAAGCGCATGCAGGGTTTGCCGCTCTCGGGGTTGAGCGCGAGGATGCGGCCATCCGCGGTGGGCATGAAGAGCTTGGCGTCGCAATCGCCACCGGCGGGTGCTGGTGCAGCGGGTGCCGGGGTGGCGGTGGAAGCAGCCGCAGGCCGAACGGCACTGCCCGGGTCATACGAAAGGCCGCGGCAGGTCAGGTGCTGCAATGCCAGCGGGCGGCGGATTTCGGGCGTGTAGCGCCACAGCTGCTCGCCGGTGGTCGCGTTCAGCGCCACCACCGACTGGTGCGGCGTGCAAAGAAAAAGCCGCTCGCCGATTTTCAGCGGCGTGACCTCGAAGGTCGTCTCCTCGGGGTCGCCGCTCTGGCCGCGCACGTCGCCGGTGCGAAAGTGCCACGCCTCCTGGAGCTGGCCGACATTGGCCGGCGTGATCTGGTCGAGCGCCGAATAGCGCTGGCCCATGCCGTTGCCGCCGTAGGCTGTCCAGTCCTGCTTGGGGGGCGGTGGGCTGGCGGGTGTGGCGGCGGCGGCCACAGGTGCCGTGGGTGCGGGCATGGTGCCTTCCACACGCGTGGCGGGGTCTCGCGTCCACGAGACCACCGCGGCGAGCAGAAAGGCCAGCAACACCACGCCAAGAAAACCGCGCGCGGGCGCCACGCCGGCGGCATTGCGGCGCGCGAGTGCGCGCGCCACCCACGGCGTGAGCAGGAACACGCCGATCACGAAGAACACATCGCCCCGCGCCGCCAGCGGCCACCAATCGAAGCCCACCTCCCACAAGGCCCACGCCAACGTGAATGCCACCACGAGCGCATAGACCCACAGGCCAGCGCCGCCGCCGCGCGGCAGCAGCACCGCGGCAAGGATGAGCCCGAGCCCCGCGGCCAGGTAGTACCAGGAGCCGCCGAGCACGACGAGCCATGCGCCCGCCGCAGCCAACGCCAGGCCCGCAAGGCCGATGACGACGGCAGTGACAGTCAGCAGCGCGGAAGATGGCGCACGTAGGCGCGCGGCGGCGTCGGGCATGGCATGAAGCTCCTTGTTGTTCCCGGGTTCTTGGAGACTGCGAAGTGAAGAACCTAGGCCAAGGCCACGGCGACGTGCGTAGGCGGTTTGCGCATGTGGCCGTGCAACGCCAGTGGCGATGCCGCGTTGAAGAGAGTCTTTTAGTTCGAAGGTACTCGGTCTTCGCGCGCGGCGCGGGCACGGCGCGTGCGCGCATCGGGCTGCAGCGGCCGCAGGTATTCATGCAGCGCCAACGCGGCCGCGCCGACAGCGGCTGCAAGCTCGCCGTAACGCGCCAAGCGCAAATCGGGCGCGGGCATGCCGACCACGTCGGCCTGTCGCCTGACCACCTCGAAGGCCGCTTGCAACAGGGCGCGATGGTTGGTGCACGATTTGCCGCCGAGCACGATGGCGCGCGGATCGAAGGTGACCCACAGGTTCTGCAGCAGCACGCCCAGCACCGCGGCCGCATGCGCCATGCCGGGGCCTTCGCGTTCCAGCGCACGCGAGCCGAAGAAGGCCTCGGCGCAGCCATGTCGGCCGCACGAACACAACGGCCCGTCGATCTGCAGGATGGTGTGGCCGATCTCGCCGGCCATGCCTTGCGCACCGGTGAAGAGGCGGTCGTTCAGCACCACGCCGGCACCCACGCCAACGTCGCAGCTGACGAAGATCAGCGGGTCTCCGCCTTCGCTGCCAAAAAATTCATACTCGCCGAGCGCGCCGGCATCGGCATCGTTCTGCAGTTGCACGGTCACACCCGGCAGGCCCGCCGCGGAAAAGGCTTTTTCGAGCGCAGGCAGCAAGCTCACATTGCGCCAGCCGAGGTTGGGTGCAAAGCGGACCACACCGGTGCAGTCGTCCACCGCACCCGGCACGCCGACACCGATGCTCGACAGGCGCAGCCCGAGGCCTTTCAGCTGCGCATGCGCCGCCGCGGCCATGCGCGCGACCTGCGCGCACACGCCCGCGGGCGTGCCGTCGGCCAATGCCTGCGTGTCGGCATGAAGCACCTCGCCCTGCAGCGAGACGCAGACGAGGCGCACGGTTTCGACTGCGATCTCGACGCCCATCAATGCGCGCACGCCGACGTTGATCTGCAGCGGCGTAGAGGGCCGCCCCAAGCCATCGGCAACAGTGGCACCCGCTTCGCTGAGCCAGCCCTCGTCGAGCAGTTCGCGCACCAGCAGGCTCACGGTCGATTTGGTAAGGCCGCTTTCTGCGGCCAGCCGCGCACGTGAGAGGCCGGGCCGCGCGCGCAGCAGGCGCAGCAGTGCGCTGCGGTTCATTCGCTTGAGCAGTTGCTGGTCGCCGATGGTCATGACCCAGCCTCCGGCGCACGGACCACGACCGCGTTCACCTGTGCGCCTGCTCTTTTCCTTCGGGGCGCTTGCCGGCGATGATCATGCCGAGCACTTCGTCTTCGGTAACGTCAGCGGTGCGGTAGGTGCCCACGAGCTTGCCGTTCTTCATGACGGCGACGCGGTCGCTGAGCGAGAACACATCGGGCATGTCGTGCGTGATCAGGAAGATGCCGACACCGTCGGCCTTGAGCTGCTTCACGAGCCCGCCGACCATGGCGGTTTCTTCGGGGCCGAGGGCGGCACAGGGCTCGTCCATGATGAGAATGCGCGCGTTGAAATACAGCGCACGCGAGATCGCCACCACCTGCCGCTGTCCACCCGAGAGCCTGCGCACCGGAATGCGAATGTTGGTGAAGTTCTTGTTCAGGCGCTGGAACACCCTGCGCGCCTGCACTTCCATGAAATGATCGTCGAGCGTGTTCCAGCGCGTCATCTTCTCGCGGCCGAGAAAGAGGTTGGACACGGAGTCGAGGTTGTCGGCCAGCGCGAGCGTCTGGTAGATGGTCTCGATGCCCAGCGCCTGCGCCTCGGCGGGGGTGCGGATGTGGACCTTCTCGCCCGCGATCAGCGTGTCGCCCGAATCGATGGGGTAGGCGCCCGCGAGCATCTTCATGAGCGTGGACTTGCCTGCGCCGTTGTGGCCCAGCACTGCGACCACTTCTCCGGGGTGGAGGTTGATGCTCACACCGTCCACGGCTTTTACGCCGCCGAAGGCCTTGCGGATTTCGCGCAGTTCGACGAGGGGGGCTGAGGTGTCAGGCGTGGTCATCTGGTTTCTGTTGCGATTTGCGCGATGTTGTTCAGGGCGTGTGCAAAGGCCACCGGGTACTCCCCTCCGCGAATGTCCCCCGGCCTTCGGCCTCCTCCTTTATTTCGCTGCGGGGAGCACCCGATGCCCTGTGCACCAGGGCACGCTGCTGGTGTATCGCTGATCAACCACTGCTCTGTGCAACGCACCCGCTGGCGGGGTGCCTTGCGCAGCGAAATAAAGGAGGAGGCCGCAGGCCGGGGGACATTCGCGGAGAAAGGTACCCCGTCGGCGGGTGCGCGCCCCGAACCAGACCGTGAACGACGCAAGTTCATCTAGTTCTCCCCAAACTTCCGCCGATACAGCACGTCGAACACAACGGCCACGATCAGCACCTGCCCGATGATCACCATGCGCTTGCCGATCGGTACGTCGAGCAGCAGCATGCCGCTGTCGAGCGACTGCATGATGAGTGCGCCCAGCACCGAGCCAAAGATGGAGCCGGTGCCGCCCGCGAGTGCGGTGCCGCCGATAACGGCCGCCGCAATCACGTACAGCTCCATGCCGGTGCCCAGCGAGTTGGTGCCGGCATTGAGGCGTGCAATCGACACGATCGCCGCCACCGTAACCAGCACCGCCAGCAACGCGAACAGCATCAGCGTGACGCGCTTTACCGGAATGCCCACCAGCGCCGCCGCATCGGGGTTGCCGCCCATCGCGAAAACGTAGCGGCCGAAACGCGTGCGGTGCACGATGAACGACAGCACGATGGCCACCACCGCCCAGATCAGCACCGGGATCGGCAGGCCTTGCGGCGCATCCTTCGAGGCAATCTGGTAGTTGTTCATGACCGCCGCGAAGACGAACACCACGGCTGCTGGCACTGCCGTCAGCAGCACCTCCATCCACAGCGGCTCGTTGGGCATTTCATGGTGGGCGCGGGCGCGGCGCTTCTGCAGCATGCGGGCGAACAGCACCAGCGCCACGAAGACCGCGATGGCCCATGTTGCGGTGGTGCCGATGCCGCCGTCGTAGCCTCCGCCGAGCCGCTGAAAGAACTCGTCGTTCACGGGCTGCGTCTTGCCGTCGGCCACCAGGAAGGCCGCGCCGCGAAACGACATCAGGCCGCCCAGCGTGACCACGAAAGACGGTACGCCCAGCATGGCGGTGAGCCAGCCCTGGTAGATGGACACCAGCAGTGCGACGGCAAGGCCCGCCAGGCAGGCCGTGGGCCACGACCAGCCCGAGGTGTATTGCAGGTAGGCGATCAGCACGCCGACGAAGCCCATGACCGAACCGACCGAGAGGTCGATGTGGCGCGCGACGATGACGAGCACCATCACCGTCGACACGATGCCCACCACGGCCGTCTGCTGCGCCACGTTGTAGAGGTTCTCGGGCGAAAGAAACACGCCGCCGGACATTACGTTGAAGACCACGCCCATGGCGATCAGCAGCACGCTCATCAACAGCAGCCGCAGGTCGACGCCGGTGCGCCGCCACCAGCCTGGTGTTTGGTTGCTCATTTTTTTGCCCTCTCGAAGGTACGGGTGCGCGGCGGCTCTCCGGCCGGGCCCGCGGGCCGGCCGGCGCAGTGCTGCGCGGATCAATTGCGAGCGGCTGTGTTCGCCGCTGTGGCTGTCGCTACTGTTGCTACTTGCAGGCCGCGGGCGCGCTGGCCGCCGGAACGCCCTTGCAGAGCTCGTCCTTCTTTATCCAGCCGGCCTTCACGACCACGTCGAGGTTGTCGCGCGTGACAGGCACCGGCGTGAGCAGGCGGGATGACAGCGAAATCTTCTTCGGCCCCGAATTCCACGGCGCGGCCTTTTCGACCGGCTTGCCTTGCGACAGCGCGATGGCGGCGCTGGCGGCTTCACGCCCAAGCTCGCGCGAGTCCTTGAAGATGGTGGCGGTCTGCGTGCCGAGTGCGATGCGGTTGAGCGCCGCGAAGTCGGCGTCCTGGCCCGACACCGGAATGCCGCGCAGGCCCTTGGCCGTGAGCGCGGCCACCGCACCGCCGGCGGTGCCATCGTTCGCTGCCACCACCGCGTCGACCTTGTTGCCGTTCTTGGTGAGGATCTGCTCCATGTTCTTTTGCGCGACCTCGGGCTTCCAGCCTTCGGTGTATTCGTCGCCGACGATCTTGATGTCGCCCTTCTTCACGGCGGCGTCCAGCACCTCTTGCTGGCCCGCACGCAAAAAGTCGGCGTTCGGGTCGCTTGGGGAGCCCTTGATGATCACGTAGTTGCCCTTGGGCTTGACCTTGAACACCTCGCGCGCCTCCATGCGGCCGACCTCAACGTTGTCGAACGTGATGTAGAAAACACCGGGCGCTTCGATCAACCGGTCATACGCCACCACGGGCACCTTCTGGCGCGTGGCCTTGGTGATGGCGGGCAGGATCGCATCCTTGTCCATTGCCAGCACGATGAGCGCCTTGGCACCCTTGGACATCAGCCCCTCGATGTCGCCCAGCTGCTTTTCAGGCGAGCCACCCGCATCGGCGCTGATGTACTTGGCGCCGAGCTTCTCGAGCTGGGCCTTGATGGCGGCCTCGTCCGTCTTCCATCGCTCTTCCTGGAAGTTGGACCAGCTCACGCCGACCACGGTCTGGGCCAGTGCGCTCACTGCGGTGAGGCCGAAGGCCATGGCGGCCAAGGTGTGCTTGAGTTGCATCGATGTCTCTCCTGTGGTGGTGCCCGGCGAAAACGCCGTGTAAGAAATTAGTTAGTTTGAAGGGCGAACTAACTATCCCATTGCTGCCCGGCCAAGGTCATCCGGGAATTCCCGATAAGCCTGGTTTCAAAGTGCAAGGCGATTTCGTGCGCGGGTGGCACGCGAGACACGCAATAGAAGAGCGCCGGTGGTGCGCTGCAAAGCATTGAAAAAATCGATGCTCAGCAAGTAAATATATCGTTTTCGGTTATGAGGCTCGCTGCTTAAAGTTTGCCCACCTTCAACTCCAGCCGCGATGTCAGCCATGAATGCTCCCCACGAAAGAATCCCTTTTCACCTGGCTTTTCCGGTGCGCGACATTGCCGAAGCCCGTGCGTTCTATGGCGATCTGCTCGGATGCCCCGAGGGCCGCAGCGCGCCCGAATGGGTCGACTTCGATTTCTACGGCCACCAGATCGTGGCGCACCTTGCACCCGACGAATGCGGCCACAAGGCCAGCAGCGCGGTGGACGGCCACGACGTGCCGGTGCGCCATTTCGGCGCCATTCTTCCAATGGACAAGTGGCAGGCCATGGCCGACAAGCTCGTCGCGCGGCAAACCAAATTCGTGATCGAGCCCTACATCCGCTTCAAGGGCGAGCCGGGCGAACAGGCGACGATGTTCTTTCTCGACCCCTCGGGCAATGCCATCGAGATGAAGTCGTTCGCGAATCTGGATTCGCTGTTCGCCGTTTGAGAAAGCGCCGCGTGAAAACACATTTGCTCATCGCGGGCGCCACTGCCGCGGCCCTTTTGCTTTCGGCAGTAAACGCTGCCGCGCAAACCGATACCCTGAAGAAGATCAAGGAGTCCGGCGCCATCACCATGGGCGTGCGAGACGCTTCGGGCGCCATGTCCTTCACGCTCGGACCGGGCAGCTACACGGGCTTTCATGTCGAAGTCTGCGAGCGTGTCATCGCCGACATTCGAAAGACGTTGCAGCTCGAAAAGATCAACGTGAAGTACCAGCTGGTCACGCCGCAGAACCGCATTGTCCTGGTGCAGAACGGAACGGTCGACATCGAATGCGGCACCACCACCAACAACACGGCGCGCCAGAAAGACGTGGCGTTTGCGCCTACGCTCTATGTCGAAGGGGTTCGCATCGCCGTCAAGGCAAGCTCGGGCATTGCTTCTGCGGCGCAATTGGCCGGCAAGGCCGTGGCCGCGACAACGGGCACCACGTCTGTGCAGATCCTGCGAAAGCTCAAGCGCGACGGTGCGGGCGAAATTGCGGAGGTGCTGGCCAAGGACAACAGCGAGGGCTTCCTGCTGCTCGAATCGGGTCGCGTGGACGGCTTTGCAGCCGATGGCCAGATTCTTGCCACGCTGATTTCCAAGAGCAGGGAGCCGGCGCAGTACAGGCTGCTCGACCAGGTGCTCAGCGTGGAGCCGATTGCAATCATGCTTCCGAAGGGCGACGCGGCATTCAAGAAGCTCGTCGACCAGAGCGTGGTGTCGCTCGCCAGGAGCGGAGAGGCCGCGCGCATTTACGACAAGTGGTTTGTGCAGCCCATTCCGCCTCACAACTCGAAGGTCGGTCTGCCGGCGAGCGCACTGACCAAAGCGGCATGGGTGAACCCGACCGACAAGCCGATGGAAGAGTACGAGGCGCGATGACGCTGGGCAATGCATGGCTCGAAGCGATGAATCGTTGAACCGGGCATCGATTCTTGAGATGCTCGGGCCATGATCAACGAGCTCAGAACCTTCATCGCCGTGTGCCGACACGGCACCTTTGCCGCCGCGGGCGAGCGCATCGGCCTGACGCAATCGGCCGTCAGCAGCCAGATCAAGCGGCTCGAAGAGGCGCTGGGGTTCGAGCTCTTCGACAGGACGGGCCGGTCGGCCACCCTGAATGCGGCCGGCGAGACGACGCTGGCACGCGCGGAGGAGATCTGCGCGCTCTATGCAAAGCTTGGCGAGCTGCCGGAGGATGCCGCCCACGGTGGGCTGCTGCGGATCGGCGCCATTGCATCGACCCAATCGACGCTGCTCGCGCGTGCGCTTGCCAGCCTGCGCAAGGAGCTTCCGCAACTTCGCGTGCATGTGTCGCCCGGTGTGTCGATGCGGCTGATGGACGACCTGGATGCCGGTGTCATCGACGCCGCAGTCATCATCCGGCCGCCTTTCGGGATTCTTCCGGACCTGACGTGGCAATCGCTGGTGCACGAGCCGTACGTGCTCATCGCGCCCAAGAAGATGCCGGGGAAGGACTGGCGCACCCTCATCCAGGAGCAACCGTTTCTTCGCTACGACCGGGCATCGTTCGGCGGGCGCATGGTGGAACGGTTCCTGCGCCGCGAAGGCATCGTGGTCAACGATTCGATCGAGCTCGACGAAATACCGGGGCTCATCCACATGACTTCCAAAGGGCTGGGCGTTGCCCTGGTGCCGCTGGTGGAGGCGCACCTTCCGCTGCCTGCGAGCGTTCGCGTGCTCTCGCTCGGCGAGCTGACGTTCTACAGGGAGGTGGGCCTTCTCCAACGAAAGCCGCGGGCCAGTCCGCCCATCGTGGGACGGCTCGCGCACTGCTTGCAAGAAGCGGCCGAAGCAACCGAGACACCTCGGGGGTAAGCCCCGTGCCGAAGGGTTGTCGCGCTTGATACCATTTTTTCCATCGCGCCAGCATCACCGGCGCTGGAGACGAAATGGATTCGAGCAATTCAAACGCCACGCCAAAGATCATCGGCGAGGCGCTGTACCGCACCATGGTGCGCATTCGCGCATTCGAGAACGCCGCTGAAGCGGCCAGCCAGGGCGGCGTGAGCGCTTATGGCCAGCAGGCCGCCGGCTCTGCCAAGGTGCGCGGACCGCTGCATCTTTCAACCGGCCAAGAGGCGGTGCCGGCCGGCGTGTGCGCCCACCTGCGCGCGAGCGATTACCTCACCTCCACGCATCGCGGCCACGGCCACACGCTGGCCAAGGGCGCGGACCTGGTTCGCATGATGTGCGAGCTGTTCGGCAAGGCCACGGGCTTCAACGGCGGCAAGGGCGGCTCGATGCACATTGCGGATTTTTCGGTCGGCATGCTGGGCGCGAACGGCGTGGTGGCGGCCGGCCTGCCGATTGCCGTGGGCGCGGCACACGCGCAAAAGGTGCTCAAGAAAAGCGGTGACATCACGGTCTGCTTTTTCGGCGACGGCGCAATCAACCGCGGGCCTTTTCTCGAAGCACTGAACTGGGCGCGCGTGTACGACCTGCCGGTACTCTTCGTTTGCGAGGACAACCGCTGGAGCGCCACCACGGCGAGTGGGCCGATGACGGCGGGCGAAGGCGCATCGGCACGCGCCGCATCGATGGACATTGCGGCCACGCAGGTCGATGGCAACGACGTGTTCGCGGTGCACGAAACCGCCGCACGGCTGGTGCGCGAAGTGCGCGACGGCGGCGGGCCGCGCCTGCTGCATGCGCTGACTTACCGGGTGAAGGGGCATGTCTCGGTGGATCTCGCGGCGTACCGCGATCCGGCCGAACTCGCCGCGGCTCTGGAAACGGATCCGATTGCACGGGCGCGCGGGCACCTGCTTTCGCATGGCGTGAGCGCCGCCACGCTCGACGCCATCGAGAACGCTGCTCGCGACGAGGTCGATACCGCCCTGGCCATTGCCGATGCGGCGCCCTGGCCCGACGCCAGCACCGCTTTCACCGACGTGCAGACCATCGGAGCCGGCCAATGGCGCTGAGCAAGGATCTAAGCTACTCCGAAGCCGCGGTGCTCGCGGTTCAGCGCGAGATGGAAGCCGATGCACGCGTGGTGGTGCTCGGCGAAGACGTGGGCCGCGGCGGCATCTTCGGCCAGTACAAGGGGCTGCAGCAGACCTTCGGCGCCGAGCGCGTGATCGATACGCCGATCAGCGAGGCCGCGATCATGGGTGCCGGCGTGGGCATGGCGCTCGCGGGCCTGCGCCCGGTGGTCGAGATGCGCGTGGTCGACTTCGCGCTCTGCGGCATGGATGAGCTGGTGAACCAGGCCGCCAAGAACCGCTTCATGTTCGGCGGGCAGGGGCGGGTGCCGCTGGTGGCGCGCACGCCGGGCGGCATCTGGGACGCCTCGGCTGCGCAGCATTCGCAGTCACTCGAAGCCTGGTTCGCGCACCTGCCGGGCGTGGTGGTGGTGAGCCCTTCGACGCCGCAGGACAACTACAGCCTGCTGCGCGCCGCGCTGCAGTGCGGCGATCCGGTGGTCTACATCGAGCACAAGACGCTGTGGGGCCTGCGCGGTAATGTGGACGAAGACATGGCCGTGCCGCTTGGCAAGGCGCGGCGCGTGCGCGAAGGCAACGCCATCACGATCGTGAGCTGGAGCAAGCAGGTGCAGGCATGCGCGGCCGCCTGCGATGCGCTAGCGGCCGAAGGCATTGCGGCCGACCTGATCGACCTGCGCACGCTCTGGCCGTGGGACCGCGAGACGGTGCTTGCTTCTTGCGCGCGCACGCAGCGGCTGCTGGTGGTGCACGAGGCGGTGCAGGCGGCCGGCTTCGGCGCCGAGATTGCGGCCAGCGCCGCCGAAGCCACCGGGTGCCGCGTCGCGCGGCTCGGCGCGCCGCGCATTCCGGTCGGCTATGCGCCGGTGCTGGAGGCGCAATCGCGCGTCGGTGCCGAAGCCGTGGTGGCGGCCGCAAAAAAACTGCTGGGCTGATGCCGGGCCCTGAGGGCCCATCAGTTCAGCTGTTCAGGCCGCGAAGCCGCCGTCGATGTTGAGGCTCGCGCCCGTCACAAAGGCGGCCTCGGGGCTGGACAGGTAAGCCACCATGCCTGCGATTTCTTCCGGGTGCGCATGGCGGGCGAGCGCCATCAGGCCGTGCATGGCGGCGGCGTTCGGGCCGTCGACCGGATTCATGTCGGTGTTGACCGGGCCGGGCTGCACGTTGTTGACCGTGATGCCGCGCGGACCAAGGTCGCGCGCAAGGCCCTGCACCAGCCCCTTCAGCGCCGACTTGCTCATGGCATAGGCGCTGCCGCCAGGCCAGGGCATGCGCTCGGCATTCGTGCTGCCGATGTTGATGATGCGGCCGCCTTCGCCCATGTGGCGCGAGGCCGCCTTGGCCGCAACGAACACGGCGCGCACGTTGATGTCGAGCGTCTTGTCGAAGTCCTCGAGCGAGAAGTCGTCGAGGCTGCCGCCCAGGAACACGCCCGCGTTGTTCACCAGCACGTCGATCTTGCCGAACGCGCGGGCCGCTTCGTCGATACCGGCCGTGAGCGCCGCGGCGTCGGCGCTGTCGATCTTCAGTGCCAGTGCGCGGCCGCCTTCCGCTTCGATGCTGCGTGCGAGCTCGTCGGCCGGAGCGCTGGAGCTGGCGTAGCTAAAGGCCACGGCGGCGCCGTCGCGAACCAGGCGGCGCACGATGGCGGCGCCGATTCCGCGCGAACCGCCGGTGACGAAAGCGACCTTGCCGGCCAGGACGGGAGTGGTGGGTTGGGGAGTGGAGGCCATGTGGTTTCCTGAAGTTGTGAGCTGGAAGACCTTCAGTGTCAGGATTTAATTACCTTCCCGGTAGCCGTCAATTGGTGCAATCAAATTCAACCATTGGTTGAAAATGAGCGGATGGAACCGCTCAATCACCTCGATTCCTTTGTCCAGAGCGCGGAAAGCGGCAGCTTCTCGGCCGCCGCCCGGCGGCTGGGGCTCACGCCTGCGGCGGTCAGCAAGAATGTTGCGCGACTCGAAGCGCGCCTCGGCGTCCGGCTCTTTCAGCGCAGCACGCGCCGGCTGACGCTGACGGAGGGCGGCGAGCGATTCCTGGGGCAGATCGGCGGGGCGCTCGCAACGCTGAAAGACGCCGTGGCCGATGTTTCGAAGGACGACGGCCAACCTGCCGGAACGCTGAAGGTGAGCATGGGCCAGGCGTTCGGCCGCGAGCATGTGTTGCCGCTGATGGGCGACTTTCTTGCGCGCTACCCGTCGATCCTGCCCGACTGGCACTTCGACAACCAGCAGGTGGACCTGGTGGGTGAGGGCTTCGACGCGGCCATTGGCGGGGGCATCGAGCTGTCGCCCGGCATGGTGGCGCGTGAGCTGGCGCGCATTCATGTGGTGGCAGTGGCCGCCCCGGGGTATCTGGCAGGCCGCGCGTTGCCCGGCCATCCGGCGGATCTGGTGCAGTTCGACGCGCTGCTGCGCCGTTCTTCGCCCACGGGCCGGCTGCGCAGCTGGACGCTGCAGCACGCCAAGGGCGACCAGACCACGGTGGAGCTGCCCCGGCCGCGCGCGATCTTCAACGATCCGGAAGCAATTGCACATGCCGCGCTGATGGGCCTGGGCGTGGCCATGCTGCCGATGCCTTTCGTCGAGCGGGGCCTGCGCAGCGGCGAACTGGTGCGCCTGCTGCCGGAGTGGCATTTCGATGCGGGCGCGGTCTGGCTTTATTACCCGAGCAAGAAGCTGCTGCCGGCCAAGACGCGGGTGTTCGTCGACTTTGTGCTCGAGCGCTTTCGCCGCGAGCGCTTCGCCGAGCGGATGCAGGTGGCCTAACCGGCATACCCGGCGCGCCACCGGGGTTTTTACCCGCGACGCACGATGCCGTTCACCTGTACAAACGCGCGCATGACTTCTTCAACTTTCAAATCGAATCGCCGGGTTGCGCTTGCCGCTTCCGCGGCAGTGATCGCCCTTGCGGCTGCTCCTTCCTGGGCCCAGAACACCTGGCCGAACAAGCCGGTGCGCATCGTCGTGCCCTTTGCAGCCGGCGGCACCACCGACATCCTGGCGCGCGCCGTTGCGCCCGAGCTCTCGAAGGCCTTCGGCCAGCAGTTCATCGTCGACAACCGCGCGGGCGCGGGCGGCAACGTGGGCGCAGAAATCGTCGCGCGCGCGCCGAACGACGGCTACACGCTGCTGATGGGCACGGTAGGCACGCACGGCATCAACCGCGCGCTCTATCCCAAGCTGCCGTTCGACCCCATCAAGGATTTCGCGCCGATCACGCTGGTGGCGGCCGTGCCCAACGTAATGGAAATGAACGCCGACAAGGCCAAGACCCTGAACATCCGCAACGTGCAGGATTTCATCAAGTACGCCAAGGCCAACCCGGGCAAGCTCAACATGGCTTCGAGCGGCAGCGGCACGTCCATCCACCTGGCGGGCGAGCTCTTCAAGAGCATGACCGGCACCTACATGGCGCACATTCCGTACAAGGGCTCGGGCCCGGCGCTGCTGGACATGGTGGGCGGCAATGCCGACGTGATGTTCGACAACCTGCCCTCGTCGATGGCTCAGATCAAGGGCGGCAAGCTCACGGCGCTGGCCGTGACCAGCGCCCAGCGCTCGCCGGCACTGCCTGATATTCCGACGGTCGAGGAAGCGGGTGGCCCGGCGCTCAAGGGCTTCGAGGCGAGTTCCTGGTTCGGCTTGCTCGCGCCGGCCGGCACCCCGCCCGACATCGTGAATCGCATCCAGCAGGAAGTGGCCAAGTCGCTCGGCACGCCAGCCATCAAGGAAAAGATGCTGGCCCAGGGCGCTATTCCGAGCGGCAATTCACCCGCCGACTTCACGAAGCTGATTGCCAGCGAGCATGTGAAGTGGGCAAAGGTGGTGAAGGACTCGGGCGCAAAGGTCGACTAACCCCCCGGCCTGGTCAGGTGCTCCAGGTGACGTCTTTTTCCTCGGCCAGCGAATCCCTCAGCATGTGAAGCAGCGGCGCGGCGCGCTGGTGCAGGCTCACATGCTGCTTTTCGGCGTCGTCGGCATGGCCTTCGACGACGTGGTCGTCGTGGTTATGGGGGGCGTTGCTTGCTTCGCGAGCCAGCGCGGACTCGAGCGCCGCGATGGCGGCAGGAATCTGCTCGACGGTGATGATGCCCTGGGGTGCAGCCGGCTTGCCGACGATGTCGAGCAGCTGGCGCGCATGCACCTCCAGCATCACGAAGTCAGGCGTAGCCCGCGACTGGAATTTGTACAGCATGGTTGTTTTTACTCACTTGTAGATGTAGTCACGGGCAAAAGGGTACACCGATTGCGAACCGCGCAGCGCACCGTGCTCCACCCTGCCGTCCGGCTTGGTGGAAAGCATCTGGTGCAGTGAGATCCAACCCTGCTCGAAGCTCATGGCGGAGCCCGCCAGGTACAGGCGATAGGCCCGCAAGATGCGCTCGGCATTCCGGCTTTGCGCCCCCCCGGAGCGCTCGAGCACCTCGCGCGCGGTGCCAAGCTGCGCCTCGAGCGCGTCAGACCAAGCCCAGAGCGTGCGCGCGTAGTGCGGCCGCAGGCTTTCGGTATCGACCATCTCCAGCCCCGCAGCGGCCGTTTCGCGCAGCACATGCGTCACATGCAGCAGCTCGCCGCCCGGAAAGATGTACTTCTCGATGAAGTCGCCCATGCCCGCGCCCAGCTGCCGGTAGTCGAGCTGGCCCGAGGTGATGCCGTGGTTCAGCACCAGGCCGCCGGGCTTCAGCAGCGAATGGATCTTGCGGAAATAGGTCGGCATGTTGGCCGCACCCACATGCTCGAACATGCCGACCGACGCGATCTTGTCGAAAGGCGCGTCGGCGGAAAGCTCGCGGTAGTCGCGCAGCTCCACCCGCACCCGGCCCTGAAGGCCTTTTTCCTCGATGAGCTGTTGAACATGCGCGTGCTGGTTCTTCGACAGCGTGATGCCGGTGGCGTCCACGCCGTAGTGCTCGGCCGCCCACATCAGCAGGCCGCCCCAGCCGGAGCCGATGTCCAGGAAACGCTCGCCGGGCTGCAGCAGCAGCTTGCGGCAGATGTGGTCGAGCTTGGCCTCCTGCGCCTGTGCAAGCGTCAGCTCCGGGGTGCGGAAGTAGGCGCACGAGTAGACCCGGCGCGGGTCGAGCCACAGCGCGTAGAAGTCGTCCGAAACGTCGTAGTGGAACTGGATCTGCTCCGCATCCTTGTTCAGTGAGTGCGAGCCGCGGGACTTGGCCAGCCGCGCCAGGCGGGTCCACCAGGTGGTGTCGGTCTCGGCGGGGTTGCCGGGCAGCATGCCGACCGTTGCGTCGACCAGGTCGCGCATTGCGCCTTCGATCTGGACCTTGCCTTCTACATACGCCTCGCCAATGGCGCCCACCTGACGGGCGGCCAGCTTGGCCAGCGCCGACCACTCGCTGAACGCCAGGGTGACGCGGGACCCCGGCTTGGCAACTCTTCGGCCATCAGGCAATTCCAGCGCGATGGGCACGGGCAGCGACGCAAGCTGCGACTCGATCTTGGGTATCAAGCTTTGCATGGTGCGGCCATGGTATTGATTTTTTCAGTTTTTTGCATGACATCGCACAACCCATGCGGTACCCCCTGTGGTAGTGGTCCCGTTGACATCAGATTGTTTATGCTTAAACTATTCAATCATGAACAGCCTTACTGTCGGCGCTTCAGCCGCCCCCGCCATGGACCTTCAACGCATCCTGTGCATCGGCGGCGGCCCTGCCGGGCTGTATTTCGCGCTGCTGATGAAGGCGCGCAACCCGGCGCTCGACATCACCGTGGTCGAGCGCAACCGCCCCTTCGACACCTTCGGCTGGGGCGTGGTGCTCAGCGACCAGACGCTGGCCAACCTGGCGGCAGCGGACGGCGAGACCGCGGCGCTCATCGGCAACGAGTTCCATCACTGGGACGACATCCAGGTGTTCTTCAAGGGCCGCCAGGTGCGCTCCGGCGGGCACGGCTTCTGCGGCATCGGCCGCAAGCGGCTGCTGAACATCCTGCAGGAGCGCTGCTTGGCGCTGGGCGTGAAGCTGGTGTTCGAAACCGACGCGACGGACGACCAGGCGATTGCCGCCCAGTACAACGCCGACCTGGTGATTGCCAGCGACGGCCTCAACAGCCGCATCCGCCAGCGTTATGCCGATGTATTCAAGCCCGACATCGACCTGCGCAACTGCCGCTTCGTGTGGCTGGGCACGAACCAGACTTTCGACGCATTTACCTTTGCTTTCGAGCAGACCGAGCACGGCTGGTTCCAGGCGCATGCCTACCAGTTCGACGACAAGACCTCCACCTTCATCGTCGAAACGCCCGAGGCGGTGTGGAAGGCCCACGGCCTCGACCAGATGGAGCAGCCGGAGGCCATCGCCTTCTGCGAAAAGCTGTTCGCCAAGTACCTGGGCGGGCATCCGCTCATCAGCAACGCCACGCACCTGCGCGGCTCGGCCAACTGGATCCGCTTTCCGCGCGTGGTGTGCGAGCGCTGGACGCACCGCATCGACGTGCAGGGCCGCTCGGTGCCCGTGGTGCTGATGGGCGACGCGGCGCACACGGCGCACTTCTCGATCGGCTCGGGCACCAAGCTCGCGCTGGAAGACGCGATCGACCTGGCCAATGAATTCGCGCAGGGCGGCACGGTCGACCACGTGCTCGAGGGCTACGAGGCGCGCCGCAGCGTCGAGGTGCTCAAGATACAGAACGCGGCCCGCAACTCCACCGAATGGTTCGAAAACGTGCCGCGCTATACCGGCATGCAGATCGAGCAGTTCGCCTATTCGCTGCTCACACGCTCGCAGCGCATCAGCCACGAGAACCTGCGCGTGCGCGACACCGAATGGCTCGGCGGCTACGAACGGTGGCTCGCGGGCGGAAAGCCCGTGGCGCCCATGCTGATGCCTCTTACGGTGCGCGGGCTCACGCTGAAGAACCGCATCCTGGTGTCGCCGATGGCCACCTACAGCGCGGTCGACGGCGTGCCTCAAGACTTCTTGCTGGTGCACCTGGGTGCGCGCGCGCTCGGCGGCGCCGCCATGGTGTTCGTCGAAATGACGAGCCCGACGCCCGAGGGCCGCATCACCCCCGGCTGCACCGGCCTCTACAACGACACGCAGCAGGCCGCGTTCAAGCGCATCGTCGACTTCGTGCACACGCAGTCGAGCGCAAAGATCGCCATGCAGCTCGGCCACAGTGGGGCCAAGGGCTCGACGCGCGTGGGCTGGGAGGGCACCGACGAGCCTTTGGAGAGCGGCAACTGGCCGCTGCTGTCCGCAAGCGCGGTGGCCTATGGCGAGCAGAACCAGTTGCCGGCCGCAATGACGCGCGAGCAGATGGACGACATGCGCGAGCGGTTCGTCGAATCCACCCGCCGCGCGGCCGAATGCGGCTTCGACTGGCTCGAGCTGCACTGCGCGCACGGCTACCTGCTGTCGGCCTTCATCAGCCCCCTGACCAACCTGCGCACCGATGAGTACGGCGGAGGCATCGAAGCGCGCTGCCGCTATCCGCTCGAAGTGTTCCGCGCGATGCGCGCCGCCTGGCCTGAAGACAAGCCCATGAGCGTGCGGATCTCGGCGCACGACTGGGCGCCGGGCGGCAACACCGATGCGGACGCGGTCATCGTCGCGCGCCTCTTCAAGGAAGCCGGCGCCGATTTCATCGACGTGTCTTCCGGCCAGACCACGCGCGCCGCCAAGCCGGTGTACGGCCGCATGTACCAGACGCCGTTCTCGGACCGCATTCGCAACGAAATCGGCATCTCGACCATTGCAGTGGGTGCCATCACCGATGCGGACCAGGCCAACAGCATCATCGCGGCGGGGCGCGCCGACCTCTGCGCCATCGCGCGCCCGCACCTCGCCGACCCCGCCTGGACGCTGCACGAGGCGGCCAAGCTGCAGAGCCGCGATGTCGATTGGCCGAAGCAATACCTGAGCGGGCGGGACCAGATGTACCGCGAGATCGCCAAGCAGCAGCAGATGGCTGCGGCGGCCAATGCCGCAATGGCCGCGCAGAACAACGAGGAGACGCACTGACATGGACCTCGAAGCGCGCGCCCACAGCGAACACCCCGAGGCCCTGCGGCTCTGGCTGCGGCTCCTCACCTGCACGCAGCTGATCGAGAAGCAGGTGCGCAACGAACTGCGTTCGCAGTTCTCGACCACGCTGCCGCGCTTCGATTTGATGTCGCAGCTCGAGCGTGCGCCTGACGGCCTGAAGATGAACGAGCTCTCGCGCCGCATGATGGTGACGGGCGGCAACGTGACCGGCATCACCGACCAGCTCGTGACCGAAGGGCTGGTGGAGCGCGTAGACGTCGAGGGCGACCGGCGCGCCTGGCGCGTGCGTCTTACCGCGCGCGGCCGCAAGCTCTTCAACGAAATGGCGCAGCAGCACGAAGACTGGATCGTCGATGCCTTCGCGGGCCTCAGCGCCAAGGAAATCGCGCAGCTTCACAAGCTGCTAGGCAAGGTCAAGCAACACTCACACAGCCAGATGGCGGAGGCCGAATGAAGCACTACATCGGAGCGGGCAATCCCATGCGCGCGCAATTCGAGGCCAAGGCGCCTTACGAGGCCAAGCACTTCGCGTGGAGCTACGAGGCCGGCGTAGGCACCGTCACGCTGAACCGACCCGAGCGAAAGAACCCGCTCACTTTCGATTCGTACGCCGAACTGCGCGACCTGTTCCGCGCGTTGAACTACGCCACCGACGTAAAGGCCATCGTCATTACCGGCGCGGGCGGCAACTTCTGCTCGGGCGGCGACGTGCACGAGATCATCGGCCCGCTCACTGGCATGCGCATGCCCGAACTGCTGGAGTTCACGCGCATGACGGGCGACCTGGTGAAGGCGATCCGCGCATGCCCGCAACCCATCGTAGGTGCGATCGACGGCGTGTGCGCCGGCGCCGGCGCGATGATCGCGCTGGCCTGCGACCTGCGCTACGGGTCACCCGCCACGCGCACTGCATTTCTTTTCACACGCGTGGGCCTTGCCGGTGCGGACATGGGTGCCTGCGCACTGCTGCCGCGCGTGATCGGCCAAGGCCGTGCATCGGAGCTGCTCTTCACCGGCCGCGCAATGACGGCGCAGGAAGGCCACGCCTGGGGCTTCTTCAATGCGCTGCACGAAAGCGATGCACTGCTCGAGGCTGCCACCAAGGTGGCGCGCGAACTGGCCGAAGGCCCGAGCTTCGCGCACGGCATGACCAAGACGATGCTCTCGCAGGAATGGTCGATGACGATCGACCAGGCCATCGAAGCCGAAGCGCAGGCGCAGGCCATCTGCATGCAGACCGAAGACTTCAAGCGCGCCTACGAAGCCTTCGCGGCCAAGCGCAAGCCGGTGTTCGGTGGGGACTGACGCCATGATGACGAAGATCCCCGCACCACCTTCGACGGCGCACCTCGCGCTGCCCTTCTTCGACGAAGCCCATCGCTCGCTCGCGCGCGACCTGCTGCCCTGGTGCGCAGCGCAAGAGATCGATGAGCGCGACGACCGCGCGGCTTGCCGCGAATGGGTGCGCCGCCTCGGCGACGGCGGCTGGCTGCGCTATGCGGTGCCCGGCAGCGCGGGTGGCGCGCTCGAGCGTCTCGATTCGCGCGCGCTCGTGCTGCTGCGTGAAACACTGGGCTACCACTCGCCGCTGGCCGACTTCGCGTTTGCGATGCAAGGCCTGGGAAGCGGAGCCATCACGCTCGCGGGTACACCCGAGCAGCAGTCGCAGTACCTCACGGCCGTGGGCAAGGGCGAGAAGATCGCGGCCTTTGCGCTGAGCGAACCCGATGCGGGATCGGACGTGGCCGCGATGGCGATGAGCGCCGAACCCACGGCCGAAGGCTGGCGACTGAACGGCGCGAAGACGTGGATCAGCAATGGCGGCATCGCCGACTTCTATTGCGTGTTCGCAAAGACCGACCCCACGGGCGGTACGCGCGGCATCACGGTTTTCATCGTCGATGCGAAGACGCCCGGGCTCGACACCTCCGAGCACATCGACGTGATGGCGCCGCACCCGCTGGCCACCCTGCGCTTCGACAATTGCGTTGTGCCGCGCACGGCGCAGTTGGGCGAGCTCAACGGTGGCTTCAAGCTGGCTATGCGCACGCTCGACATCTTTCGCGCCTCGGTGGCGGCCGCCGCGCTCGGCATGGGGCGCCGTGCACTCGCCGAGGCCATCGCGCATGCGAAGAGTCGCCGGATGTTCGGGCAGACGCTTGCCGACTTCCAGCTCACGCAGGCCAAGCTGGGCGAGATGGCCGCATTGATCGACAGCGCCGCATTGCTCACTTATCGCGCCGCGTGGATGCGCGATGACGCCGAGCAGCGCGGTGCAGCCGCGGTGGGCGATGTGTCCGCTGCGGCGGCCATGGCCAAGATGTGCGCCACCGAGAACGCGAGCCGCGTGATCGACATGGCACTGCAGATGCACGGCGGCCTTGGCGTGAAGGTTGGCACGAAGATTGAAAGCCTCTACCGCGACATCCGCTCGCTGCGCATCTATGAAGGCGCGACGGAGGTTCAACAACTGATCATTGGCAAATCCGTTCTGCGGGGATAAATACCGTGTCTGCCCAAGTCGACCGCTTCGTTCACGACCGCCTGCCGCCCGCCGAGCAGTTGCCGGTCTTCCGCTACGACCTTCCGGAGTTGCAGCTGTCCGATCAGCTGAACCTGGTCGAAGAGCTTCTGGACAAGGCCCCCGCCAAGGGGTTCGGCGACAAGCCGATGCTGCGTTCGCCGACCGGCACGCTGACCTACTCGCAGGCGGCCGTCGAGGTCAACCGTATCGCGCAGGTGCTCACCGAAGACCTGGCGCTCGTGCCGGGTAACCGAGTGCTGCTGCGCGGCGGCAATTCGGTGGCCATGGCGCTGGCGTGGCTCGCAGTGGTCAAGGCCGGCCTGATTGCAGTGGCCACCATGCCGCTGCTTCGCGCCAAGGAACTGGGCGACATCATCGAGAAGGCGCAGCCGGTGGCGGCGCTGTGCGATGGCCGGCTGCTCGACGAACTCTCGATTGCGCAGCGGGAGCATCCGGTGCTTGCATCGGTGATCGCCTTCAACAAACCCGATGCGCCCGATTCGCTGTCCGCACGCGCGGCGGGCAAGAGCGGTGTGTTCGCGGCGTGCCCCACGGCGTCGGACGACATTGCGTTGCTTGCATTCACATCGGGCACCACCGGCAAGCCCAAGGCACCGGTCACCACGCACCGCGACGTGCTCGCGATGTGCGAAACGTGGCCGCGCCACGTGCTGCAGGCACGAAGCGACGACATCGTGATCGGCTCGCCGCCGCTGGCCTTTACCTTCGGACTTGGCGGGCTGCTGGTGTTTCCGATGTGGGCCGGCGCCTCGGTGTACTTTGCCGATGCACCGTTCACGCCCGAAGGGCTCGTGAAGCTCATCAACCAGGTCGGTGCGACCATCTGCTACACCGCGCCCACCTTCTACCGACAGATGGCGCCCTTCGTTCGCCAGCACGGCGCGCCGAGCCTGCGCATCTGCGTAAGCGCGGGCGAGGCGCTGCCCGACGCGACGCGGCAGCTCTGGAAGGAAGCCGCCGGCATCGAGATGCTCGACGGCATCGGCGGCACCGAGGTGTTCCACATCTACATTTCCGCAGCGGGCGACCAGGTGCGCCGGGGTGCGGTCGGCAAGGTGGTACCGGGTTTCACGGCAAAGGTGGTGGACGACCAAGGCAACGAAGTCCCACGCGGCACGGTCGGCAAGCTGGCGCTGCAGGGCCCGGTGGGCTGCCGCTATCTGGACGATCCGCGCCAGGCCGACTATGTGAAGAACGGCTGGAACTACCCCGGCGATTCGTTCGTGCAGGACGACGACGGCTACTTCTTCTACCAGGCGCGCGCCGACGACATGATCATCACGGCCGGCTACAACGTTGGCGGTCCAGAGGTGGAAGATGCGCTGCTCAAGCACCCGGCCGTGGCCGAGTGCGGCGTCATCGGCAAGCCCGATCCGGACCGCGGCATGATCGTCAAAGCCTTCTGCGTGCTGAAGCCCGGCCATGAAGGCGACGACGCACTCGTCAAGGCGCTGCAGGACCACGTGAAGGCCAGCATCGCGCCGTTCAAATACCCGCGGGAGATCGAGTTTGTGACGGTGCTTCCGCGCACCGAGACCGGCAAGCTCCAGCGATTCAAACTGAGACAACTCAACAGCACAACATGATGAACAAACTCTTGCAGCCACCGGGCTGGCTACCCCCCAAGGGCTATGCGAATGGCGTGGCCGCACGCGGCACCATGGTGTTCGTCGGCGGACAGATCGGCTGGAATGCACAGCAGCAGTTCGAGTCGGACGACTTCATCGACCAATGCGGCCTGGCGCTGCGCAACATTGCCGAAGTGCTGCGCGAAGCCGGCGCCGGCCCCGAGCACATGGTACGCATGACCTGGTACGTGACGGACCGCGACGAATACAGCCGACGGCTGGCTGAACTCGGTCCTGTGTACCGCGAAGCCATGGGGCGCAATTTCCCGGCGATGACCTGCGTGCAGGTGGCTGCGCTGGTAGAGCACCGTGCCAAGGTCGAGATCGAGGTGACGGCGGTCATTCCCGACTGACCGGAGCTCGAGGCGGGCACATACGCCCTCTGCTCTGCGCTGGCGCGTTTCTGGCCGGAACCCCAGACTGAATTTCACTGGCCGGCAGAACAATAAAAAAGCCCTCGCGAAGAGGGCTTTTTATTTGGATTCATCGACCAAAGAAAAAAGGCCCTTTGAAATTCAAAGGGCCTTTTAAATTGGTTGCGCGAGCAAGATTTGAACTTGCGACCTTTGGGTTATGAGCCCAACGAGCTACCAGGCTGCTCCATCGCGCGGCAAGATGGAATTATACCTTATTCAGCAGCGCCTTGCTCGGCATCTGCTTCTTTAATTTCAGGACGGTCGACCAGTTCGACCAGAGCCATCGGAGCGTTGTCGCCCACGCGGAAACCCATTTTCAGGATGCGCGTGTAGCCGCCCGGACGTGCCGCGAAACGCGGGCCCAGATCGGCGAAGAGCTTGACGACGCTGTCGCGGCTGCGCAGGCGGTCGAAAGCCAGGCGCTTGTTTGCAAGCGTGGGCTTCTTGGCGAGCGTGATCATCGGTTCGATGACGCGGCGCAGTTCCTTGGCCTTGGGGACCGTGGTCTTGATGACTTCGTGCTCGATGAGCGAGTTCATCATGTTCTGCAGCATCGCAAGGCGGTGCGAGCTGGTGCGGTTGAGTTTGCGGAGTCCGTGTCCGTGACGCATGGTGCTTTTCCTTTACTTTATTAAACAGGCAGCCGTATCAGGTACTGCCCGGGCACGAGCCCTCATGGGCTCAATTTAAAAATCAACGCTTGTCGAGGCCGGCCGGCGGCCAGCTTTCAAGCTTCATACCCAAGGTCAGGCCGCGCGAGGCAAGCACTTCCTTGATTTCGTTGAGCGACTTGCGACCCAGGTTCGGGGTCTTGAGCAGCTCGTTCTCGGTGCGCTGGATCAGGTCACCGATGTAGTAGATGTTTTCGGCCTTCAGGCAGTTGGCCGAACGCACGGTGAGTTCGAGCTCGTCGACAGGGCGCAGCAGGATCGGGTCGAATTGCTGTGCGCTGCGCGGTGCAGGTGCATCGAATGCAGCCAGTTCGCCGCCTTCGAGCTGTGCAAACACGGCCAGTTGCTCGACCAGGATTTTAGCCGAGGCGCGCACGGCGTCTTCGGCGGTGATCGCACCGTTGGTTTCGATCTCGACCAGCAGCTTGTCCAAGTCGGTACGCTGTTCGACGCGAGCGCTTTCGACGGTGTAGCTCACGCGCTTCACGGGCGAGAACGAAGCGTCCAGAACGATACGGCCAATCGACTTGGTCGGCTCGTCGGCGTAGCGGCGCATCGTGCCGGGCACGTAGCCGCGACCCTTTTCAACCTTGATCTGCATGTCGAGCTTGCCGCCCTGCGACAGGTGCGCGATCACGTGGTCGGGGTTGATGATCTCGACGTCGTGCGGGGTCTGGATGTCAGACGCCAGGACCGGGCCTTCGCCGTCCTTGCGCAGGCTCAACGTGACTTCGTCGCGGTTGTGGAGCTTGAACACCACGCCCTTGAGATTCAGCAGGATGTTGACGACATCTTCCTGCACGCCGTCGATCGACGAGTACTCATGCAGAACGCCGGCGATCGTGACTTCAGTGGCCGAATAACCGACCATCGACGACAGCAGAACGCGACGCAGCGCGTTGCCGAGCGTGTGGCCGTAGCCGCGCTCGAAAGGCTCGAGCGTGACCTTGGCCTTGTTGGCGGCAAGTTGCTCGACCTGAATGGTCTTGGGTTTCAGCAGGGTGGTTTGCATGCAGACTTCCTCTCAATACCCCCGGCTCGTTACACCGGTAAGGCTGGTGAAGCACCCATCGGAAGTGCCTCCCGATGGGAACAAAAAAATCAAATTCGGGCCGCGAAGGGCGGCCCGTTATCGTCTGTTTAGCGCGAGTACAGTTCGACGATCAACGATTCGTTGATGTCGGCTGCGAATTCGTCGCGATCGGGCACCTTCTTGAAGGTACCTTCGGCCTTGTCGGCGTTCACTTCGACCCAAGCCGGAATACCGACTTGTTGGGCGAGCTGGAGTGCTTCGGCAATGCGGGTCTGCTTCTTCGACTTGTCGCGCACGGCGATCACGTCGCCGGTCTTGACCAGGTACGACGGAATGTTGACCGACTGGCCGTTCACCGTGATCGCCTTGTGCGACACGAGCTGGCGTGCTTCGGCGCGCGTCGAGCCGAAGCCCATGCGGTAGACCACGTTGTCCAGGCGCGACTCGAGGATGAACAGCAGGTTGGCGCCGGTGTTGCCACGGCGACGGTCGGCTTCCTCGAAGTAACGGCGGAACTGCTTCTCGAGCACGCCGTACATGCGCTTGACCTTCTGCTTTTCACGCAGTTGCAGGCCGTAGTCAGACGTGCGCTGACCCGAAGTGCGGCCGTGCTGGCCGGGCTTGGAGTCGAACTTGGCCTTGTCTTGAATCGAGCGACGGGCGCTCTTCAGGAACAGGTCGGTGCCTTCGCGGCGGGAAAGTTTGGCCTTGGGGCCGAGGTAGCGTGCCACGTGGTTTCCTTTGTGTCATCTGCCGCAGTTGCCTGCGGGAGCCATCGGCGAAAATGCGGATGGCGGTGGGCTTAGTTAAAAAACAAATGCGCAGCCGCTCAAGAGCCGGCTGCGCCTTGCGGACTGACGATCAGATGCGGCGACGCTTCTGGGGACGGCAGCCGTTGTGCGGAACGGGCGTCACGTCGGCAATGGAATTGATCCGGATGCCGAGCGCAGCCAGTGCGCGCACCGACGATTCGCGACCGGGGCCGGGGCCCTTGATCTCGACGTCGAGGTTCTTGATACCTTGTTCGACAGCAGCACGGCCGGCCACTTCGGAAGCCACCTGCGCAGCGAACGGCGTCGACTTGCGCGAGCCCTTGAAGCCCTGGCCACCCGACGAAGCCCACGACAGGGCATTGCCCTGGCGATCGGTGATCGTGATGATGGTGTTGTTGAACGAGGCATGCACGTGGGCGATACCGTCCGCAACGTTCTTGCGAACCTTCTTGCGAACGCGCTGTGCGGCGTTGTTTGCAGGTGCTTTAGCCATGCTGGTCTATCCTTATTTCTTCAGGGACTGCGCAGCCTTGCGCGGACCCTTGCGGGTGCGGGCATTGGTGCGCGTGCGCTGGCCGCGCATCGGCAGGCCGCGACGGTGACGGAAGCCGCGATAGCAGCCGATGTCCATCAAACGCTTGATGTTCATCGTCGTCTCGCGACGCAGATCGCCTTCGATGGTGAACAAGGCGATCTGGTCGCGGATCTTTTCGAGATCGGCGTCAGTCAGGTCCTTGATCTTCTTCGAATATTCGATGCCGCTCGCTTCGCAGATTTGACGGGCGCGCGTGCGACCGATGCCGAAGATGGCGGTCAGGCCGATTTCAGCGTGCTTGTGCGGCGGAATGTTGATGCCAGCAATACGTGCCATGTGCGTCCTCTAATACTCTTCAATCAACCCTGGCGCTGCTTGTGGCGCGGGTCGGTGCAAATCACACGCACCACACCTTTACGGCGGATGACCTTGCAATTACGGCAGATGGTTTTGACCGAAGCCGAAACTCTCATTTCATTCTCCTAAAACTGTTTAACGTGGCGGTACACCGCCCACACCCAATATTCTCAATACTGAAACTCACGGCCCTACGATGTCTTGAAGTTGGCCTTCTTCAGCAGCGATTCGTACTGCTGGGACATCATGTAGTTTTGCACCTGGGCCATGAAGTCCATCGTGACGACCACGATGATCAGCAGGGAGGTACCACCGAAGTAGAACGGGACGTTGTACTTCAGGATCAGGAACTCGGGCAGCAGGCAGACGAAGGTGATGTACACCGCGCCGGCCAACGTCAGGCGAACCAGAATCTTGTCGATATAGCGAGCGGTCTGGTCACCCGGGCGAATGCCAGGAATGAAAGCACCACTCTTCTTCAGGTTGTCGGCCGTTTCCTTGCTGTTGAACACGAGTGCCGTGTAGAAGAAGCAGAAGAAAACGATCGCGGCAGCGTACAGCAGCACGTAGATCGGCTCGCCCGGGCGCAGTGCGCTGGCAATGTCCTTGATCCAGCGGAAACCGCCTTCACCGGTGCTGAACCAGCCGACCACCGTTGCGGGCAGCAGGATGATCGACGAGGCGAAGATCGGCGGAATCACACCGGCCATGTTCAGCTTCAAGGGCAGGTGCGACGACTGGCCGCCATAGACCTTGTTGCCGACCTGGCGCCGCGCATAGTTCACGAGGATCTTGCGCTGGCCGCGTTCGACGAACACCACGAAGTAGGTGACCAGCACCACGATCGCGATGATGAAGAGCGCGATGATCGGATTCATCGCACCGGTCGTCACCAGCGACGCAAGGCCGCCAATGGCGCTCGGCAGACCGGCCGCGATACCTGCAAAGATCAGGATCGAGATACCGTTGCCCAAGCCGCGCTCGGTGATCTGCTCGCCGAGCCACATCAGGAACATCGAACCCGCCGTCAGGCTCACCATCGCGGTCAGGCGGAAGCCGAAACCGGGGGAGTTCACCAGGCCGGCCGACGACTCGAGCGCCACTGCGATGCTGAACGACTGGAACAAGGCCAGGCCGAGTGCGCCATAGCGCGTGTACTGCGTGATCTTGCGACGGCCAGCCTCGCCTTCCTTCTTCAATTGCTCGAAGGTAGGAACCACGTAGGTCATCAACTGCATGATGATCGACGCCGAGATGTACGGCATGATCCCCAACGCGAACACGGTGAAGCGCGACAGCGCCCCGCCCGAGAACATGTTGAACAGGCTCAGAATGCCGCCCTGCTGGCCCTGGAACAACGCAGCCAGCTGGTCCGGGTTGATGCCCGGCACAGGAATGTGCGCGCCGATCCGATAGACCACGAGCGCGAGCAGCAAAAAGACGAGCCGGCGGCGGAGGTCGCCGAACTTGCCTGTTTTTGCGATCGTTGCCGCGTTAGTTGCCACGAAGAACTTCTTTCAGTCCAGTGTGATCAGGCGATGCTGCCGCCGGCTGCTTCGATCGCAGCCTTGGCACCAGCGGTTGCGCCCACGCCCGTCAGCTTGACGGCCTTGGTGAGTTCACCGGTCTTGACGATCTTGACGACCTTGGCGAGCTGGCCCACGAGGCCGGCTTGCTTGAGCGCCAGGATGTCCACTTCGGCCAGGCCGAGCTGCTCGAGGGCAGTCAGCGTGACTTCGGCGTTGAACTTCAGCAGGTGCGACTTGAAGCCACGCTTCGGCAGGCGACGCTGCAGCGGCATTTGACCGCCTTCGAAGCCGACCTTGTGGAAACCGCCTGCGCGCGACTTCTGACCCTTGTGACCGCGACCTGCGGTCTTGCCGATACCGGAGCCGATACCGCGGCCAACACGGCGCTTGGCGTGCTTGGCGCCGGCTGCCGGCTTGATGCCATTGAGTTCCATATCAGTCTCTCTTACAGAACTTTGACCAGATAACTGATCTTGTTGATCATGCCGCGCACCGCCGGGGTGTCTTGCAGCTCGCTCACGCTGTTGAGCTTGCGCAGGCCGAGGCCACGCACGGTCGCGCGATGCGATTCCTTGGTGCCAATCGGGCTCTTGACCAATTGCACCTTGAGGGTTTGTTGTTGCGTCGTCATTTGAATGCTTCCTTCAGCCTTGCGAGAGCTTGCGCTCAGGCGAAGATTTCTTCGACGGTCAGGCCGCGCTTGGCAGCCACTTCGGACGCGGTCGTCGAGTTCTTCAACCCGTCGAGCGTGGCGCGAACCATGTTGTAGGGGTTCGACGAACCATGGCTCTTGGCCACGATGTCGGTAATGCCCATGACTTCGAACACGGCGCGCATCGGGCCGCCGGCGATGATGCCGGTACCCTTCGGGGCCGGGATCATGACCACCGAGGCAGCGCCCCAATGGCCCGTCACGCGGTGATGCAGCGTGCCGTTCTTGATCGAGATCTTGGCCAGGTTGCGGCGAGCTTCTTCCATCGCCTTTTGCACGGCAGCAGGCACTTCCTTCGACTTGCCCTTGCCCATGCCGACGCGGCCTTCGCCGTCGCCCACGACGGTGAGTGCTGCGAAACCGAGGATACGACCACCCTTCACCACCTTGGTGACGCGGTTGATCGCGATCATCTTCTCGCGCAAACCGTCTTCAGGGCCTTCGTTCTGCGTTCTTGCTTGAATCTTTGCCATTTTGAATCTCGTGTCCGGTTAGAACTGCAGACCGGCTTCGCGAGCCGCATCGGCCAGCGCCTTGACGCGGCCGTGGTACGCAAAACCTGCGCGGTCGAAGGCGACCTTCTCGACGCCGGCAGCCTTCGCCTTTTCAGCGATGCGCTTGCCGATGGCCGTTGCAGCGGCGGCATTGCCACCCTTGCCCGAGCCGCCGAGTGCAGCGCGCACTTCGGCTTCGGCCGTCGATGCGGTGGCGATCACCTTGGTGCCGTCGTCGGAGATGACGGTGGCATAGATGTGCAGGTTGGTGCGATTCACCGTCAGGCGAGCCACGCCCTGCGTCGCGATGCGAATGCGGGTCTGGCGCGAGCGGCGAAGACGCTGTGCTTTTTTGGTCAACATCATTTTGCTGCCCCTTACTTCTTCTTGGTCTCTTTGATCACGATCTTCTCGTCCGAATAACGGATGCCCTTGCCCTTGTAAGGCTCAGGCGGACGAACAGCGCGGATCTCAGCGGCGATTTGACCAACGCGCTGACGGTCAGCACCCTTGATCACGATTTCGGTCGGGGTCGCGGTGGCCACCGTAATGCCTTGCGGCATGTCGATGTTGACCGGGTGCGAGTAACCGACTTGCAGGTTCAACTTGTTGTTGGACGCTGCAGCCTTGTAGCCGACGCCGACCAGGTTGAGCTTCTTCTCGAAGCCCTTGGTCACGCCAACCACCATGTTGTTCACCAGCTGACGGATCGTGCCGCTCATTGCGTTCGCTTCACGCGATTCGTTGGCGGGTTCGAAGTTCAGCTTGCCGTCATTGCTGACGATCTTGACCAGTGCATTGCGTGCAAGGTTGAGCGTGCCGCCCGTGCCCTTGACGCTGATCTGGTCTTCCTTGATCGACACATCCACGCCTGCGGGGATGGTGATCGGCATTTTTCCTACTCGGGACATTTCAGTTACTCCTCGATGTCTCGGTTAGGCGACGTAGCACAGCACTTCGCCACCGACACCGGTAGCGCGCGCCTTGCGGTCGGTCATCACGCCCTTGGGGGTCGTGACGATCGCAACACCGAGGCCGTTCTGGACTTGCGGAATGGAAGCACTGGCCTTGTAGACACGCAGGCCGGGACGGCTCACGCGCTCGATGCGCTCGATGACCGGACGGCCAGCGTAGTACTTCAGGGTAATGACGAGTTCGGACTTGCCGGCTTCGGTCTTCACTTCGAAGCCGTCGATGTAGCCTTCGTCCTTCAGGACCTGTGCAATCGCAGCCTTCACCTTGGAAGACGGGATCGACACAGTGGGCTTCGCCACCATCTGCGCGTTACGGATACGCGTCAGCAGGTCGGCAATGGGATCACTCATGCTCATGTTGTTTGCTCCTGCCTGGCTTACCAGCTGGCCTTGGTGACACCGGGGATGTCGCCATTGAAAGCCAGTTCGCGGATCTTGGCGCGGGCCAGACCGAATTGACGGAAGGTGCCACGGGGGCGACCGGTGATTTCGCAACGGTTGCGCTGACGCGTGGGGTTCGCGTTGCGCGGGAGCTTTTGCAGGCCCAGGCGGGCAGCAGCGCGCTCTTCGTCGCTCTTCTTCAGGTCGTTGGAAATTGCCTTCAGTTCCGCGTGCTTCGCAGCGTACTTGGCGACCAGCTTGTCGCGCTTGAGTTCGCGTTGGATCAGAGATTGTTTAGCCACGGTTCGCCTCAGTTCTTGAACGGGAAACGGAAACCAGCGAGAAGCGCCTTGGCTTCTTCATCGGTCTTGGCCGTCGTCGTGATGCTGATGTTGAGACCGCGCAGGGCATCGACCTTGTCGTATTCGATCTCAGGGAAAATGATCTGTTCCTTGACGCCGATGTTGTAGTTGCCACGGCCGTCGAACGCACGGCCGGAGATACCGCGGAAGTCGCGAACACGCGGCAGCGCGATGGTCACGAAACGGTCCAGGAACTCATACATCTGCACGCCACGCAGCGTGACCATGCAGCCGATCGGCTGGTTTTCGCGGATCTTGAAACCGGCGATAGCCTTCTTCGACTTGGTGACCACGGGCTTCTGGCCGGCGATCTTGGTCAGGTCGGCGACAGCGTTGTCGAGAACCTTCTTGTCGGCGACAGCTTCACCCACGCCCATGTTGAGCGTGATCTTGGTGAGGCGGGGGACCTGCATCGGCGACTTGTAGCCGAACTTTTCCGTCAGGTCTTTCGCGATCTTTTCGCGATAGTGTTGTTGGAGACGTGCCATGTGAGTACCTCTTAGGCGAACTTGATTTCGTCGCCGCTGGACTTGAAGACGCGAACAGCCACGCGCTTGCCGTCAGCACCCTGGGTGATCTTGATGCCCACGCGATCGGCCTTGCCGGTCGCGGCATTGAAGATCGCCACGTTGGATTGGTGGATGGGCATGGTCTTCTCGACGATGCCGCCGGTCGTACCCTTGAGGGGGTTCGGCTTGGCGTGCTTCTTGACGATGTTCACGCCCTCGACGACGAGGTGCGAATCGTCCTTGCGCAGCGAGACGACGCCGCGCTTGCCTTTGTCGCGCCCGGCCAACACGATGACCTGGTCGCCTTTGCGAATCTTGTTCATGGCGTTGTTGTCCTTACAGAACTTCGGGGGCCAGCGACACGATCTTCATGAACTTTTCGGTGCGCAGCTCGCGCGTCACCGGTCCGAAGATGCGGGTGCCGATCGGCTCCAGCTTGGCGTTGAGCAACACAGCTGCGTTGCCATCGAATTTGACGAGGGAACCGTCGGCGCGACGGATGCCCTTGGCGGTGCGGACCACCACTGCGCTGTAGATCTCGCCCTTCTTGACGCGACCACGCGGAGCGGCTTCCTTGATGCTGACCTTGATGACGTCGCCCACGCTGGCATAACGCCGCTTGGAGCCACCGAGCACCTTGATACACAGGACGGACTTCGCGCCTGTGTTGTCGGCCACTTCGAGCCGGGATTCAGTTTGGATCATTGCTAGTAGTTCCCAACTTGTACCGATGCGCCTCCAGGAGGGAGACGCTGCGGTCAGTCTTGGGCCCGTCGTCTGCACCTCGAACCACTCGAGGCACTTCCGCTTTGGGCTGAAAGCTTCGCCTTTTTGAAGCGAAGCCAGCGATTGTGGCACGCAGGCAAAAGGCTGTCAACAGCCTTCTGGCCCGGAAATGCGCTGGAACTAGACTTGGCGGCGTGCGCACCTTTATTCCAGCCCCTCAGGAAACCACGTCGCCCGGGCGTCGCCGGCTGCTGCTGGCTGGCGCAGCCGCCGCCTTTATGGGCTCGGGACTCTGTGGCTGCGGGAGCCCGGTGGTGCCGGTGCCAGGGGCGGGAAGGCTGCGCCGCATTGCGGAAGCCCACTGGCCGCACCGGCTGAATATACAGGGCACAACCGCGGGCGGCCTTTCGGGCATCGACTACGACGCAGATGGAAGCGAGTACTTGCTCCTATGTGATGACCGATCTGACTTGAGCCCCGCACGTTTCTATACCGCCTCCTGGCGCCCGCCCTGGACGCAGGCGCCAGCGCCGGGAGATGTGGTGCAGCTGCAACGACCCGGCGGAGGCTCTTGGCCTGACCGGCGCCGCGCCGAGCCGGGCACCCCGGTGGCAGACCCCGAATCGCTGCGCCTGCGGCCAGGGACCGGCACCCTTCTCTGGGTGAGCGAAGGGGACGTGTTGCGCGGGTTCGGCCCAAGCTTTTATGAATCGGCGCGCGATGGTCGCCTGCTGCGCGAATTCGCGCTCCCGGCCATGTTCACTCCCGATCCGGCCCGGCAGCGCGGTCCGCGCGACAACCTGGGTTTCGAAGGCCTCGCAGTGACGCCGGACGGCCGCCATGCCTGGCTTGCGATGGAGAACGCCCTGGTCCAGGACGGCCCGGTGCCCACCACCCAGGCGGCCGGGGGCCCATGCCGCCTGACTCAGGTCGACCTGGAAACCGGCCACACCGTTCGCCAGATCGCCTACGTTCCCGACCCGATTCCTCTGCGGCCGCTCCTTCCCGGCAGCCATGCCGACAACGGCATCAGCGAGATCCTGATGCTCGACAACGATCGCATGCTGGTGCTCGAGCGCGCCTACGCCACTGGCGCCGGAAACTCGCTGCGCCTCTACGAGATCGAAACCCGCGACGCGACCGATGTGCTGAATACCGGCGTGCTCGCGGCAGGCAGCCACCGACCCGCCGCGAAAACGCTGGTTGCCGACTTCGCCTCGCTCGGCCTTTCGCGACTGGACAACACCGAAGGCCTTTGCTGGGGCCCGGCATTGCCGGGCGGCAAGCGCATGTTGGTCGTGGTGAGCGACGACAATTTCAACCCGCTGCAGACAACCCAGTTCGCGGCATTCGAATACACCGACCGACCATGACCATCGCAGTCACTTTCCTGCCCCGCACCGCGCCGGCACCGCTTCCTCCCGTTGCCTTCATCGGCGGCGGCAACATGGCCAGCGCCATCATCGGCGGCCTCATCAAGCAGGGCACGCCCGCCGACGCGTTCGAGGTGGTCGAACCCTTCGAAGAGGCCCGCCAGAAGCTGGCGCAATCCTTCGGCATCACCGCGCAGGCCGAGGCGAGCGAGGCTCTCTCGCGCTGCGCCGTGGTGGTGTGGGCGGTCAAGCCGCAGACCTTTGCGGAAGCCGCCCGCCCGGTGCGCGCCTTTGCCGAAGACGCCTTGCACTTGAGCGTCGCCGCGGGCATTCCGTCGGGCAGCATCGCACGCTGGCTCGGCAGCGAGCGCGTGGTGCGCGCCATGCCCAACACGCCCGCGCTGGTCGGACAGGGCATGACAGGCCTCTACGCACGGGCCGGCGTGGACGCCGCCGACCGGGCACTGGTCGCGCAACTGCTGGCCCCGACCGGCGAACTGCTCTGGGTCGACGACGAAGCCGCGCTGGACGCAGTCACGGCCATGTCCGGCTCGGGCCCTGCCTATGTGTTCTATTTCATCGAGGCGATGGCCGAGGCCGGCGTCGAGATGGGCCTTTCGTCCGACCAGGCCCTGCGGCTGGCGATCGGCACCTTCACCGGCGCCTCGGCGCTGGCGCACAGCGCCACCGAGCCGCCCTCGGTGCTGCGCGAGCGCGTGACGTCGAAGGGCGGAACCACCTATGCGGCTCTCACGTCGCTCGAGGGCGCCGACGTCAAGGCAAAGTTCAAGACCGCCATTCGCGCGGCCCAGCAACGCGCCGCTGAACTGGGCGAAGAATTCGGCAAGGCCTGAGCGGCCCCGCTTCACGATCGCTCTATCTCAGCGCATAACCGGCCGCGATGCCGGCGAACACGGTGAACCCCAGCCAGTGGTTCAGCCGGAAGGCCTTGAAGCAGCCGTCGCGGGTGCGGTCGCGAATCAGCCGCCAGTGCCAGCCCGCCTGCACCGCGGCAATGGCAATGGCGGCGAAAAACACCACGCCGAGCCCCCGGCTGGCGCCAGCCCAGGCCCAGACGGCCAGGAACAGGCCATAACTCGCCATGACCGCGGCCACGTCGAAGCGGCCGAAGGTGATGGCCGAGGTCTTCATGCCGATCTTGAGGTCGTCGTCACGGTCGACCATGGCGTATTCGGTGTCGTAGGCCAGCACCCAGAACAGGTTGCCGGCAAGCAGCCAAGCGGCGAATACCGGCACAGTGGATTGCACCGCCGCAAACGCCATCGGAATGCCAAAGCTGAAGGCAATGCCGAGCACCGCCTGAGGAACAGAAACGAAGCGCTTGGCGAACGGATAGACCAGCGTGATGGCCAGCGCTGCGAACGACCACAGCACCGTCACCCGATTGGTCGTGAGCACCAGCGCAAAGGCCAGCAACGCCAGCACCGCGCCGAGCACCAGCGCCTCCCTGACCGAGACCGCACCGCTGGTCACCGGCCGCTGCGCAGTTCGTTTCACATGGCGGTCGAAGTCGCGATCCGCCACGTCGTTGACACAGCAGCCCGCGCTGCGCATCAGGATGGTGCCCAGCACGAACACGGCCAGCAGGTGCCAGCCCGGCCACCCCTCGGCCGCAAACCAGAGAGCACCCAGCGTCGGCCAGAGCAGCAGCAGCCAACCGGCGGGGCGGTTCCAGCGAATCAGGTCGAGATAAAGCGCAAAACGGCGGGCAAGCATGCGGCGGGCAAAAAAAGAGCGGCCATTGTGCCGCTCTCGGGGTCCGGGTTCGCGCCCGCTCAGTCTTCGAGCAGCGAACGCAGCATCCACGCGGTCTGGTCGTGCACCGTGCAGCGCGCGGTCAGCATGTCGGCCGTCGGGTCGTCGCCGGCCTCTTCCGCCACCGGAATGAACTCGCGCGCGATGCGGGACACGGTTTCGTGGCCCTTCACCAAAATGCGCACCATCTCCATTGCCTTGGGCGGGGTCTGCGGCACATCCGGCACGGTGGCGATCTTGCTGAACTCGGCATAGGAGCCCGGCGCATAGTGACCCAGCGCGCGAATGCGCTCGGCAATGATGTCGGTCGCGCCCCAGAGCTCGGTGTACTGCGTCATGAACATGGCGTGCAGCGAGTTGAAGTGCGGCCCCGTCACGTTCCAGTGAAAGTTGTGCGTGGTGAGGTAGAGCGTGTAGGTGTCGGCCAGCACGCGGCTCAGGCCCTCGGCAATGGCGGCACGGTCCTGGCGCTCGATGCCGATGTTGATGATCGGCGCATTGCGGCTGCCCGACTCCTGGGCCACCAGGGCGTCTCCCTTCTTGGGCACCTTGCCCGATGAAGAGGACGACGACGCTTTCTTCGAATCCTTTGCCATGGCGTGAAACTCTTTCTTCAAGTTTTAGGGACACCGTTATTTTGAAAGCCGACCCGCGGCTTCGCAACAGCGTCACTCTATCCCAGCGATGAATGAATTCGAATGGCCTCCACGTAGGCCAAGTTCGCGAGTTTGCTCTCTCCTGCGGCAGCCTTATGACAGCCGCTTGACGCCCGGCAGCTCGCACGCATAAATGGCATTGCGCAACGCGGCGATGGCCTCGTAGCGCGTGAAGGTGCGGCGCCAGGCCAGCACCACGCGCCGCGTGGGCGGGTCGCGGTCCTGCGCGTCGCGCACCGGCAGGTAGCGCACCATCTGCTCGGGCTCCTTGCGTCCCTTGACCTTGGGCTTGAGCGCTTCGGCCGGCACCGAGAGGCGCGGCACCAGCGTCACGCCCATGCCGGACGCCACCATGTGCTTGATGGTTTCGAGCGACGAGCCCTCGAAGCTTTTTCGAATGCCCTCGGCATTGCTCGAGAAGCGGGCGAACTCGGGGCACACCTCCAGTACATGGTCGCGGAAGCAATGGCCGGTGCCCAGCAGCAGCATGGTTTCGTTCTGCAGCTCGTCGGAGGTCACCGATTCCCGGTCCGCGAACTTGTGCTTCACGGGCAGCGCCGCCATGAACGGCTCGTCGTAGAGCGGTGCCATGGCCAGGCCCGTATCGGGAAACGGCTCGGCCATGATCGCGCAGTCGATCTCGCCGGCTCGCAGCATTTCGAGCAGCTTGGCGGTGAAATTCTCCTGCAGCACCAGCGGCATCTGCGGCGTGCGCGCAATCACCTGGCGCACCAGATCGGGCAGCAGGTACGGGCCGATGGTGTAGATCACCCCCAGGTTCAGGGGCCCGGCCAGCGGGTCTTTTCCGCGCTTGGCAATTTCCTTGATGCTGGCGGCCTGGTCGAGCACGCTTTGCGCCTGCTGCACGATCTGCTCGCCCAGCGGCGTAACGGTTACTTCGCCCGCGCTGCGCTCGAAGAGCTTGACCTCGAGCTCGTCCTCGAGCTTCTTGATGGCCACCGACAGCGTCGGTTGGGAGACGTAGCAGGCCTCTGCCGCCTTGCCGAAGTGCCGTTCGCGGGCTACTGCGACGATGTATTTGAGTTCTGTGAGAGTCATAGCTTGCGTCAATTATGCGCAAGGGTGTGTGACCGGGCGCGGTCTGGGGTCGCCTTTCGGGCAAGGAGGCCGCATCGGCTGCCCGCCGGCGCCGCAAACCGCCCTATGCCTTCAGGTACTCGGCCTTGGTGCCGAGCCAGCGGTCGATATGCCGCTGCGCCAGGTCCGGGTGCTTTTGAAGCATGACCGGCGCCAGTTCGCGCGCCCAGTCGAGCAGCATCACGTCGGTGGTCAGGTCGGCAAAGCGCAGCAACGGTGCGCCCGACTGGCGCGCACCCAGAAACTCGCCCGGGCCGCGAATCTCGAGGTCGCGGCGCGCTATTTCGAAGCCGTCGCTGGTTTCGGCCATGGCCTTGAGCCGGGCCCGCGCCGCCTCGCCCACCCGCCCGCTGTCGCCCGGCGCATAGAGCAGCACGCAGGCCGATGCCGCAGCGCCGCGTCCGACCCGGCCGCGCAGCTGGTGCAGTTGCGAGAGGCCGAAGCGCTCGGCGTGCTCGATCACCATCAAGGAGGCGTTCGGCACGTCTACCCCCACCTCGATCACCGTGGTGCTCACCAGCACCTGAATCTCGTTGGCCGTGAAAGCCGCCATCACGGCCTGCTTCTCGGCGGTAGGCATGCGCGAATGCAGCAGCCCGACGTTGACCGCGGGGCCCAGTGCATCGGCCAGCTCGTCGCGCGTCTCGGTCGCGTTGCGCAAGTCAACCGCCTCGCTTTCCTCGATGAGCGGGCACACCCAGTACACCTGCCGCCCCTGCTCGACCTGCACCTGGATGCGGTCGATCACCTCGTCGCGACGGTGATCGGCCACCAGCTTGGTGACGATGGGCGTGCGGCCCGGCGGCAGTTCATCGAGCGTGGAGACATCCAGGTCGGCGTAATAGCTCATCGCCAGCGTGCGCGGGATGGGCGTGGCGCTCATCATCAGCAAATGGGGTTCGAGATGGCCACCAGCCTTGCCGCGCAGAGCGAGCCGCTGGGCCACGCCGAAACGGTGCTGCTCGTCGATGATCGCGAGCGCCAGGTTCTTGAAGCGCACCTTTTCCGAAATGACCGCATGCGTGCCGATCACCAGGGCCGCTTCGCCGCTTTCCACCGCGGCCGACATGGCGTCGCGCTCCTTCTTCTTCTGGCTGCCCGTGAGCCAGGCCACGCGCAAGCCCCGCTCGGCCAGCAACGGATCGAGCCAGCCCACCAGCTTGCCGAAGTGCTGGGCCGCAAGAATTTCGGTCGGCGCCATCAATGCGCACTGAAACCCCGCGTCGATGGCCCGCGCCGCGGCAAGCGCCGCCACCACGGTTTTTCCCGAGCCCACGTCGCCCTGCAGCAAGCGGTGCATCGGAATCTCGCGGCCCAGGTCGCGCGTGATTTCTTCGCCCACGCGCTGCTGCGCGCCGGTCAGGCCGAAGGGCAGCACCGCGAGCAATTGCGCATGCAGCGAGCTCGGCTCCGGCTCGGTCGAAGAAGGCAGCGCCGGTGCGCGCTGCGCCGCCCGCTCCAGCCGCGCCTGCAGCTGCGAAAGCTGCTGCGCCAACAACTCCTCCGCCTTGATGCGCTGCCAGGCGGGATGGCTGTGGTCTTCGAGCGTGGCCATGGCCACGTCGGGCGTGGGGTAGTGCAGAAAGGTCAGCGAACTGCGCAGGTCCCAGGCGCCTCGCAGCCCAATCTGCACCGGAATCGTCTCGTCGAGCACCGCACGTGCCAGGCCCGAACGCACCTCGCGCCGGAGCACGGGCTGCGGGAGCCCGGCCACGGTCGAGTACACGGGCGTGAGCGCCTCGGGCAGCGAAGTGCCGGCCGCCTTGACGGTCGGATGCATGATCTGGCGCCCGACGAAGCCGCCGCGCACCTCGCCCCGCACGCGCACGCGCGCACCCACCGCAAGCTGTTTCTGCTGCGAAGGGTAGAAGTTGAAGAAGCGCAGTTGGCAGGTGTCGCTGCCGTCGTCGATGGTGGCAATCAATTGCCGGCGGGGGCGGAAGACCACCTCGCATTCGGTCACCACGCCCTCGACCTGCGCCATGTCGCCGTCGCGCGTGTCGGCCAGCCGCACGATGCGAGTCTCGTCCTCGTAGCGCATTGGCAGGTAGAGCGCGAAATCGATGTCGCGCACCAGGCCGAGCTTGCGCAGCGAGCGCTGCACGGCGCTCAGGCCGGCACCGGGCGGTTGTGCCGGCGCGGCGGGGGGAGTCGGTTCTTTCTTGGCGGGCACGGGCAAGGCTTCTAGCGTGGACGGCAAAGGTCCGTCAAGGCGCTGCGGGCATCGGGAAACATGAACTGGAAGCCGGTGCGCAGCAGCTGCGCCGGCACTACGCGCTGGCCTTCGAGCAGCAGGTCGGCCTGCTCGCCCAGCAACCACTTCACGGGCGCGGCGGGCGTGGGCATCCAGCAGGGGCGATGCAACACACTGGCCGCGACGCGGGTGAAGGCCTCCTGGCCCAGTGTGCCCGGCGCGGTGACGTTGAAGGCCTGCGCGGTGACGGGGCCGGTGGCAGATTCGGTCGCGGTCCACACGTGTGCGACGGCGCGAATCAGGTCGTGCACATGCACCCACGAGAGCCACTGCCGCCCGCTGCCCAGGCGCCCACCCATGCCGAGTTGCACCGGCATCAGCAACTGCGGCAGCGAGCCCTGGTGGCCCAGCACGAATCCGAAGCGCAGGCAGGCGACGCGAACGCCGTGCGCCACTGCCGCGCGCGCCGCCTGCTCCCAACGCTGGCACAGCGTCGACATGAAGATGTCTTGCGGCGGCGCGTCTTCGGTGAGTTCAGTGGCGTCGCCCTGCGGCTGCACGCCGTAGTAGCCGATGGCGGAGCCCGAGAGCAGCAGCCACGGCTTGCGCGGGCGCGCTGCGATCCATGCGACGAGTTGCTGCGTCAGCCCCTCGCGGCTTTGCAGCAGCTGCTGCTGGCGCCGCGCGCTCCAGCGCTGGCCGAGGATGCGCGCGCCCGCAAGGTTGACGATGACATCGACGGCGTCCGCCGCAGGAATCTGGTCGAGCGACTCCACGCAGCGCACCGCGCCGCCGAAGCCCCAGGCGGCGGCGCGCGCGTTGCGCGTCCACACCGTTACTGCGTGGCCATCGGCCAGCAGGTGCCGCACGAGGATCTGGCCGATGAAGCCGGTGCCGCCCGTCACCAGCACCTGTTGCGGCTTCGTGCCGAAGTGCACCGGTGCCTGGGCGCCGCGCGCCTGCGCCTGCTTCTGTTGTTTGAACAGCGCGCGCGCCGCAAAGCCGTCGCGCATGCCCGAGATGCCGACGCCCACGCCGCACAGCGCGAGGAAGGCGCTGAGCCAGCCGTGCGGCTGCCAGACCATCGCGGTCGGTTGCGCGGCCCAGCCGACCGCGCTCATCGCCAGCAATGCGATGAACGCGCCGGCGTTAATGGCCAGCACCGTGTGCGTCACGCGTTCGGTCGGCGGCAGCAGGCGGCTGCCGTCTTCGACCACGAAGTCCCACAGCGTGAGCACGATCTCGACGCCGAACACCGCGAGCAACACCCACGCCCACGCGCCGTGCCAGGCCCACGCAGACAGCCCGAGGAACAGCAGGCAATAAATAGACGAACGCGTGGCGTGGATCGCCAGTTCGTGCCCCGCCGTGCCGCGGCGCGGCAGGGCTTCTGTGCCTTCGTGGTGGTAGAGCGTGTCGAAGGCGCCCAGCGCGCCCTGCACCGCCATGAGCTGCAGGGCCAGCAGGTGCGTGTCGATCATGCGGCCACCGCCTGCGGCTGCGTCACTTCTTCGAACACGCCGACCTGCGTGAAGGTGGTGCCCATGAGGCAGTGGCGAATCTCGATGCGGATGTTGAAGCGCTCGGGCGTCTCGTTGTGGTGCCACAGAAAAGTCTTGCCCGGCGTGAAAAGGCCCGGCAGCGGAATGCGCCAGCCGAACAGTTCCCAGAAATAGCCGTCGCTCTGGAAATGCAGGCTGCCGTTGGCTTCCACGCTCAGCACCAGCTTCATGCCTAGCCCCATGCCCACGTACTCCAGCACCTCGCCGCGTTCACTCTCTCGCATGAAGCTGGTGAACTGGATGGGTTGGCGCCCATGCAGGCGATAGATGCGCTGCTTGTAGATGGCCGGGTCGCCGGGCCGGGCGTAGACCTGGATTTCGACCGGAAAGTGGCTGTCGCTGTAGGGGATCAGCGCGCCCTGGATCATCGGCTGCGTGAGGTGCCCCAGCAGCTTGCCGAAGCGCGAGCAGCGCAGTTCGCTGAGCGCGCCCAGGTAGTGCAGCGCCTTGCCCGGCAAGGGGTTCTTGTCGAAGCGCCGGCGGATGTCGGGGTGCAGGCCCATCCAGGCACCGCCCAGGATCTTCTTGAAGAGCTCGCCTTCGGAAGGAGGAGCGGGGGACGGCGTGACACGCACGACAGAGGAATCGACCATGCGTCGATTCTGCCTCGGCAACCCCGGGCCAACCCCTGAGCGGTGCTGTGATTCCGGGCCATGGGACAATCGCCGCTCTCCGCCTTTTTCTCTTCCCATGCCTCCTTGGCACGGGCCCGTCCGGCCCTCAAGCACCATGCGCGCCTTTACGCTTTCCGATTTCGATTTCGACCTGCCCCCCGAACTGGTGGCGCAGCACCCGGCCACCGAACGCACTTCTTCCCGCCTGCTCGACGGCACCGGCAGCGAGCCGGCCGACCGCATCTTCAAGAGCCTGCCTTCGCTGCTGCGCGAAGGCGATCTGCTGGTCTTCAACGACACGCGCGTGGTCAAGGCTCGCCTCTTCGGCGAGAAGCCGACCGGCGGCAAGCTCGAACTGCTGGTCGAACGCGTGCTGCAGGGCAACGAAGTCGTCGCACACATGAAGGTCAGCAAGAAGCCGCCGGTCGGCACCACGCTGCAGATGGTGGGCGGATTTCGCGCCACGCTGCTGGGGCGCTGGCCCGAGGAAGATGGCGCGCTGTTCCGGTTCGGCTTTGAGAGCGACGCCGGCGAAGACCCCTACGCACTGATGGCCCGCTGCGGCCACGTGCCGCTGCCGCCCTACATCACCCACACCGATTCGGCCGACGACGAGAGCCGCTACCAGACCGTGTTCGCGCGGGTGCCCGGCGCCGTGGCGGCACCCACGGCGGCGCTGCATTTCGACGAAGGGCTGCTGGACGAACTGGAAGCCCGCGGCGTGCAGCGCGCCAACGTCACGCTGCACGTGGGCGCCGGCACTTTCCAGCCCGTCAAGACCGAGAACATTGCCGAGCACACGATGCATGCCGAGCGCTACGAGGTGCCCGAAGCCACGCAGCGCGCGATTGCCGAATGCAAGGCACGCGGCGGCCGCGTGGTCGCGGTCGGCACCACCACCGTGCGCACGCTCGAATCGTGGGCCAAGAGCGGTGAGGTCAGCGGCGACACGCGCATCTTCATCACGCCGGGTTTTGCCTTCGAGCACGTCGACCTGCTGGTCACCAACTTCCATTTGCCGAAGAGCACGCTGATGATGCTGGTCTCGGCCTTTGCAGGCTACGAGCGCGTGATGGCGCTGTATGCCCACGCCATTGCGCATCGATACCGCTTCTTCAGCTATGGAGACGCCATGCTGCTGGCGCGCGCCGCGCCATGAAGACCGGCGCCCCGCGCCTTTGGCTGGCCGCACTCGGGTGCGCGATGCTGCTGCCGACGGCCGGCCATGCGCGCGGCTACACGCCGCAGGGGCTCTGCGGCGACTATGCGCGGCTCGACGTCGGCAGCCCCGCAGGCACCTGCGTCGCGCTGCTGGCCGACGAGGCACAGGGCCTGCGCGCGCCCCGGCGCATCCTCGAGGTCGCGCCCGGCCGCTACTGGGTGGTCGACATGGGATCGTGGGAACCGCGCCGCGGCCGCCTGCTCGAGATGGTGCTGCCCACCGACGGTCCAGCACCGCGGCGCGCGCGCTTCAGCGTTCTGGCCGAGCAGCTGGACCGGCCCCTGGGGCTCGTTGCCGGACCTGACGGCAAGATCTACATCGGCGAGTCGGGCACGGTCTGGCGCACGGCTATTCCTTCGCCCGGCGGCGCACTGCAGCGCGAAACGGTGATCGACGGGCTGCCGGGCGACGGCACGCATCCGCTCAAGGAACTCGCGTTCGGACCCGGCGGGCGTCTTTACGTGAACGTCGGCTCCGATTCCGATGCCTGCCGCGATACCTCGTCGAAGCAATACCCGCTGCCCTGCCCCGACCTGGCCGGACCGAAGCCGCGCGCCGCGGTGTACGAAGCCGTGCTCTCCGGGCCGGACTACAAGCTGCAGAGCTTCAAGCCCTTTGCCACGGGCCTGCGCAACTCGGTCGCATTGACGGTGCTGCCGGACGGCCCGGCCAAGGGCACCGTGCTGCAGGGCGAGAACTCCATCGACTACGAAGACGTGGGACAACCACCCGAAGAGTTGAACCGGCTGCGGGCCGGGCGCGACTATGGCTGGCCCTACTGCGTCGGCAACCGCCGGCCCGCGCGCGGCTACGAGAACCGGCACGACTGCAAGACCACCGAGGCTCCGCTGATGCTCTGGCCGGCGCACGTTGCGCCGCTGCAGATGATCGTCGGGCCCGTGGGCAGCCGCTTCGCGGGCCAGTTGCTGGTGGCATGGCGCGGCCACCAGGCGCCCGGCCACCGCGTGGTGGGCTACAAGCTCGATGCGCGGGGCCTGCCCTCCGGCAAGCCCATCGAATGGCTCGCCGGCTGGAGCCCCAAGCCCGGCGTGCGCCCCATGGGCCGCCCCACCGGCATCACCGTCGACCGGCAGGGCCGCCTGCTCGCCGTCGAAGACTTCAACCGTACCATCCTGATGCTGCTGCCGGACCCCGGCGCCGCCACCCAGAAATGACCGACACCACGTCCCTGCCGCGCCTGAAGTTCGAACTTCTCAAGACCGACCCCGACAGCCACGCGCGCCGGGCCACGCTCACGCTCAACCACGGCGTGGTGCAAACGCCGATCTTCATGCCCGTGGGCACCTATGGCACCGTCAAGGGCGTGATGCCGCGCAGCCTCGAGGAGATGGGCGCGCAGATCATCCTGGGCAACACCTTTCATCTGTGGATGCGCCCCGGCCTGGACGTGATGGCGAGCTTCGGCGGGCTGCACCAGTTCGAAAAATGGAACAAGCCCATCCTCACCGACTCGGGCGGCTTCCAGGTCTGGTCGCTGGGCGCAATGCGCAAGATCAGCGAAGAGGGCGTCAAGTTCGCCTCGCCCGTCAACGGCGACAAGCTGTTCCTTACGCCCGAGGTCTCGATGCAGATCCAGACCATCCTGAACAGCGACATCGTGATGCAGTTCGACGAGTGCACGCCCTACGACACCAAGGGCCACATCACCACCGAAGCCGAGGCGCGCATTTCGATGGAACTGAGCCTGCGCTGGGCCAAGCGCTGCCAGCATGAATTTGCGCGGCTCGAAAACCCGAACGCGCTCTTCGGCATCGTGCAGGGCGGCATGTTCGAGAACCTGCGCGAAGAGTCGCTCGCCGCGCTGGTGGACATGGACTTTCCGGGCTACGCCATCGGCGGCGTGAGCGTGGGCGAGCCCAAGGAAGAGATGCTGCACATCATGGGCCACACGCCGCACCGGCTGCCGGCCGACAAGCCGCGCTACCTGATGGGCGTGGGCACGCCCGAGGACCTGGTGCAGGGCGTGGCGGACGGCGTGGACATGTTCGACTGCGTGATGCCGACCCGCAATGCGCGCAACGGCACGCTGTTCACGCGCTTCGGCGACCTGAAGATGCGCAATGCGCGCCACAAGAACGACCCGCAGCCCATCGACCCGAGCTGCACCTGCCATGCCTGTGCGGGCACCTTGGGTGTGAGCTGGAACGACGGCGGACGCGAGGGCTTCAGCCGCGCCTACCTGCACCACCTGGACCGCTGCGCCGAGATGTTGGGGCCGATGCTCACCACCATCCACAACCTGCACTACTACCTGAACCTGATGCGCGAAATCCGCGAATCGCTCGAGGCGGGCACTTTCACGGTTTTCAGGGCGCGCTTCAAGGCCGACCGCGCACGGGGCGTGTAGCCGCCCGCTTGTCTACTTCGCGGCAGCCGGCGCCTTGACGGCAAGCGGCGTGGTGTAGGGCTCGATGCGCAGCAGCTCGCTCTTGAAGACGGCCACCTGGCGCAGCGGCGCCTGAATGAGCGCGCCCCCCGCGTCTTTCTGCGATGCGTATTGCCACAGCGTGAGCTGCCCCTTGGCCGCGAGCAGCTCGGCCAGGCGCTGCACGCCGGGGCCTGAACCCGTGCCGAGTTGCGCCGCCTCCACCCCGACGATGATCTCGTCTTTGGGCGAAACCAGCTTGAAGAGTTGAATGGGCGCTGGCGCTTGCGCGCGCGCGGGCCGCACGGCGGCTGCCAAGGGTAGAAGCGCCAGGACGGCAAAGCCGCTCAGCGCGCGGCGACGATAGGAAATGTTCATGGCATCAAGCCTACCCACGCAGGCGCCCGCTGCCCACATGCCGGAAGCCATACGCCACGTACACCGGAGGTACGCAGGAGTAAACCGGGTTCGCCTGCAGATGTACATCCGCTACGCTAAACGCCATGACCACCGCTTCTTCATCATCACCTACCGCATACACCGCCCGCTATCCCTCGCTGGCTGGCCGCGCCGTGTTCATCTCTGGCGGCGCCACCGGCATCGGCGAAGCGCTGGTGCGGGCCTTCCACAACCAAGGCGCGAAAGTTGGCTTCTGTGACCTCGATGCCGCGGCAGGCCGTGCGCTCGCGGCCCAACTCCAGGGCGGCAGCCCCGTGCTGTTCTGCGAGTGCGACGTGACCGACACTGCGGCGCTGGCCGCCGCCATTGCCGCGGTGCGCGCGCAATTCGGCCCTATCGGCGTGCTGCTGAACAATGCGGCCAACGACCGCCGCCATGAAATGGCCGACGTGACCAGCGAAGATTTCGACCGGCTCGTGGCCGTCAACTTCAAGCACCAGTTCTTCGCCGCGCAGGCCGTGGCCGACGACATGCGCGCACTGGGCGGCGGCTCGATCATCAACTTCGGCTCGATCAGCTGGATGATCAAGGGCCGGGGCTACCCCGTCTACCAGGCCTGCAAGGCCGCGGCGCGCGGACTCACGCGGTCGCTGGCGCGAGACCTGGGCAAAGAGAACATCCGCGTCAATTCGATCGTGCCGGGGTGGGTGATGACCGAACGGCAGATCAAGCTGTGGGTCAAGCCCGAGTCCGGCGCCGAGATCGATGCGGCCCAGTGCCTGCCGGGCCGCGTGATGGCCGAGGACATTGCCGCCATGGCACTGTTCCTGGCCGCCGACGATTCGAAAATGTGCACCGCGCAAGACTTCGTGGTGGACGCCGGCTGGACCTGAAGCAAAAAAGCCCGGCATGCCGGGCTTTTTGCTGGGTCGACAACGAAGATCAGTCGCGCAGTTCGGCCGGCACCTTGCCGCCGTTGGCAGCCAGCTTGGTCATGACCTGGCGGTGCAGCCAGATGTTCATCTTCGCGCTGTCGCTGGTGTCCGCGCCATAGCTGAGTTCGGCCGCGAGCTGCTTGCGCGCGTCGAGGCTGCTGTCCAGGCCCAGCAGCTTCATCAGGTCGACGATGGAAGTGCGCCAGTTCAGGCTGCTTGCGCCGGGCATGCCGTCGAGCAGGGCCTCGACGTCCACCACGGTGATGGCTGGCGGCGGTGCCGCAGCAGCGGGTGCGCCGGCGGGCGCCGGTGCTGCCGGAGCAGCAGGGGCGGTGGCGGCGTTCGCGGACGGGAAAATCTTGGAAAGAATGCTGCCGAAAATGCTCATGCGTGTGCTCCGTCAATGTTGAGAACTGAAAACTTGCGGCAACAGTTGTGTCGCCGCCGGACGTTGTAGCACGGCCCTGCGGCGCTCCCGCTACACGGCGGGCCGAACCGCCGCGCCGGATGTGAACGAATCCGCAGACTCCGCGGCCGATGCGAGCGGCACCTGCGCCGCGGCGGACGTACCGCAGGCATGGCAGAACTTCGAGAACGCGCTCTTGCGGGTTTCGCACTGGCCGCAATGATCGAACAGGCCGATGCCGCAATGCGGGCAAAAGTCGATCTCGTTGTTCTTCAGGTCCACCGGCCGTTCGCAACCGGGGCACACGTTCTTGCCGAGCCGCGTGAGCGCGGTGTCGTAGCTGAGCTCTTCGCGCCGCACCTGGTCGGGCTGCTGCTCGGCCAGCTTCTGGCGGGCAAGGTAGCGGTTCAGCGCGACGATGGCGTAGCGCCCCACGAGCACCGTGACCAGGATGCCCACCACGTAGCGCACGTAGCCGCCGTAGCTCGGCATGTAGGGCACCAGCTCGACGAAGAAAGCAAACAGCGCAAAGAAGATGAAGCCCCAGACAAAGGGCCAATAAGTGCCCTTGCGCTTCTTCACGAACAACCAGCCCGCCACCGCCAGCAGGGGCAGCGTGAGCGCAAGCCTGTAGCCGAACACGCGCAGCTCGACGCGGCGGTACTCGGCCTCCAGCTTGTCCTGGGCGGCGCGCTCCAGCACGGCGAGCGATTCGCGGGCACGCTGCTCGCCCTGCCGCGCGTCGAGCACGATCTGGTGCTGCGCATTCACCTGCCGTTGAACCTCGTCTTCCTTTTGCTTGAAGGAGTCGAGCGCCTTGGTGCGCGCAATGAGTTCCGTGTCCTGGTCGGGCTGCGCTGTGGCGCGCCGCGTGGCTATCCAGTTGGCGAAGGTTTCGCGGGCGTTGGCACTGGCCTGCTGCGCGGCGCTGAGCTGCAGGCGAACCTGCTCGAGCTCCCGTGTTGCGACGAGCTCGGTCTGTTCCGCCGCCTTGATCGTGTTGCGCAGCGGCTCGGCCGCGGCACGGTCGATGAAGTCGTCCAGCTCCAGCGCCCGCTCGACCTGCGGCAGGTCACCCACGACGGTGCCGCCAAGCCCGATCAGGAAGCTTGCGAACACCAGGGCCACCAGCCACAGCCCGCGGCGAAACCACTTTTCGGACAGGCGCAATGACTTGCTCATTTTTTTCTTCCTCGTTTTCGTTTCGAAGCGCTAAGGCTCCGTTTGCAACTACAGCTTGAACGCTACCGGCGCCGCACCCAACCCCGCGCGCGGCAGCCACGCGAATACCGAATCGACCGTGACCGTTTCGATGCGGTCCGAAAACCGCTTGTCGTTCGGGTGATCGTCGAACGCCACATTGGCGGACCCCACGCGGCCGCCCAGACGAGTGAGCGGGCCGAGCCGCAGTGCCGTCGGTTCGTAGCCCTTGAACTGCATCCACGCCTGCGCCTGCCCGCGGCTGCCAATGGTGGCGGGCTCCATGGCCGCGGCCAGCGTCTCGACGGCCCACTGGTTCGACTGCTGGTACTTCTGCCCCCAGACGTAGCTCACGATGCTGTAGGGCGCCACGTTCAGCCGCACGATGCGGGACGGCGGCTCTTGCAGCGCGGCCAGCAACTGCGCCTGCACCTGCGGAGCCGGCACTACCCAGGCCGCCTCGTAGCGCCAGAGGTCGTCAAGAAAGAACTCGCCGAGCCCCTGCCGGTAGACCGCGGCCACGGCCGTGCCGCACTGGTTGAGCTTATGCACTACGCGCCATGGACCTTGCTCGGTCTTGTAGGCGATGCCCAGGTGCGAATAGCGCAGGCCGTACTTGCCCAGGTCTTGCCCGGCACGGGCAAGCAGCACGACGCGGGCGCCGCTCGCATCCAGCTGCTGCGACGTACGCTCGGCCAGCTGCATGCCCTTGACGATCAACTCGGCGGTCGGCTTGGCCTGCTCGCAGGAGCGGCCGGCCTGCGCTTGCAGCGGCAGCGCCGCTGCAAGCGCCAGGAGCGCCGGAAAAACCGCCTGGACGAGAGTGCGCTTCATGACAGCCTCTCGTTGTGCAACAGCGCGCGGCCGATGGCATTGGGCACAAAGGCCAGCACGTCGCCCGCGGCCGACAGCACGATGCCGGTGCCGATCACGCTGACCAGCACGCCCGTGCCGACCGAGGCGGACACGCCGTTGGCGGCGCGGCCCATGACCTTGACACTGGCGCGGGCGCCATCGGACGCACGCTCCAGCACGTAGACGGTGCCGTCGGCCGAAGCCTCGGCCGCCACCACGGCGAGCACCGAGCCGCCCACCGAAAGCGCGGCCGGCACCGCGACCACTGCCGTAGCCGAAGCCCCGACGGCGGATGCAGCCCCCACCACCGAGGCCACCGGCAGCAGCGAGAGGGCGGCCGAAGCCTCCGAAGCGTGGTTCTGGGCCTGGGCATGAAGGGGAAGCGCGGCGCCGGCGAACGCGGTGCAGGCAGCGACGAGGAGAGCAGCAATCGACTTTTTCATGACGGTCTTTCGTTGGTTGAAGTGCGGGTCAAAGCAAAGTGAAGGAGCCGCGCTCATTCGGCCGAGCCGGCAGCAGCTGCTTCCTGGCGGGCGGCACGGCGGCCTTGCAGGCGCGCTTCGACCAGGTCGGCTTCGTGGCGGTCTCGCAGCGTCTTGGCCAGCGTGAAGGCCGAGCTGATCAAGAACAGCCAGCTCACGCCCAGGAAGGCCTTGTAGGCATCGTTGATCTCCATGCGCACCAGGCCCCAGCCGGTCAGGCCCATGGCGGTGAAAAAGCTGCCCCAGACCACCAGGCGCCACATCGGCACGTCGCGGCTTGCGCTGCCACCGGCGTCCGCATGCTGGTTGTCGCGGATGAACTTGGCCAGCATGAAGGCGGTGCTCAGGCAGAACACATAGCCCATCACCATGAACGCACGGTCCAGCGCCTCGCCCGGCAGCCAGCTCAAGCCGGTGGCGCACAGGAACACGGCAATGGCGAAAGAAGCCCAGACCTGCAGCTGCCAGGCCCGCGTATCGCGCTGGATCGAAACAGTGGTGGAAGGGAAGGTTTGCATGAATGCCTCGCGGCGTAGTGAAGGTGGGCGAATGATGGTTCGCCCCCGCACCGCGAGGATCAAATGCTTCGGCCAGTTCCGGTTTGAGCCGCTACTGGTATCCCGAAAAGATACTTTCCGGCGCCTTGCGCGCCGGCGAGGCCTTGCCTCTGCGCGTCAGGCTGCCAGCAACCCGCTCACGCGCTGCTGCAACGCCTCGGGCTGCACTTCGACCGGCGGCACCGCGTGGCCGACGTTCAGCCCCACGCGGCTGAAGAAGCCGCGGCGGAAAGGCTTGGCCATGGCCACGTTCTGGCCGCCGCGCAACTCGATGCGGCTGAAGTACGAGCCCCAGAGGTTGGTCAGCGCCATCGGGATCACCGGCGGCTCGAGGCCTTCGGCGCGCGCGCTTTCGATGATCTTCATCACGCCGCCCTTGAACGGCTGCAGCTTGCCGTCGCGGGTGATGGCGCCTTCGGGAAAGATCGCCAGCAGGTCGCCCTCGCGCAGCACCTGCAGCGCCCGGGCAAAGGCGGCTTCATAGGCGGCGGGGTCTTCCTTCTGCGGCGCGATGGGGATGGCCTTGGCCAGCTTGAACAGCCAGCCGAGCACCGGTACCTTGAAGATCCGGTGGTCCATGATGAAACGGATGGGCCGTGGGCTCGCCGCCATCAGCAAGATGGCGTCGATGAAGCTCACGTGGTTGCACACCAGCACCGCCGCGCCTTCGGTGGGAATGTGCTCGTCGCCCTTGATCTCGAAGCGATAGACGAAGTGCGACAGCATCCACGCGATGAAGCGCAGTAGGTACTCGGGCACCAGCATGAAGATGTAGAACGCCACCAGCGCGTTTGCAATGCCGGTGAACAGGAAGATCTGCGGAATGGTGAAGCCGGCGCCGAGCAATGCGCCCGCGAGCACCGAGCTGCCGATCATGAACAGTGCGTTGAGGATGTTGTTGGCCGCAATGATCCGCGCGCGATGCGTGGGCTGGCTGCGCAGCTGGATCAGCGCATACATCGGCACGCTGTACAGCCCCGCGAAGAGCGACAGCAGCGCCAGGTCGGCCATCACGCGCCAGTGCGCAGCCTGGCTCACGAAGGCGCCCAGCCCCATGACCGCCGAGGCGGCATGAGCACCCGCCGCCGCGGGTGCGGGCGGCAACCCGCGCGATGCAAAGTACAGGTCGATGGCGAACACGCTCATGCCGATGGCGCCCAGCGGCACCAGCCCGATTTCGACCTGCCGGCGGCTCAGCGTCTCGCACAGCAGCGAGCCGATGCCGATGCCCACCGAGAACACCACCAGCAGCAGCGAGGCCACCTGCTCGTCGCCATGCAGCACTTCCTTCGCAAAGCTGGGGAACTGGCTCAAGAAGACCGCGCCGAAGAACCACATCCACGAAATGCCCAGCAGCGAACGGAACACCACGATATTGCCGTGCGCGAGCTTGAGGTTGCGCCACGTCTCGCTGAACGGGTTCCAGTTGATCACCAGCCCCGGGTCGGTGGCCGGTGCCTGCGGAATGGCCTGCGCCACGCCGCGTCCGACCAATGCCAGCAGCACGCAGGCCACCGCCACCGTGGTGTGGCCGATTTGCGGCAGCGCCACCAGCAGCCCGCCCGCCACCTGCCCGAGCAGGATGGCGACGAAGGTGCCCATCTCGACCATGCCGTTGCCGCCCGTGAGCTCGCGCGAGTCGAGCACCTGCGGCAGGTAGGCGAACTTGACCGGGCCGAACAGCGTGGAATGCAGGCCCATGAGGAACACGCAGCCCAGCAGCACCACCGCATCGGCGCGCATGAAGCCCCATGTCGCAATCAGCATGATCGCGATCTCGAAGTTCTTCACGAACCGGATGATCTTCGTCTTGTCGAACTTGTCGGTGAGCTGCCCCGCCGTGGCCGAGAACAGCAGAAACGGCAGGATGAACAGCGCACCGATCACCAGGCCCGCCATGGCCGGCGGCATCCAGCTCAGCTGGAGCTGGTAGGTCACCATGACGGTAAAGGCGAACTTGAAGAGGTTGTCGTTCGCAGCACCCGCGAACTGCGTCCAGAAGAAAGGCGCGAAGCGGCGCTGCTTGAGAAGCGCGAACTGGTTGGCGTGCGCGTTCGCCTCGTGGGGCGCGGTGGCGGCAGTCGCAGCAGCGGCGGGGGTTGTCATTCGAAGAATTCTCCTCAGGCCGTCAGGGCGGCTGCGTCGGGATTGTGCCGCAGCAGGGTGCCGCGCCAGCTCACGTCGAGCTTCCTGAGCGCCGCCAGTACCGGCAGGCCCGCCAGCGCCGCCACCAGGTGCTTGAGGCTGTGGCCGGAGATCAGCTGCCCGGACGCTTCATAGACCTGGTGGTCCGCCAGCTCGAAAGCCTTGGCCGCCGCGTAGAAGAAGATCACCCAGCCTAGCTTGAGGCCGACCGCGCCGCGCATCGGCGTGGCCAGCGCAAGCGTCAGCACCAGCGCCATGCCGCCGAACTGCACCAGGGCCCAGGGCAGGACATTGCCGGTCTCCTGGACCACCTCGGCCGCGAGCAACCCCGCCGTCAGCACGAACCAGGCCGCCGGCCAGCCCGCACGCTGGCTCACGCGCTCGCAGACCGCAATGCCGATCAGCCCGGCAAAGGCCACGGCCATGCCGGCGCGGTCGGCCGCAAGGCGGGGCGCGTCCGGCAGCAGGTGATAGAAGGCCGAGCCCGCGGCGGTGGCGATCAGGCCCGCGAAGAACAGCCAGGCGCAATCGAGCGTGTTGTCCGGCGGGTCGCTGGCCGGGGGTGCCAGGGGAAACTGGGCCAGCGCCTGCTGATGGGCCCGGTCGATGCGGTTGAGCCGGTACAGGCCCCAGCAGCCGATCAGCAGAAACGGCAGGTTGCTCAGCACGTCCATCGCATTGGGCAGGCCTTGCCAGGCGCGGTTGTCGGCAAACACCGAGGCAATTGCCACGTCGGCCGCGGGCAGCGCGGGGCCGAACAAAGCCACCAGCGCGAGCAGCGCAAAGGTGAAAAGCAGCCCGCGTTCGCGGCGGCTGAGAGTGGGCAGGAACATGGCGGACCTCGTTGGTTGGGTGGTACGAGCCGCGGAATTTAGTTGCCAGCCTCTCTGTAGGCATCGAGAATCGATACGAGGCATTAATTCACACCTTTCGGTATCCTTTTTCGATACCCCTCTCCGCACAAGCCATCTTTCATGAGCACCACCGTCGACCTCGTCCAAGCCCTCAAGAATGAACTCAAGAGCGCCCGAATGACCTATGCCGACCTGGCGCGGTCGCTCGACATGGCGGAATCCAGCGTAAAGCGCATGCTGGCCAAGAGCGACATGCCGCTGTCGCGCGTCGACGCGATCTGCCGTGCGCTCAAGATCGACTTTGCCGAGCTGGCCCGCCGCGTGGCCGACGCCCAGCCGCTGTTGAAGGAGCTCACGCAGGAGCAGGAAAGGGCGGTGGTCAAGGACAAGAAGCTGCTGCTGGTGGCCATCAGCGTGCTGAGCCAGTGGACTCTGGAGCAGATCGTGGCTTCGTACCGGATCACCGAGGCGGAATGCATCGGCTTCCTGGCGCAGCTGGACCGCATCGGCATCATCGAACTGCGGCCGCTCAACCGCTACCGGCTGAAGCTGGCCAAGACCTTCCGCTGGCGGCCGCACGGCCCGGTGATGGAGTTCTTTCGCGAGAACGTGGTGCTCGACTACTACCGCGGCGGCTTCGACGGCCCGGCCGAGGGGCTGCTGCTGGTGCACGGCTCCATCAGCCGCTCATTGGCGCCGGCGTTTTTGGAGCGCCTGCAGCGCGTGGCGCAAGACTTTGCGCAGCAGCACCAGACGGACCAGAAGCTCTCGGCCAAGGACCGCGAGGGCTACACGCTGCTGCTGGGCATGCGGAATTGGGAGTTCGAGGCCTTTACCCGGCTCCGCCGCGCCTGAACCTCAGGTTTCAGGGCTTCGCAGCTTCGAGAGCGTCGCGCGTGGTGCGCGCGGCCTTTTTAGCCGCCTCGGCGAAATCGTCGCCAGAGGAGGCGTAGATGATGGCGCGCGACGAGTTCACGATGATCGGCGCATCGGCGCGCCAGCCAGCGCGCACCGTGGCCACCGCATCTCCGCCCTGGGCGCCGACACCCGGAATCAACAGCGGCACCGTGGGTGCGAGCTCGCGCACGCGCTCGATCTCGGCCGGATAGGTGGCGCCCACCACGAGGCCGAGCTGCCCGTTGAGGTTCCACGGGCCCTGCGCGAGCTTGGCGACGTGCTCATAGAGAAAGGGCTGGCCCTCGATGTCCGCAAGGCGCTGGCCCTGCAGGTCGGAGCCGCCGGGGTTGCTTGTGCGGCACAGCAGAAAGGCGCCTTTGCCTTCGTGCTTGAGGTACGGCGCCACCGAGTCGAAGCCCATGAAGGGCGACAGCGTCACGGCATCGGCGCCATAGCGTTCGAAGGCCTCGATGGCGTACTGCTCGGCGGTGGAGCCGATATCGCCGCGCTTGGCGTCCAGGATGACGGGCACATGGGGCGCGTTGCGGCGCATGTGCTCCATCAGTTGCTCCAACTGGGCTTCGGCGCGGTGGGCCGCGAAGTAGGCAATCTGCGGCTTGAAGGCAATCACCAGGTCGGCCGTCGCATCGACGATGCGGGCGCAGAAGTCATAGATGCGGCTCGCGTCGCCCTTGAGTTGCCCCGGGAACTTGGCTGGCTCCGGATCGAGCCCCACGCAGAGCAACGAACCGTTTTTTTGCTGTGCGGTGGCCAGCTTGTCGAGGAAAGTCATGGGGCCCGATTTTAAGGACCCGCCGGCCGCCGCTTAATTCGACGGCGTTTGCTGGTCGGCTGCCAGGCACAGGTCGGCCCAGGCGCGCGCCTTGTCGGCGGGGTTTCGCAGCAGGTACGCCGGGTGGTAGGTGGCCACCACCGGCACGCCGTTGACCGAATGCAGCGGCACGGCGCGGCCGCGCAGCTTGCCGAGCGGGTCGGCGCTTTGCATCAGGCTTTGCGCGGCCAGCGGGCCCATGGCGAGCACCATGCTGGGCGCCAGCGCGGCGGCATGCTCCTCGAAAGCCTCGGCCATGGGACGCGGGCTGCCGGGCTGGCCGGCGGCCACGCCGCGGTGCGTGCGCATCAGGTGCACCGGCGTCTTGCCATCGTGCAGCTTGAGGGCGCGCAGCATGTTGTCGAGCAATTTGCCGGCGTCGCCCGCAAAGGGCTCGCCGTGGCGGCCGTCGGCTTCGGGCGGCATGTCGGCCACGACCAGCCAGCCGCCCTGGGCCGGTCCGGTTCCGGCGTCGGCGTACAGGCGGCGGGGCGTTTCGACCAGCACGGCGGCGCCATGGGCGAGCGGTGCTGCAGCAGCGGGGCGTGCCACCGGCGGCTGCGCCGCGGCGGGCCGCGCGGCCAGTGCATGCGCGGGCGAGGCAACGGGCGCCACCGGCGTTTCGGCGACGTACGGCTCGCGCGCATCGGCAGGCGGCGGCTCCGCCGTCACCGCTTGTGCTTCTGCAACGACGGGGGTCGCCTCGACGGCTTCGGGCATCGGCCACCAGACCTTCACGCCCATTTCGTCGAGCATCGCGCGCTGGCGCGCATCGAGCTTCAGTGTCTGTACCGCACTCATCGCAAGGCTCCCCAGGCGGAGCCTGTTTCGTTCAATCTCAGGCTCATGACCACGGCGTCCTCGCGCTTGCCCTCGTGCGCCGGGTAATAGCCCTTGCGCACGCCGACGCTGCGAAAACCCTGGCGCACATAGATGTCGAGCGCGCGCTGATTGCTTTCGCGCACCTCGAGCCACAGCCACTGCGCGCCTTCGCCGCGAGACCACCCGGTCAGCGCCTCGAGCATCAACGGCGCCCAGCCCTGGCGCTGGAAGGCCGGCGCCACAGTGATGTTGAGCAGATGCACCTCGTCGACGCCTTTCATGGCGACGTAATAGCCGATCAGCGTTTCGCCGAGGCTGGTGACCGGCGTGGCCAGGTTCGGCAGCGAGACCGGCGCGAGCAGGCATTGGCACTGGTAGCCAACCGCCATGGAATCGATGAAATTCCCGCGCGTCCAGGGATGGCTGTAGGCCGTCTGCTCCACCGCGCACACAGCCTCGAGCCGCTCGATGGTGAGCGGTTCGAGTCGGGCTTCGACGGGTTGAAGAACGGCACTCATGGGTTGGTTACCGGTGAAATCGCAACCGCGGCCGCCTTGATGGCGGCGCGCTCTTCCGTGGTTTGCGCCACTTTATCGCGAACATAGAGCGGCCAGGCATGTGCCGCATCCACCGTGCGCCCGGCGGCCAGCAGTGCCGGAGCCAACCGGAGCATGGCGGTGGCGGTCGGCAGCACCTCGTGGCGCGCCGCAGCCGGCGCCAGGCGCGGGCCGTAGGCGGCAAAGGCATTGCCGGCGAGCGCCCAGCCGGCGGGCACTTCGAGCGCCTCGGGGGCCAGCAGCAGCGGTTCGTTGTCGTTGCCTTGCAACGCACCGAGTTCGCCCCCGCCTTCGAAGTCGTAGCGGGCGGCATACAGCTGGTCCATGCGCGCGTCGAGCACCGCGACCACCTGGCGGGCGCCGAAGGCATGGCGCGCTTCCTCCGCCACGGCCAGCAGCGTATCGACCGGCAGCAACCGCACGCCGGAGCCGAAGGCCAGGCCCTGTGCCACCGAGCAGGCGGTGCGCAAGCCCGTGAAGGAACCCGGTCCGCGGCCGAAAGCGATGGCGTCGAGCGCGGCCAGTTCGATCCCCGCCTCGGCCAGCAATTGCAGGATGAGCGGGATCAGCGTGCTCGACGCCTGCGCGCCGCCTGCGCCGCTGTGCGTGAACAGGCGCTCGCCGTGGCGTACCGCGACCGACAGGTGTTCGGTGCTGGTGTCGAAGGCCAGGAGCTTATGCATCGCGGCGTCCCACGGCTGCGGCCACCGGTACCGCGGGCATTGCGGCATTGCGCGCTCCAGCGGCTTTCTGCACGCCGAACAGGATGCCGGCGGTCACCAGCAGCAGGCCGGCAACCAGGTTCCAGTAGAGCGGCTCGTCGAGCCAGATCACCGCGCCGAAGGCCGAGAGGCCGGGCACCAGTGCCGTGATCATGGTGCTGCGCACCGGCCCGAAATATTGAATCATTTTCGTGAAGGTAATGCCCGAGATCACCACCGAGCCGATACCCTGGAACAGCATCTGGAACGCCACCTCGCCCCACGGCGCGGAGCCGATGTGGCTCACGACCGCACCGCCCGCCACCAGCAGGCTGTACACCGGCACATAGGTCAGCAACGCGAACACGGTGATGGCGATGGTCGCGCGAACCGCATCGAGCCCATGGCGGCGTGCCACCACGCTGTAGCAGGCCCAGCAGAACGCTGCGCCCATGAAGAGCAGGTCGCCCTTCCAGACCTCGCCGCCCTCGAAGGCGTGCAGCAGGCTGCGCCCGCCGACCATGAGGTCGCCGGCAACGATCAGCGCCAAGCCGAAAGCGCGGCCCGGGGTGATGCGGTCGCGCAGCACCAAAGCGGCCAGCAGCGTGGTCCACAGCGGCAGGCTGCCCGGCATCAGCACCGCGGCATGGCCCGCGGGCGCAAAGAAGAAGCCGCTGTACGCGAGCATGGCGTAGGCGAGCCCGCCGAAGACGCCGGCGGTGGCGGTGACGCGCAGGGAAAGAGGCGAGAGCCCGAACAGCGAGGAGGCCGTGCCCTCTTGCTGTTCGCGGCGGCTCTTCATGACCAGCCACGCACCCCATGGAACCAGCACCATACTGGCGCCGCAGATGCGCGCCAGGGCCAGGTCGAAAGGCGTGAGCGAGCGTCCGGCCGAGGCCCGGGCGATGACGATGAAGGCGGTCCAGACCAGCACGGTGACCACGGCCGCGCCGATGCCGAGCGTGCGGGGCGAGAAACGGGGCGTGGCAGGCATCCCCCGATTATCGAGGGCCCGCCGTCGCCCCGCCGGCCAGGGGCGAATCAGCCACCGTCGCTGCGCAAGACGGCCAGCCCCGCCTTGCGCAGCGACGCTAGCGCCGGGGCCGGCGCCTCCGGCGACACCAGCAGGCTGGTGGCGGCGGAAACCGGGTTGATCACCCAGGCCGAAGCAGCGCCGATTTTTTCCGAAGAGGCCAGCACCACCGTCTCGGCCGCCGCCGCCATCAGCGCGCGCTTGATCGCGGCCTCCTCGTCATCGCCGGTAGTCAGCCCGGCCTCGGCCTGTACGCCGGTCACGCCCATGAAGAAGGTGTCGGCATGGATGCGCGAGATGGCGTCCATGGCCGCGGCGCCCACCGCCACCATCGAATGCCTGAAAAGGCGCCCGCCAATCAGCACCACCTCAATGTCGGCGTGGCCGACCAGCTCAACCGCCACCGACGGGCTGTGCGTGACCACGGTGGCGCGCAGGCTCCTTGGCAAGTGCCGCGCCATCTGCACGGCTGTGGTGCCGCCGTCGATGAACACCACCTGCCCCGGCCGTACCAGCCGCGCGGCGGCGCGGCCGATGGCCACCTTCTCCGCGGTTGCCAGCTGCTGGCGGCCTGCGAAGTCGGCTTCGGCCCTGGCAAGCGGCAGCGCACCGCCATGCACGCGCTGCAGCAGGCCCTCGGCGGCAAGCTCGCGCAGGTCGCGGCGAATGGTGTCTTCAGACAGCGCGAGTTCCTCGCCGAGCGACTTCGCCACGACATTGCCGTCGCGCTGCAGGACCGAGAGGATGTGTTGCTTGCGCTGGCGGGTGAGCATCTTCCGATCGTATCCGGCCAAGCCGCAGATTGCACGAATTTTCTTGTTTTTGCACGAATCTGCGCATATGCTTTTGCACCATGACCCTTCAAGACCGCGTCCGGGTGCACGAAGCCACCCTGCTTTCCGACAACTGGTACACGCTGAAGACCACCGCGTTCGACTGGCGCCGCAACGACGGCAAGTGGCAGCGCATGCATCGCGAAACCTACGACCGCGGCAACGGCGCCACGCTGCTCCCCTACAACCGGGCCCGGCGCACGGTGCTGCTGACGCGGCAGTTCCGCTACCCCGCGTTCGTCAACGGCCACGACGACCTGCTCATCGAAGCGGCCGCCGGCCTGCTGGACAACGCGGCCCCCGAGGAGCGCATTCGCGCCGAGGTGGAAGAAGAACTGGGCTATCGGCTCGGCGCGGTGAAGAAGATCTTCGAAACCTTCATGAGCCCGGGCTCGGTGACCGAGAAGCTGCACTTCTTCATCGCCGAGTACGAGCCTTCGATGCGCGTGGGCGACGGCGGCGGCCTGGCCGACGAGGGCGAGGACATCGAGGTGCTCGAACTCGGCATCGACGAAGCGCTGGCCATGGTGGCGGACGGGCGCATTGCAGATGCCAAGACGGTCATGCTGCTGTACCACGCACAGCTGCATGTTTTTCCGCCGAGATAATCGGCCGATGGTTCTTCCTCGTCTCTCCTTCCTCCGGCCCGTCTGCGCGCTGTCCCTTGTCACCCTTTTCGCCTCCGGCGCCTACGCGCAGCAAGCCTTTCCGACCGAAGTAGAGACGGCCCTCGCGCGCGCCAAGGTGCCGCGCGACTCGGTAACCATGCTGGTGGCCGACGCCGAAGGCCTGCGCCCGCCGCGCTTGGCCTGGCGCTCGCAGGTGCCGGTGAACCCCGCATCGATCATGAAGGTGGTGACCACCTACGCGGCGCTCGACCTGCTCGGCCCGGCCTACAGCTGGAACACGCCGGTCTACGTCGACGGCACGGTGAGCAACGGCGTGCTCAACGGCAACCTCTACATCAAGGGCCAGGGCGACCCCAAGCTGGTGCTCGAGCGCGTGTGGCTGCTGCTGCGCCGCGTGCAGGGCCTGGGCATTACCACCGTGAGCGGCGACATCGTGCTGGACCGCAGCACTTTCGAGAACACGGCCGAGAACGACCCGGCCGCCTTCGACGGCGAGCCGCTGCGGCCCTACAACGCCTCGCCCGACGCGCTGCTGGTCAACTTCAAGTCGGTCAACATGACCTTCACGCCCGAGCGCGGCGGGCAGCTGGCGCGCATCAACTACGAGCCCCCGCTCGCCAGCGTGTCCATGCAGCCCACGATTGCACTCGCGCCCGGCGAATGCGGCGACTGGCGCGCGGCAATCCGGCCCGACTTCAGCGACCCGAACCGCATCCGGTTCAATGGCACCCTTCCGGCGGCCTGCGGCGAGAAAAGCTGGGCCGTGGCCTATGCCGACCCGCGCACCTACGGCCTGCGCGCCGTCGGCGGCATGTGGGCCGAGATGGGCGGCCGCGTCGGCGGGCAGATGCGCGACGGCCGGGTGCCGCCGGGCTTGAAGCCGGTGTTCGAGTTCGGCTCGCCGCCGCTGGCCGAGGTGATTCGCGACATCAACAAGTACAGCAACAACGTGATGGCGCAGCAGGTGTTCCTCACGCTCGGACTCACGCAAAAGAACCGCGGCACGTTCGAAGCTTCGCGCAATGCGCTGGGCCAGTGGTGGCGCGACCGCATCGGCACGGGCGAGGGGCAGCCGGTGTTCGACAACGGCTCGGGCCTGTCGCGCGAAGAGCGCATCAGCGCCGCGGCGCTCGGCAAGATGCTGCAGGTGGCGTGGCGTTCGCCGGTCATGCCCGAGCTGGTGTCGTCGCTGCCCGCCTCGGGTGTGGACGGCACGCTCAAGCGGCGCGCGCTGCGCTCGGGCGGCGCGGCGCACCTGAAGACCGGCACGCTGCGCGACTCGTCAGGCGTGGCCGGCTACGTGCATGGCGCGAGCGGGCGGCGCTACGTGCTGGTGGCCATTGCCAACGGCGAGAACGCGGGTGCGGCGCGCGCGGCGTTCGACGCGCTGGTCGACTGGGCTTACCAGGACAACTAGGCGCTCGGCCGCCCGCCCGGCCAGGGGCACCGTGTACTGAAAACTTCTGTAGGTAATAGCCGCTTGCGCGCGGCTGGGGCGCTGCACAGAATCGGACGCCCGTTCGATTCCACACCCGTGCAACACAGGAGATACGCCTTGAAGACACCCCAACAATCTTCCCGCCTCTCGATGCAAAGAAGGGCGGCATCGGCGGCGCTCGCCGGCGCCGCGCTGCTGTTGTTGGCGGCCTGTGGCGGGGGAGGCGGTGGTGGCGGAGGCGGCATCGGAATCGGCCTTCCTCCGCCCACGGCGGATACCGGCCGGGGGTCCGTGGTGACTGACCCGCCCGAGCAGGCGTCGAAGCTGACCGCCGACCAGTTCAGGTCGCTGCTCGAGGCCGATGCTTCGGGCAGGGCGCTGCTTCAGGTGACCGGCACGCCCAAGTGCGGCATCGAGACGCGCTATCTCGAATACCGCACCATCGGCGGCAAGAACGAAGCCACCAACGCCACGGCCGCGGTCATGGTGCCCTCGGGGGCGGACGTGGCCTGCAACGGCGCGCGGCCGGTGGTCCTGTATGCCCACGGCACCACCGCCGCGCGCAACTTCAACATGGCCAAGTGGACCGAAGCCGGCCAGCCCGCGGCCGGCGAGGGCCTTTTGGTTGCCGCCATGTTCGCGGCGCAGGGCTACCTCGTGGTGGCGCCCAACTACGCGGGCTACGACAAGTCGACGCTGCCCTATCACCCGTACCTGAATGGCGACCAGCAGGGCAAGGACATGGTCGATGCGCTCACCGCGGCGCGCAAGACCTTCTCGGGCATCAACGCGAATGATGCGGGCTCGCTGCTGATCACCGGCTATTCGCAGGGCGGCTATGTGGCCATGGCAGCGCACCGCGAGATGCAGGCCACGGGCAAGGCGGTGACGGCGTCGGCGCCGCTCTCGGCGCCATCGGCCATCGGGCTGCTGGCGGACTACACCTTCCAGGGCTGGCCGGCGCTGGGCAGCACGCTGTTCGTGCCGCTGCTCTCGGCCAGCTGGCAGCAGCAGTTCGGCGACGTCTACGGCAGCACCGGCGACATCTACGAATCGCAGTACGCCGCCGGCATCGACACCCTGTTGCCGAGCCTGACGCCCGTCACCACGCTTTTTGCCAATGGAAAGCTGCCGCAGCTGGCGCTCTTTCCGGCGGGCGCCACGCCGGGGCCGGTGAGCCCCGACCTGTCGATCTTCTATGGCGCCAACAACCTGATCCGCCAGAGCTACCTGACGCAGGCGGCCAGCGACATCCAGGCGAACCCCTGCCCCGGCAATGCGCTGCCTCCCACGGCGGCTTCACTCAGCACGACTTCGCCGCTCGATTGCAGGCCGGCCGTGGGCTTCAGAAAGGCGGCGCGCGCCAACGACCTGCGCAACTGGCTGCCGACCCGGCCGGTGCTCATGTGCGGCGGCGCCAACGATCCGACCGTTAACTTCCTGAGCACCCGCGCCACCGCCGGCTACTTCCGCGCCCGTGGCATGCCCGCCGCCGCGCTGACCGTGGTCGACCTGGAAGACACCGCCACCACCGACGCCTATTCCGCCGCGCGCGCCGGCTTTGCGCAGGCCAAGAGCACCCTGGCGCAGAACAGTCCGGGCAGTGACGCCGACAAGGCGCGGGCGGTCACCCTGGCCTATCACGGCACGCTGGCACCGCCGTTTTGCCTGGCCTCAGCGCGCGGCTTCTTCCAGGGCGTGCTGGCCGCCGGCGGCTAGCCCTTGGGGGTCAGCCCATGGATGCGCGTTGAAGGCGGTCGCGCACGCCTTCCCATTCGGGCGTGTCCGGCGGCGTCTCGACCCAGATCAGCTTGACGCCCTGCGCGTCGAACTCGCGCAGCACCGCGAACAGCTGGTGCGCGCTGGCCGCCGCGTCGTCGGGCATGCGCCGCTGCAGCACGCGTTGCGAATGGCTGCGCACTCCCGTGCGCGTCCACACCGCGATGTTCGCGGCGCCGGCGCCGAGCACGTCGAGCCCGGTCTGGATGGCCTTGGCGTCCATCAGCCGCAGCTTGGCGTTGGGGGCGTAGTGCGCCTCCAGCGTGCCCGGGGCGCGCGGATCGGGCGTTTCGAGCACCTCGCGGTCGCTCAGGCGCTCGCCCAGCGCGGCCTCGACCTGCGCTCGCGTGATCAGACCCGGCCGCAGCAGCACGGGCGCGCCGCGGCTGCAGTCGATGATGGTCGATTCGATGCCCACCTCGCAGGCGCCGCCGTCGACCACCGGCAGCGAATCGCCGAATTCGTCGAACACATGCTGCGCAGTGGTCGGGCTCACGCGGCCGAAACGGTTGGCGCTGGGCCCGGCAAGGCCGGGAACGCCCTGCTCGGCACAGGCTTCGAGCAGCGCCTGCGCCACCGGATGCGAGGGGCAGCGCAAACCGATGGTGTCCTGCCCGCCCGCCGCCGCAGCCGCGACGCCGGGCTGGCGCGTGACGATCAGCGTCAGCGGGCCGGGCCAGAAGGCCTGCACCAGCTTCTGCGCAAAGGGCGGAAGCGGCTGCGCAAAGCGCGACAGCGCCTCGGTGCCCTTGATGCCCGCCGCCACATGAACGATCAGCGGATGGTCCGAAGGCCTCCCCTTGGCCTTGAAGATGCCGGCCACCGCCATGTCGCTGGTGGCATCGGCGCCCAGGCCGTAGACGGTTTCGGTCGGGAACGCGACCAGCCCGCCCGCGCGCAGCACGCGCGCGGCCTCGGCAATGGCCTGGGGAGACTGGCCGTCGAGAATCATGCGAAGTCGGCCGCCGTGAGCGCCGGCAGGCCGAGCAGGGTGGCGGCCTGCGATGCCGCGGCGCGCACGCCTTCGAGCGTGGCGCCGGTGAAGGTGAGGTGGCCCATCTTGCGGCCACGGCGCGGTTCGACCTTGCCGTAGAGGTGCAGGTGTGCGCCGGGCAGCGCGAGCACGTCGCTCCAGCGCGGCGTCACCGGCTTGTCGCCGCCCTCGGCGGTGAACCACAGGTCGCCGAGCAGGTTCAGCATGACCGCCGGGCTGTGCTGGCGCGGCGGGGCCAGCGGCAGGCCTGCCAGGGTGCGCACCTGCAGTTCGAACTGCGACACGTCGCAGGCTTCCATGGTGTAGTGGCCGCTGTTGTGCGGCCGCGGCGCCATTTCGTTCACGACCAGCGAGCCGTCTGTCAGCACGAAGAACTCGACGCACAGCACGCCCACGTAGTTGAGCCCGGTGGCAATGCTCTTTGCCGAGTTGATGGCGGCCTGCGCCACGGTCTTGGGCATGTTCTGCGCATGCACCTCGGTCAAGGCCAGGATGCCGCCCCGGTGCAGGTTGCGCTGGGGCGGAAAGTGCACGATCTGCCCGTCACGGCCGCGCGCCACGATCACCGAGCATTCGAATTCGAGCGGCAACAGCTTTTCGAGCACGCACGGCACGCAGCCCGCGGCCTGCCAGGCGTCGATCAGCTCGGCCCGTGTGGACACGCGCTGCTGGCCCTTGCCGTCGTAGCCGAGGCGGGCGGTCTTGAGAATGCCGGGCAGCAGCCCGTCGTCACCGGCGGCCAGCTGCGCCGCCGTTTCGATGACGCCATACGGCGCACAAGCCACGCCGCAGCGCGTGAAATGGGCTTTTTCGGCGATGCGGTCCTGCGCGATAGCAATGGCCGCCGCGTCGGGTGCCACGGGCCGGGCGACCGACAACTTGTCGAGCGACGGCGCGGGCACGTTCTCGAACTCCGTCGTCACCGCATCGGCCAGGCCCGCGAGCCGTGCCAGGCCGTCCACGTCGGCGTAGTCGGTATGGATGTGGTGATGGCTCACGCGGCCGGCCGGGCTGTCGGCGTCGGGGTCGAGCACCGCCGTGAAGTAGCCCATGCGCTGGGCTGCGTGGGCGAACATGCGGCCCAGCTGGCCGCCGCCGAGCACGCCCAGCGTGGCGCCCGGAAGAATGGGAAGGTCGTTCTTGCTCACAGTGCACCCCCGCCTTGCGGCGAAAAAGGCGAGACCGCGCCCGCCTCCGTCGCGGGAGGCGGCGGCAGCGTCATGGCCTCGGCCGCAGCGGTTTGCGCGGTGCGGAAGGCGTCGAGCCGGGCGCGCAGCGCCGGGTCGTTCACCGCCAGCATCGCCACGGCGAACAGCGCGGCGTTGGCCGCTCCCGCATTGCCGATGGCAAAGGTTGCCACCGGAACGCCCTTGGGCATCTGCACGATGCTGTAGAGCGAATCGACCCCCTGCAGGTGGCGGCTGGCCACCGGCACGCCCAGCACCGGCACGGTGGTCTTGGAGGCCAGCATGCCCGGCAAGTGGGCCGCGCCGCCCGCGCCCGCGATGATGGCGGTGAGCCCGCGCCCGGCGGCGCTTTCGGCATACGCGAAGAGCGCATCGGGCATCCGGTGGGCCGAGACCACCTTCGCTTCGTGCTTGATTCCGAATTGCTGGAGAATCTCGACCGCGTTGCGCATCGTCTCCCAATCGGAGCTCGAGCCCATCACTACACCGACCTGAATGGTTTCGTTCATGGTTTCAATTTTACGTTTCACCCCCAGCTGGTTCCGATGATCGACATCACTCTCGAAAATTTTCAGGCCGAACTGATCGAAGGCTCGGTCGCCACGCCGGTGCTGCTGGACATCTGGGCCGAATGGTGCGGCCCGTGCAAACAGCTTGGCCCGGTGCTCGAAAAGCTCGAAACCGAGTACGCCGGTCGCTTCACGCTGGCCAAGCTCGACGCCGACAAGGTGCCGCAGATTTCGTCGCAGCTGTCCGAAATGTTCGGCGTGCGCAGCATTCCGTTCTGCGTGATGTTCAAGGACGGCCAGCCAGTCGACGGCTTCGTCGGCGCCATTCCGGCCGACAAGATCCGCGAATTCCTGGACAAGCACGTGCCCGGCGCCGAAGAGGTCGAGGCCGCCTCCGAGGAAGCCGCAGCCCAGGAAGCGCTGGCCGAGGGCGACACCGAAGGCGCCCTCGAGCGGCTGCAGCATGCGGTGGCCACCGACCCCGCCAACGACGATGCGCGCTTCGACTACATCAAGCTGCTGCTGCAGCAGGGCCGCATCGACGACGCCAAGGTGGCTTTTGCCCCGGTCATCGCCAAGACCACGCTGGTGCGCCGCTTCGATTCGCTCCAGCGCTGGATGGACGCCATCGATTTTGCGGCGCCGGCCTCCGGAGCCGCGCCTTCATTGGCCGATTTCGACGGCAAGATTGCCGCCGGCAAGCGCGACTTCGACGCCCGTTTCGGCCGCGCCCGCCTGCTGATGGCCGAGCAGCGCTGGACCGACGCGATGGACGAACTGCTCGAGATTTTGATGCGCGACAAGAGCTGGAACGAAGAACTCGCGCGCAAGACCTACATCGCGATCCTCGACCTGATCGAGCCGCCGAAGGTAAAGGTGGCCGACGGGCAGATTCCGCCGGACGATCCGGTGGTAGCCACCTACCGCCGCCGGCTCAGTAGCGTGGTGTTGAGCTGACCGCCGGTTGCGCATGGAAGTGCGCAACTGCATGAAAAGCGACCTTCGGGTCGCTTTTTTATTGTGCGGCGGGCCCGGGCGCCGTCGAATACGATTGGCGGCGATTCAACTTGTTGCAATTGAGAAGGAAAATCCGGCCATGCGTTTCCTCGCCCGCCACCGCGCCCGCCTTGCGCTTCCCGTTTTTGCGACCGTCATCCTCGGGGCCGCGCTGTCCGGTTGCGGTAGCGGCATCAGCCTGGACGAGCCGATCGAGGGGCCGGTGTGGCGCCTCGCGCAGCTGGGCAACGAGCCGGTGGCGCCCGGCGGCGACGCGCAAATCCAGTTCGACCGCAGCAGCGGCCGCGTCAGCGGATCGGGCGGCTGCAACCGTGTGTCGGGATCGTTCACGCGCAGCGGCAGCACGCTGCGCATCGGCCAGTTGGCCTCTACCCGCATGGCCTGCACGGACCCGGTGCGCGGCGCCAACGAAGCGCAGTTCATCTCGGCGCTGCAGACCACCGCCACCTATCGGCTGGCCGGCCCGGGACGGCTTGCGCTGCTCGACGCGAGCGGGCGGACGGTGGCGACCTTGAACTCGGCGAGCCGCTGAGGCGGCTGGAGCCAGCTACCCAGCGACCTCAGCCGGTGAGGCGCTCCAGTGCCTCGCGGTACTTGGCCGCGGTCTTCTCGATGACCTCGGCCGGCAGGCGGGGCGCCGGCGGCGTCTTGTCCCAGGGCTTGCCATTGATCTTGGTGGCTTCGAGCCAGTCGCGCACAAACTGCTTGTCGTAGCTCGGCGGGTTTGCGCCAGCGGCCAGCGCGGCTTGGTAGCCCTCGACCGGCCAGTAGCGCGAGCTGTCGGGCGTCAGCACTTCGTCCATCAGCACCAGCGTGCCGGCCTCGTCCAGGCCAAACTCGAACTTGGTGTCGGCAATGATCATTCCCTTGGTGAGAGCGATCTGCGCGGCGGTTTCGTAGATCTCCAGGCTGGTCTCGCGAATCTGCTGCGCCAGCTTGGGGCCGACGATCTCGACCACGCGGTCGTAGCTGATGTTCTCGTCGTGCTCGCCGGCGGCCGCCTTGGCGGCGGGCGTGAAGATCGGGCGCGGCAGCTTGCTCGCGTTGGTGAGCCCTTCGGGCAGCGGCACGCCGCATACGGAGCGGCTTTCCTGGTATTCCTTCCAGCCGCTGCCGGCCAGGTAGCCGCGCACCACGGCTTCGACCGGAATCGGCGTCAGGCGCTTGACCAGCATCGAGCGGCCGGTGACCTGCGGCACCTCATCGGCGGTGACCACGCTCTCGGGCGCTTCGCCCGTCAGGTGGTTGGGACACAACTGGCCGAGCCGGTCGAACCACCACAGCGCCATTTGCGTGAGGATTTCGCCCTTGCCGGGAATCGGCTCGCCCATGATCACGTCGAAGGCGCTGAGCCGGTCGCTCGCGACCATCAGGATGCGGTCTTCGCCGACGGCGTAGTTGTCGCGCACCTTGCCGCGCGCAAGCAGGGGCAGGCTCTGGATGGAGGAGGTGTGGACGGTGGTCATGGGGCGATGCTGTGCGGAAACGGGTGACGGGAAAAACGGATTGTGCGCGCAGAAAAAAGCCACCGCGAACGGTGGCCTGCGAATCGCGGAAAAAGTTTCTTCTTCAGACCACTTCTTGCGCGAGCTCGCCCTTGGCGTACTTGGCGGCAACCACTTGCAGCGTCTCGCCCTTGATCTTGGCGCCCTGGCCTTCGCAGCCGAACTCGATGTAGCGCTGCTTGCAGATCTGCTTGGCGGCTTCGCGCGCGGGCTTGAGCCATTCGCGGGCGTCGAACTTCTCGGGGTTCTCGGCCAGGAACTTGCGCACCGCGCCGGTCATGGCCAGGCGGATGTCGGTGTCGATGTTGATCTTGCGCACGCCGTGCTTGATGGCTTCCTGGATTTCCTTCACGGGCACGCCGTAGGTTTCCTTCATATTGCCGCCGTACTGGCGAATGATGGCCAGCAGCTCCTGCGGCACGCTCGACGAGCCGTGCATCACCAGGTGGGTGTTGGGAATGCGGCGGTGGATTTCCTTGATGCGATCGATCGCCAGGATGTCGCCGGTGGGCTCGCGCGTGAACTTGTAGGCGCCGTGGCTGGTGCCGATGGCAATGGCCAGTGCGTCGATCTGGGTGCGCTTGACGAAGTCGGCGGCCTGCTCGGGGTCGGTGAGCAGCTGCTCGCGCGTCATGGTGTCGTCGGTGCCGTGACCGTCTTCCTTGTCGCCCTTCATGGTCTCGAGCGAGCCCAGGCAGCCGAGTTCGCCTTCGACGGTCACGCCCAGGCGGTGGGCCATGTCCGACACCTTCTTGGTGACGTCCACGTTGTAGTCGTAGCTGGCAATGGTCTTGCCGTCGGCCTCGAGCGAGCCGTCCATCATCACCGAGCTGAAGCCCAGGTCGATGGCGCCCTTGCAGACGTCGGGGTTCTGGCCATGGTCCTGGTGCATCACCAGCGGAATGTTCGGGTATTGCTCGATCGCGGCCTGGATCAGGTGCTTGATGAAGGCTTCGCCGGCATATTTGCGGGCACCGGCGCTGGCTTGCAGGATGACGGGCGCGCCGGTTTCCTTGGCGGCCTCCATCACGGCCTGGACCTGTTCGAGGTTGTTGACGTTGAAAGCCGGAATGCCGTAGCCGTTGGCGGCTGCGTGGTCCAGCAGTTCGCGCATCGAGACGAGTGCCATGGGAAATACCTCGCGGAAATAGGGGGAAAAGAAGGCGGAAAGACAGGAGAAAACTGCCGCAATTCTATCGAGCCCCCTTGTGGGACGGCACTGACAGGTACCCCAAGGGAATGAGCCCGGCAATGGCGGGCGCCTCTAGATCGGCAATTGCGTGGTCGACAGCACCTGCTTGAGCACCACGAAAGTCCGGATCTGCCGCACCCCCGGCAAATACAGCAGCTGCTCCGCGTGCAAGCGATTGAAGCTGTCGTTGTCGCGCGTGCGCACGAGCATGAAGTAGTCGAACTCGCCCGTGACCACGTGGCATTCGAGGCAGCCGGACACCTTTTGCGCGGCTTTTTCGAAATCAGCAAAGGAGTCGGGCGTGGAGCGGTCGAGCACCACGCCGATCATCACCAGCATGCCGAGCTCGAGCGCGTCGGCATCAAGCAGCGCCACAATGCCCTTGATGAGCCCCGCGGCCTTGAGCCGCTCCACGCGGCGCAGGCAAGCCGGCGCGCTGAGGTTGACCTTGGCGGCCAGCGCCACGTTCGACACCGAGGCGTCGCGCTGCAGGGCGCGAAGGATGGCGCGATCGGTACGGTCCAGCTCCGCTGCAGACTCGGCCGCCTGTGCGGACGTCGGCGTGACACGCAACTTTGTTGTGCTCATCTCTTCCTTTGCAAACTTTAAGCCATCGATCTGGCGATCTTGTCTTTTTTTGGCTCGTATTTCCACCAAAGTTTGCAACCACGTTTCGGCAGCTTCTTTCTACGATCGATGTCATTCCTCCTTTCCATTTCCGCTGGAGCAGCATCGATGAACCTGAAGAAATTTCCCCGCCACGCACTCACCTTCGGCCCCACGCCGATTCACCCGCTCAAGCGCCTGAGCGCCCATCTGGGCGGCGAGGTCGAGCTCTATGCCAAGCGCGAGGACTGCAACAGCGGCCTGGCCTTCGGCGGCAACAAGACGCGCAAGCTCGAATACCTGATTCCCGAGGCGCTCGAGGGCGGCTACGACACGCTGGTGTCGATCGGCGGCATCCAATCGAACCAGACCCGGCAGGTGGCGGCCGTGGCCGCGCACCTGGGCCTGAAGTGCGTGCTGGTACAGGAGAACTGGGTCAACTACTCCGACGCGGTGTACGACCGGGTCGGCAACATCGAGATGTCACGCATCATGGGCGCCGACGTGCGGCTCGACGCCGCGGGCTTCGACATCGGCATCCGCAAGAGCTGGGAAGAGGCGATGAACGACGTGCGCAAGGGCGGCGGCAAGCCCTTTCCGATTCCGGCCGGCTGCTCGGAGCATCCGCGCGGCGGCCTGGGCTTCGTCGGGTTCGCTGAGGAGGTGCGGCAGCAGGAGGCCGAGTTGGGCTTCAAGTTCGACTACATCGTGACCTGCTCGGTCACGGGCAGCACGCAGGCCGGCATGGTGGTGGGCTTTGCGGCCGATGGCCGGGCCGACCGCGTGATCGGCATCGACGCCTCGGCCAAGCCGCAGCAGACCTTCGAGCAGATCGTGCGCATTGCCAAGGGCACGGCCGAACTGGTCGAGCTGGGCCGCGACATCACCGACAAGGACGTGGTGCTCGACCGCCGCTTCGGCGGACCCGAATACGGCCTGCCCAACGAAGGCACGCTGGAAGCGATTCGCCTCTGCGCACGGCTCGAAGGCATGCTGACCGACCCCGTGTACGAGGGCAAGTCGATGCACGGAATGATCGAGAAGGTGCGGCTGGGCGAATTTCCGGCGGGTTCGAAGGTGCTGTACGCGCACCTGGGCGGCGTGCCTGCGCTGAACGCTTACAGCTTCCTGTTCAGGAACGGCTAAGCGGGCTCAGCTGGCCCGGCAGATCTTGAGCATATTGGTGCCGCCCGGGGCGCCCATCGGCTCGCCGCAGGTAATCGCGTAAACGTCGCCGGTCTGCACGATGCCGCGCTTCTTCAGGTGGGCTTCGGCCTGCTCGAGCGCGGTGTCGCGGTCGCTTTCGGAGTCCATCAGCAGCGGGCGCACGTTGCGGTAGAGCGCCATGCGGCGCTGCGTGGCGAGGCGCGAGGTCAGCGCGTACATCGGAATGTGCGCGCGGTGGCGGCTCATCCACAGCGGCGTGGAGCCCGACTCGGTGAGCGCCACGATGGCCTTGGCGCCCAGGTGGTGCGCCGTGAACAGCGCGCCCATGGCAATGGACTGGTCGATGCGGCTGTAGGTCTTGCCGCTGAAGTCGGCGTCGAGCGTCTTGTCTTCGGCCGATTCGGCGGCTTCGCAGATGCGGCTCATCTCCTGCACGGTTTCGAGCGGGTAGCGGCCCGAGGCAGTTTCGGCAGAGAGCATCACCGCGTCGGTGCCGTCGAGCACGGCGTTGGCCACGTCGCTCACTTCGGCGCGCGTGGGCACGGGGTTGGTGATCATCGACTCCATCATCTGGGTCGCGGTGATGACCACCTTGTCCATGTCGCGCGCCATGCGGATCATTTTTTTCTGCAGCGCGGGCACAGCGGCGTTGCCGACTTCAACGGCCAGGTCGCCGCGCGCCACCATGATGCCGTCGCTCGCGCGGAGGATTTCTTCCAGCTTGGGAATGGCCTCGGCGCGCTCGATCTTGGCGATGAGCCCGGGCTTGTGCCCGTACTCGGCCGCCGCCACGTTGCACAGCTGGCGCGCCATTTCCATGTCGGTGGCGTTCTTTGGAAAGCTCACCGCCACGTAGTCGGCCTGGAAGCTCATCGCGGTCTTGATGTCTTCCATGTCCTTGGCGGTGAGCGCCGGCGCCGTGAGGCCGCCGCCCTGCTTGTTGATGCCCTTGTTGTTGGAGAGCTCGCCGCCCAGCTTGACGGTGGTGTGCACCGCCTCGCCGCGCACGGCGTCGACCGTGAGCACGATGAGGCCGTCGTTCAGCAGCAGCCTGTCGCCGGGACGCACGTCGCGCGGCAGGTCCTTGTAGTCGAGGCCGACGGCATCGGCGTCGCCCGGTTCGGTGCGCGAGGCGTCGAGCACGAACTTGGCGCCCGGTTCGAGCCAGACCTTGCCCTGCGCGAACTTGCCGACGCGGATCTTGGGGCCTTGCAGGTCGGCCATGATCGCCACTTCGCGGCCGATCTTGCGCGCGGCTTCGCGCACCATGGCGGCGCGGTCGATGTGGTCCTGCGCCGTGCCGTGGCTGAAATTGAGCCGCACCACGCTGACCTTGTTCAGGATCATCTGTTCCAGCAGCTCGGGCGTATTGGAAGCCGGGCCGAGCGTGGCGACGATCTTGGTGGCGTGGCGGGGAAGGCGATCCGTGATCATTGAGCTAGTCTCCATTTTGTATCCGCTACTGTATACACTTTGTGTGGCAACAGGAAGCGGGCACCGCGGCGCGGGCGCGAAAAATCAGCCGGCGGCACGCTTGGCAAGGATTTCGAAGGCCGGGAGGGTCTTGCCCTCGAGCACCTCGAGGAAGGCGCCGCCGCCGGTCGAGATGTAGCCGACCTGCTTTTCGATGCCGTACTTGGCAATGGCCGCGAGCGTGTCGCCGCCGCCGGCAATCGAGAAGGCGCTGCTTTCGGCGATGGCCTGCGCGATGGCCTTGGTGCCGCCCGCGAACGCGTCGAACTCGAACACGCCTACGGGGCCGTTCCAGACGATGGTGCCAGCTTCGCGCAGTTGCGCCGCGAGCTGGGCCGCCGTCTTGGGGCCGATGTCCAGGATCAGGTCGTCATCGGCCACGTCGTTCGCGTCTTTCACGGTGGCGGGCGCGTCGGCCGCAAAGGTCTTGGCGGTGACCACGTCCACCGGAATCGGCACGTCGGCGCCGCGTGCGCGCATGGATTCGATCACTTCCTTGGCCTGGTCGACAAGGTCGGGCTCGGCCAGCGACTTGCCGATCTTGAGGCCGGCCGCAAGCATGAAGGTGTTGGCGATGCCGCCGCCGACGATCAGCTGGTCGACGTTGGCCGACAGGCTCTTGAGGATGGTGAGCTTGGTGCTCACCTTGGAACCGGCCACGATGGCCACCAGCGGCCGCTTGGGCAGCGCCAGCGCCTTGGAAATGGCATCGAGCTCGGCCGCCAGCAGCGGGCCGGCCGCAGCCACCTTGGCGAACTGCGCGATGCCGTAGGTGGTGGCTTCGGCGCGGTGCGCGGTGCCGAAGGCGTCGTTCACGTAGATGTCGGTGAGCGCGGCCAGCTTGCGGGCGAGCGCTTCGTCGTTCTTCTTCTCGCCCTTGTTGACGCGGCAGTTCTCGAGCAGCACGACCTGGCCGGGCTTCACGTCGACGCCGTCGACCCAGTTGGCCACCACCGGAACCTCGCGGCCCAGCAGCTCGCCCAGGCGCTTGGCGACGGGGGCCAGCGAATCTTCGGGCTTGAACTCGCCTTCGGTCGGGCGGCCCAGGTGCGAGGTGACCATGACGGCGGCGCCGGCGTCGAGCGCCAGCTTGATGCAGGGCACCGAGGCGCGGATGCGCGTGTCTTCGGTGATGTTGCCTGCGTCGTCCTGCGGCACGTTGAGGTCGGCACGGATGAAGACGCGCTGGCCGGCGGCCTTGCCCTGCGCGCAGAGGTCGGTGAATCGAATGACGTTCATGGGTCTGTGTGTGGTGGAAGACAAGTCGCCTTGCATTGTAGGTTTCGCTCAGCGGTGGCTCTACACCGCCTCTTGCGGCTTTCCGATGCTTTTCGTCAACCCTTCGGCTGCGTCTTGGCGAAGCGTTCGAGGACTTCGACAAAGCTCGCGGCGGCAGGCGACAGCGCCCGCCGTGCGGCGCTGTAGATGCACACCTCGCGATGGAAGTCGGGCGACTCCAGCCGCACCATCTGCAGCCCGTGGGCCCGCACCAGCGGCGCGGAGTAGGTGGGGCACACGGTCAGCCCCAAGCCCGAGGCCACCATGCCGAGCGCGGTGGTCATGTACGACACCTCCTGCGTGCCGGGGCGCAGCATGTAGTCGCGCTCGGCCGGGGCCAGCTCGGGCAGCACGCGCTGGCGAAAGTCGCGCGTGGGGGCAATGAAGGTGTACGGCCCGAGTTCATGCCAACGCACCTTGCGACGCCTGGCGAAGGCGTGGTCCGGCGGGCAGATCAGCCAGTGCCTGTCGCGCAGCAGCGTACGGCGTTCGATGGCTGCATCGACGGCCACGTCCTGCCCTACCGCAAGCTCCACGTCGCCCGCCGCAACGCCGGCGAGCAGGTGTTCGGGCAGCGTGTCGGCAAGCCGAACGTCGACGTCGGGATAGGCCTCGCGATAAAGCGCGATCACCCGTGGCATCAGGGTGCAGGCCATGATCTGGGGTGCTGCAAGGCGCAACACTCCTTTCTTCTTGTCACGCAAATCCGTCACGCCGGCCACCGCGCTCGTCAGGTCGCCGAGCAGCCGGTGCACTGAGGGCAGGAACTCGCGTCCCGCTTCGGAAAGCTGCACGCGCCGGGTGTGGCGGTCGAGCAGCTTCACGCCCATCTCGCGCTCGAGTTCGCGCACCAGCACGCTGAGCGCCGATTGCGTGAGATGCAACTGCTGCGCCGCAGCAGTGAAGCCGCCCGTTTCGGCCACCGCAGCAAAGGCGCGCAATTGGCGCAGGGTCAGATTCATATGTCTATTTCATCAATCGATGAATTAATTTCGATTGCATCATAAGACGCGGCGTCGCCCAATAACGGCTCACCGGAGACAAGAAGCCATGCCGACCACCGCCCACACGGCGCCCCCACCCGCACCGCCAGTGCGCGGACTGCACCACTTTGCCTGGCGTTGCCGCGACAGCGAGGAGACCCGCTGCTTCTACGAAGACCTGCTGGGCCTGCCGCTCGCGCACGTGATCAAGAGCGACCACGTGCCGAGCACGGGCGAGTACTGCCCCTACGTGCACATCTTTTTCCAGATGCGCGACGGTTCGTACATCGCCTTCTTCGACCTGGGCGACGACGTGGCGGCGCAGCCCTCGCCCAACACGCCAGCGTGGGTGAACCACATCGCGCTGCGGGTGGATTCGGTGAGCGACCTGCTCGCCGCCAAGACGCGGCTGGAGAACGCCGGCGTTGAAGTGCTGGGCGTGACCGACCACCACATCATCGAATCGATCTACTTCTTCGACCCCAACGGCATTCGCGTGGAGCTGACCACGCCGACCGTGCCGCAGGCCGAGATGGAAGCGCATGCGCTGCGCGCTCGCGCGGACCTCGACGCGTGGACCGTGCGCAAGGCTGAACTTCGCACCGCGAGGGGCACTGCCAATGTCTGAGCTGCAACTCGCCGTCATCGATGTGAAGCCTGGTGCTGCGATGGAGAGCCAGTCGGGCCTGCAGATGCTGCGTCCCCGCATCTACGGCGCCTTTCGCGCGCCGCAAGGCCCGAAGAAGATTGCGGCCATCGTGATGCACCCGACCAGCAACTTCATGGGGCACTATCTCATTGGCCCGCTGGCTGAGCGCGGCATCTGCTGCATGGGGCTGAACTCGCGCTACGTGGGCAACGACACGGTGCTGCTGATGGAGCGCGCCATCCAGGACCTGGGGGCCGGCGTGCAGTACCTGCGCGCGGCCGGCTACGAGCAGGTGTTCCTGGTCGGCAACTCGGGCGGCGCTGCGCTTGCGAGCTTCTACCAGGCGCAGGCCGAGAAGCTCACGGCCACGCATTTTCCGGACGGCGACCCGACGCACCTGCACCCGAACGACCTGCCACCCGTGGACGGCCTTGCCCTGTGCGCAGCACACCTGGGCCGCACGCGATTGATGCGCGACTGGATCGACCCTTCGGTCACCGACGAGCATGACCCGCTGTCGGTGGACCCCGAACTCGACATGTACGACCCGCGCCACCGCGTGCCCTACGAACCCGAATTTCTCGCACGCTTCAGCGCGGCGCAAAAGGCGCGGCTGGACCGCATCGAGCAATGGTGCATCGACCGGCTCGCGCTGCTGCGCGGCACACCGGGCGCGCCGCGCGACCAGACCTTTGTCGTCTATCGCACGCATGCCGACCCGCGCTGCGTGGATCTTTCGCTCGATGCCAACGACCGGCTGCCGGGCAGCGTGTGGGGCGATGCGCGGCAGGTGAACTACTCGGCCAATGCTATGGGGCGCACCACCTCGCTCACGGCGTTTCTTTCGCAGTGGTCTTCGCGGTCGCAAGCCGACGGGCCCACCAACCTTGCGCGCACTTCCGTGCCCAAACTGCTGCTCACGTACACGGGCGACCAGTCGACCTTTCCGAGCACACGGGATGCGTGGATGGCTGCCGGCGGCGCGCGCATCCGCAATGTCGACATCGTCGGCGGCAACCACTATCTGGCGGGGCAGCCTGAACTGGTTCCGAAGGCGGCGGACGCGATCGCCGAATTTGCCCACGCGCTGTAGACCGGACATGGAAACCTTTGCATTTGCGCCGGCGTACGAGCTGCCGAGCTGGCCTTTCACGCCGCCGCCCGAAATAGGCGGCACGAAGATCGTTCGCCACCCGATCGTGATCGTCGGCGCAGGCCCTTCCGGCCTCACGCTGGCCTGCGACCTGGCACAACGCGGCGTGCGTGCCGTGCTGCTCGACGAGGACGACACCGTCGGGGTGCGCGGCGCCTCCTCCCGCGGCATCTGCTATGCGCAAAAGAGCCTCGAGATCTTCGAGCGGCTTGGCGTCTACGAGCGCATGGCCAGCAAAGGCATCACGTGGTCTTTCGGGCGCACCTTCTCGGGCGAGCAGGAGGTCTACAACTTCAACCTGCAGGCGAACAGCGTCTCCAGGCAGCCGCCGTTCATCAACCTGCAGCAGTTCTACGTTGAATGGTTTCTGGTCGAGCGCATCCTCGAGCTCGGACTGACCGACGTGCGCTGGAAGAACCGCGTGGCCAGCGTCGAGCAGTTGCACGACGGCGTACGCATCGAGGTCGAAACACCCGCCGGCCGCTACTCCATCGAGGCCGATCGGCTGATCGACGCCACCGGTGCCAACAGCCCGATCCGCACGCAGTTGGGCATCGATGCCCACTCGTCGCGCAGCACCGACCGCTGGTGCATCAGCGACGTGCGCTTCAAGAAACCGCTGCCCACCGAGCGCTGGACCTGGGTCGACGCGCCCTTCAATGAAGGCCGCGGCGTGTGGCAGCACCTGATGGCCGACGGCGTGTGGCGCATCGACTACCAGATGCCCGAGGATTGCGACACGAGCTACATCAGCAAGCCTGAAGTGGCGGGCGCGCGGCTGCGCGAACAGCTGGGGCCAGGCGTGGAGTTCGAGTTCGTGTGGATCGGGCCGTACGGCTACCGCGACCATCTGCTCGACAGCTTTCGCCATGGCAACGTGTTCTTCATCGGCGATGCCGCGCACGTGGTGAGCCCGTTCGGCGCGCGCGGCGGCAACAGCGGCATCCAGGATGCGGCGAACCTCGGCTGGAAGCTGGCGCTCGTTGCGCAAGGGCAGGCGAGCGAAGCGCTGCTCGACAGCTACAACGCCGAACGCCAACCCGCCGCGCAAGAGAACCTGCGGGTGACGAGCCGCTCGGCGCGCTTTCTCGCCCCGCGTTCGCCGGCCGAGCACACGCTGCGCCGCGCGGTGGTGTCGTTGGCCGCGCGATATCCGTTTGCGCGGGCGCTGGTGAACACGGGCCGCATGTCGGTTGCGAACGACTATCCACCCGCGCCGCAATTGCCCGAAGGGGGGCGCAGCGTACAGAACCTGCCGCTGCGCTGGGCCGACGGAAGCGAGACAACGCTGATGCAGTTGCTCGCCGATGGCACGCAGTGCATCGGGCTGTGGCTGGCGCCGACACGCGCCGGGGCGGAGGCGGCGATGGAAGCGACGGCGTCGTTGCCGCTGCGCCTGCTGGCCATTGGCGGCGACAGCGGCTTGCCGACACTGCAAGCCGGCGAACGGTTCACGAACCATCTGGGCCTGCGTGACGCGGGCAGCCTTGTGCTCGTGCGCCCCGATGCCTACCGCGCCGCGACGCTACCTCACGCCACGCCCGCAGCCATTGCCGATGCGCTTCGCACGGCGCTTGCCCGAAACACCAATTCATGATCACCGAGCCCCGCATCCCCGATCCCGATGGCTTCTACGCCGCCTTGCTTGCGGCCCACGAAGGCCTGGGCGAAGCACAGAGCGCCGACCTCAACGCCCGCCTCATGCTGCTGCTGGCCAACCAGTGCGGCGACCAGGCCGTGCTGCTCGATTGCATCCGCGCAGCGGCCGTAGACCTCACGACCCTTCAAGCCCCATGAACGCCAACGTCTCCTTCGCTTCCGCCTCCGACACACGCGAGCAGAAACCGCAGCTGCGCGAGCTCGCGCCCGGCGTGTACGGCTACATCAGCGACTTCGATCCGAACTGCGGCTTCGTCGTCGGCGACGAGCATGTGGTGCTGATCGACACGCGCCCGACGCCGCGCATGGCCCGCGACTTTCTCGCCGCCATTCGCACGGTGACCGACAAACCCATCAAGACCATCGTGCTCACGCACTACCACGCGGTGCGCGTGATGGGCGCGAGCGCTTTCGACGAGGTGCAGGCCATCATCGCGAGCAACGGCACGCTCGACTGGATTCGCACGCGCGGACAGGCCGATTTCGATTCGGAGGTCGGCCGCTTTCCGCGCCTCTTCGCGGGCGTGGAAGAGATTCCAGGCCTGACCTTTCCGACGATGAGCTTCGAGCGCGAGATGAGCCTGTGGCTCGGTTCGCGCCCAGGCCTGGGCCGCGAGTTGCGCTTGATGGCGCTGGGCCGCGGCCATTCGAGCGGCGACACGGTCGCGTGGCTGCCCGATTGCGGCGTGCTTTTCTCCGGCGACGTAGTCGAAAACCACTGCGGCGTGTACGCGGGCGATGCCTACATCGGCGACTGGGCCGGCACGCTCGATGCGGTGCGCGCCCTGAAGCCCCGCGTGCTGGTGCCGGGACGCGGCGCCGTGCTGCAAGACGAGGCCGCCTGCGCCGAAGCCATCGAACTCACCCAGGCTTTTCTTGGAACCCTGCTCGACAGCGTCAAGGTCGGCATTGCCGCGGGCGAAACGCTCAAGGGCTGCTTCGCGCGCGCAGAAGCAGCGATGACGCCGCGCTTTGGCGCATGGCCCGTGTTCCAGCACGTACTGCCCTTCGACGTATCGCGCGCCTATGACGAGTTGCGCGGCATCGAACACCCCGTGGTGTGGACGGCGGAGCGCGACCGCGAGCTCTGGCAGACGCTGCGCGGGGACTGACCCGCTACCCATTTCAAAACAAGCAACGGAGACACAGACAATGAAACGATTTTTCCACCTGCTGGCTGCACTCGTGGCGCTGGCTGCCGCACCTCTTGCCTCTGCCCAGCAGACCGCCTACCCGAGCCAGCCCGTCAAGTGGATCGTGCCCTACGTGGCCGGCGGCGGCACCGACAACCTTGCGCGCGCATTGGCGGAAGCCATGCAGCCTTCGCTCGGGCAGCCGCTCATCATCGACAACCGGCCGGGCGCGTCCACCAACATCGGCGTGTCGGTGCTGATGCAGGCCAAGCCCGACGGCTACACGATCATGCAGGCCGAGAACGCGGCGCTGCTCTTCAACGAGCACATGTTCGCCAAGCTGCCCTACAAGCCTGCGAGCGACTTCACCTACATCGGCACCATCGGCCGCTTTCCGGTGGCGCTGGTGGTGCACCCGGACTTTCCCGCGAAGAACGTGGCCGAGTTCGTGCGCTACGTGAAGGCCAACCCCGAGAAGGTGAGCTACGCCTCGCCCGGCAACGGCTCGCCGCACCACATGGCGATGGAACTCTTCAAGCAGAAGGCCGGCATCAGCATCACGCACGTGCCCTACAAGGGCGCCGCGCCGGCAATGACCGACGTGATGGGCGGCCAGGTGCCCACGATGATGCTCGACCTAGCCTCGGGCCTGCCGATCATCAAGGCGGGCAAGGTGCGGGTGCTGGCGATTGCGCTGCCGCAGCGTGCGGGCGCATTGCCCGAAGTGCCGACCTTCGTCGAGGCCGGGTTCAGCGACGTGAACGCCTATGCCTTTCACGGCCTGATCGGCCCGGCCGGCATGCCGCCGGAAGCGGTCGCGCGCATCAACAGCGAGCTGCAGAAGGCGATGAAGGCACCGAAGGTGGTGAAGCTGTTCGCGGAGTTCGGATTCGAGCCGCTGCCGGGCACGCCGCAGGAGTTCTACAAACTGTCGCGGGCGGAGAGCGAGCGCTGGGGCAAGATCATCCAGGCCGCCGGCGTGAAGCTGGACTGAAATTTTTTACCAGCCCAGCCACAGGTGCAGAGGCAGGTACACGGCCATGCCCGCCAGCATCGTGCCGAGCACGCCGCGCCGCCAGTAGTAATAAGCGGCGCCAACCACTGTCGCGTACAGGCGCGCGTCGTGCAGCGTGGTGATCAGGTGGCCTTGGGTCATCACGATCTCCGGCGCGATCACGCCCGCCAGCGCAGCGGCCGGCGCGTAGTGCAGGGCGCGGTGCGCCCAATCGGGCAACCCCCAAGGCCGGTCGAGAATGAAGAAGAAGCAGCGCGTGAGCACGGTGACTCCCGCCAGTCCGACGATGATCGCGAGCGTCCAGAAATCGGTGGTGCCGCTCATTTGTTGTCTTCCGCATCCGGGTCGAGTCCGAGCTGCTTCTCGAGCCAGAAGCACAGCAGAACCGCCGTGCCGATGGCCACCACGATGTTGAGCTTGAGCGGCAGCGCATAGGCGGCCACGGCGGTAACGCTGGCAATCAGCGCGGCCAGCATACGCAGCGGCGTGGTCGCCATCGAGCAGACGATGGCCACCAGGCTCAGCACGCCTGCAAAGCCGAGTCCCCAGTTCTGCGGAATGAAGTTGGCGAGCGCAATACCCAGAAGGCTCATGCCCATCCACGAGCACCAGGTCACGAAGTAGTTGCCGGTGAGGTAGGCCTCCTGGGCCTTCTGCTCATCGGGCCCGACCGGCGGCGACGCATAGCGCCGGGTGAACAGCGCATAGCTCAGGTCGGCGGTGAGATAGCCATGGGTCATGCGGCGCCAGCGCGGCATGTGCATGAGGTATGGCCGCAGGTGCAGGCTGAAGACCACGAAGCGCAGGTTGACGCAGAAGCCCGTGGCCAATATCACCCAGGCCGGCGCGCCTGCAAACAGCAGCGGAATGGCGGCGAGTTGCGAACTGCCGGCGTAGACCAGCAGTGTCATCGCCACCGATTCCAGCACGCTCATGTTCGACTTGACCATGGCAACGCCGGTCATGAGCCCCCAGGCGCCGATGCCCAGAGCGGCCGAAGACATGTCGCGGATGCCGGCGCGGAATTCGGGGCGGCGGCGGATGGCTGCGGACAGGAACATCAGCCGAACACCTGCCCGGGCTTCAGGTCGAAGCCGCGCAGGAAATCAGCCACGGCCAGGCGCTTGCCGCCGGGACGCTGGAGTTCGGTGACCATCACGATCGAGCCGGCCGCGGCCACAGCAATGCCGGTGTCGGTCACGGCCAGGATGGTGCCAGGCGCAGCCGATTGCTCCGCAGGGGCAGCGTGTGCGGCCCAGAGCTTGATGGTCTCGCCGTCGAGCGGACTGTTGGCGCCGGGGAAAGGATCGAAAGCACGAATGCGCCGCACGATTCCATCGGCAGGCTGGTTCCAGTCGACCTGCGCTTCGTGCTTTTCGACCTTGTTGGCGTAGGTCACGCCTTCGGCAGGCTGCGGCGTGCGCTCCAGCTTGCCGATATCGGCCAGCGCCTGGACGATCATGCGGCCGCCCAGTTCGGCCAGCCGGTCGTGCAGGCGGGCGGTGTTGTCGTTGCCGATATCCACCGACTCGCGCAGCAGCATGTCGCCCGTGTCCAAGCCGGCGTCCATCTGCATGATGGTGATGCCGGTTTGCGTGTCGCCGGCCTCGATGGCGCGGTGGATCGGCGCTGCCCCGCGCCAGCGCGGCAGCAGGCTGGCGTGGATGTTGAGGCAGCCGAACTTCGGCAGGTCGAGCACCCATTGCGGCAGGATGAGCCCGTAGGCCGCAACCACCATCACATCGGGATTTGCTGCCAACAGGGCCTCGCGCGCGGCCGAGGCGTCTTCAGGGTACTTGCCGTCGAGCCGCAGGCTGCGCGGCTGCGCCACCGGCCATTTGTTGGCCACGGCGCATTGCTTGACGGGAGAGGCCTGCAGCTTCATGCCGCGCCCGGCGGGCCGGTCGGGCTGGCTCAGCACCAGCACCACTTCATGCCCGGCAGCGGCAATGGCCTCAAGCGCGACGCGCGCAAACTCGGGCGTGCCCGCAAAAACGACCTTGAGCGGGTTCAATCCCGGATCCGTTCGAGTTCGAGGTCATCCCCCGTGTGATAGCGGCGAACCACGCCGGTGGGATCGATGTAGATATAGAGCATGCGGCGTTCGTTCACGGCCTTGTAGCGCCAGGTCCAGACGGCTCCGTCGAATGAACTGACGCGGCTGATTTCATAGGGCCGGCCATAAAAGGCGACCACGTCGTTCTGGCGCCATCGGTCGACCTTGATGTCGTGGCCGAAGCGCGCCTCGTTGAGCACCTGCGTCACGGAAACGACCTTGCCGGAGGCATCGACGTCGATGTCGATCACCTCGAAGCCGGCAGGCATGCGCGAATACTGCAGGCGTTCGCCGCCGCCGGTGAGCGGGTAGCGGCCCGTCGGAGGGCCCAGGCGCTGCAGGGTTTCGACCGCCGTGGTGCCCGGCACGATGCGTGTCGGTTCGCTGGCGCAGCCGGCCAGCAGCAGCCCGGCGGCAACGACGAAAGCACTCGGCCAAGCGAAGCGCATTCTCAGGCCCGGCCCTCTCGGGCGTCTTCGCGTTGCTGCTTGAGCAGCTTGCTCTTGATGCGGTTGCGCTTGAGCGGCGACAGGTATTCAACGAACACCTTGCCCAGCAGGTGGTCGAGCTCGTGCTGAATGCACACGGCAAGCAGGCCTTCGGCCTCGATGGTGCGCAGTTCGCCGTTTTCGTCCAGCGCCTGGACCTTGACCGAGGTGGAGCGCATCACGCCGTCGTAGATGCCGGGCACGGAAAGGCAACCCTCTTCGTTCAGCACCTTTTCGTCGCTTGCCCAGATAATTTCGGGGTTGATGAGCACCAGCGGCTCGTTGCGCTCTTCGGAAACGTCGATGACGACCAGGCGCTCGTGCACATCGACCTGGGTGGCGGCCAGTCCGATGCCGTTGGCGTCGTACATGGTTTCCAGCATGTCGGCAACCAGGGCCTTGATGCGTGCGTCGACGCCCTGCACCGGCTTGGCAACCGTGTGCAGGCGCTTGTCCGGGTAACTCAGAATGATTCGTTTGGCCATGAAAAACGGGAAAAGTTGTGGCTATTTTCGCCAATTCCGCGACGCGATGAGCTCGGATCGCCTGAAAACGTTGCCCTTCAAAGGGCTTCGGGCGCAGAATTCGTAGCAAATTGTGAGATTCGTATGCGCACCGATACTTTGATGCGCTCACCCATCCAGACATGAAAAAGCTCCGAACCCCTGTCCGCCAGCGCCCGCATCTTTTCGCCACGTTGGCAGCCCTTGCGGTAATCAGCGGCGGCACGACGGCCTGGGCTCAGAACTACCCCGTCACCCCGCAGCAACGCGCCACGGCACAGCAAACCGCCCAGAACGGCGTTCCGCTGAGCGAACTGGCGGCCAGCGCGCCGGACGAATACACGGTCAAGCCCGGCGACACGCTGTGGGCCATTTCGCGCCTCTACCTGCTGCGCCCCTGGCGCTGGCCGGAACTGTGGGGCATGAACATCAACGAGATCGCGAACCCGCACCGCATCTACCCGGGCCAGGTTCTCTACCTGGACAAGACGGGCGGCCGCGCACGCCTGACCATGCGCCGCGGCGCGGGCGGCAGCGCAGACGGCGGCACCATCAAGCTGTCGCCGCGCACGCGCTTCGATTCGCTGGCCGGCATGGCGCTGCCCACGCTCAACCCAAGCATCATCGAGCCGTTCCTGAGCGAGCCGATCGTGGTGGACGCCGACACGCTGCAAAGCGCGCCGCGCATCGTGGCCGGCAACGACAGCCGGGTGCTGCTGTCGCGCGGCGACCGCGCTTATGCGCGCGGCAATGCTGACACCCCGCTGCTCGAAACGCCGGGCCCGCTGAAGAACTTCCGCGTGTTCCGCAGCGCCACGCCGCTGAAAGACCCGGGAACGGGTGAAATCCTCGGCTACGAGGCGCAGTACCTGGGCAAGGCCCAGCTCCAGCGCGGCGAATCGACCACGGTCGAGACCCAGAAGGACAAGGACGTCATCACGGTGGTGCCGGCTAGCATCGACATCATCGCGGCGCGCGAGGAAATTCGCGCTGGCGACCGCCTCCTGCCCGAGCCGCCGCGCCAGCTGCTGAGCTACGTGCCGCGCGCGCCCTCCACGCAGGTCGAAGGCCGCATCATCTCGGTCTACGGCAATGCGGTGCAGTTCGCGGCGCAGAACCAGGTGGTGGCCATCAACAAGGGCACGCGCGACGGCGTCGACAGCGGGCACGTGCTGGCCATTCTGAAGAACGGCGAAACCATTCTCGACCGCACCGGCGAACGCAAGGAAACGATCAAGCTCCCGAACGAACGCATCGGCCTGCTGATGGTGTTCCGGCCGTTCGAAAAGGTGTCGTACGCGCTGGTGCTCGAAATCACCGACACCCCGCGCGCCGGCGACTTCCTCGTCAATCCCTGACGCTTTTTCGCTTCGTTTGGAACGCGCAGAACTCGCCGGCTGGCTGCGGCTTTCACTGACGCCGGGCATCGGCGACGGCGCCGCACGCAAGCTGCTGGCGGCCTTCGGGCTGCCCGAGGGCATTTTTGCGCAACCTGCCGCGGCGCTCCGGCAGGTGGTGTCGCAGGCGCAGGCCGACGCATTGCAGCAGCCGCCCAACGGCCTCCAGGCGCAGGTCGACATGACCTGGCAGTGGCTGCAACCCGGCCAGGACGAAGGCACCTCACGCCGCATCGTGACGCTGGGCGATTCGGGCTACCCCGCCTCGCTGCTCGAAATGGTCGATCCGCCGTTGATGCTCTACGTGCTCGGCGCGTCGAATCTCGACCTGACACAGCTCACCAACAGCATTGCCGTGGTGGGCAGCCGCAACCCCACGCCGCAGGGCGCCGCCAATGCGCGGGCCTTTGCACGGGCGCTGGGCGACGCGGGCTTGCCGGTGATATCGGGACTGGCGCTCGGCGTGGACGGCGCGGCGCACCAGGGCGCGTTGGACGCAGCCGGCGATACGCCCCGGCTCGCCACCGTGGCCATCGTGGGAACGGGCCTCGACCGCGTCTATCCGGCCCGGCACCGCGACTTGGCGCACCGCATCACGCAGCAGGGACTGATCGTGAGCGAGTTGCCGCTCGGCACACCCCCGCTCACGCAAAACTTTCCGAAGCGCAACCGGCTCATTGCCGGCTTGGCGCGCGGCACGCTGGTGGTCGAGGCCGCGCTTCAATCGGGTTCGCTGATCACGGCACGCCTCACTTCGGAACAAGGCAAGGAAGTGTTCGCCATTCCGGGCTCGATCCATTCACCGCAATCGCGGGGCTGCCATGCGTTGATCCGCCAGGGCGCGAAGCTGGTCGAGTCGGTGAACGACATCCTCGAAGAGTTGCCCGACCTGCGCACATCCAGCGCTAACGCGGGTCTTTTCGGCGATTCGGGTGCTTCCTCGTCAGCCGCGGAGAACCCGCTGCTCGAGGCCTTGGGCTTCGATCCTGTGAACCTCGACGCCCTGAGCGCACGCACCGGCTGGAGCGCGGCCGCGCTGCAGGCGAAGATGCTCGAACTCGAGCTCGACGGCCACGTGGCGCGCCTGCCCGGCGGGCTCTTCCAGAGAACGGCAGCGGCTTAGTATTTTCCTCCCCCCAAAAAGGGCCGAAGAAGTGACATGAAGCCCGGGAGCTCGCAACAAGCTTCGGCTATATTGGGCTCATGTTCGAAGTGCTCGTTTTTGTCTACGAAAACTATTGGCGCGGCGATGCTTGCCCCGAACCCGTACAACTGGGCCGCAAGCTCAGTGCCCACGGCTTCGAGGCAGAAGAGATCCGCGATGCGCTGCACTGGCTCGACGGCCTGAGCCTTGCAACACAAGGCTTGCAGCTCGAGCGAAGCGCCAATGACGACACCGTCGCCACCGTCACGCTGCAGGGTGCGCCCGAAGCCGCGCTGCCCCAGTCGAGCAACGCCATGCGGGTGTATTCCCAGGCCGAGCAGGAGCACCTGGGCGCCGACTGCCTCGGCTTCATCCGTTTTCTCGAGTCGTCGAACGTGCTGTCTTGCGGTTTGCGCGAAATCGTCATCGACCGCGCCATGGCCGCACCGGGCGACCCGGTGGCGCTGGACGAACTCAAGATCATCGTGCTGATGGTGCACTGGAGCACCGGCATCGAGCCCGACGCACTGGTGCTCGACGAACTCTGCGAAAGCCGCGAAGGGCGCGTCGCGCACTAGCCGACTAGTTCAACAGCCGTTCCGGGTTGGCGTCGAGCTTGGCGAGCGCCTCGCGCGTGGCGCGCACGGTGAGCGTTTCTTCTTCGGCCGGCACCAGCAGGCCGGCCTGCAGGTAGTTGGCCAGCCGACCGACCTGGATGAGAAAGCTGCGGCCGTCGGCCGAGGCGAACAGGTGCAGCTGCTTGCGGTCGCTGCGCCAGACGAATTGAACCTGGCTCACGCGGTCGTTGTGGTCGAGCATGAACCAGTTGCCCACCTGCAGTTCGTGCGCCCACTCCAGCATGTCTTCGGCCACAACGGCGCCGGAGGTGTCGGGCACCACCTCGATCGAGGCCGCATCCACGCCGAGCAGCAGTTCGATGCTGTTCGCATCGAGCGGCAAGTTGGAAGCGCCGCCTTCGTCGCTCACAAAGTCTTCAAGGTGCGCCAGGCGCTCGGCCATGGCGTCGATCTTGGCTGCGGGAATGGCCTCGGTCTTCGACAGGAAGGCATCGGACAAGGTCGCGCCGATGGTCTTGATGTGGGCTTCCTGCGGCTCGTCGATGATGCCCAGCAGGTTCATGCCCAGGCGCAGGCGCTGCAGCAGCTGCGGCAGGTCCTGGATCACGCGGGCGCGGTCGGCGCGGTTGGGTTTGGCGCTCGCGGCCCACACCAGTTCGGAGGCGACGCGCTTGAGCATGACCGTTTGCTCGCCCTGGGCGCCGTAGCGCAGTGCGGCAATGGCCAGCACCTCGGCCCAGACCTTGAAGAGAAACTCGCGTATCTCGTCGCGCACCGGCATGTCGTTGAGCATCTTGCGCAGTTCGATGGTGTACTGGATCGCCATCGTTTCCTTCTGCTCGACCTGCTGCGCCACGCTCATGACACGCTGGGTGGTGTCGCTTTGCGTGAGATAGCGGCCCAGGAACGCGACGAACTCGTCGAACACCAGCTTGAAGACGCGCTGCCCGGTTTCGGGGTACTGCTCAATCACCTGCACCACGCGGCGGATTTCGCCTTCGAGCGCACTGCCCGAAATGGCGGCGGCGTCGAAACCCATCACGCAGGAGCCCATGCGGTCGATCAGCATGCGGGCCGGGTGCTGCAGCGTGCCGAAGAACTCGGGTTCGGCAATGGCCACGCGCAGCACAGGCATCTGCAGTCGCGCAAACCATACGCGCGCCGAAAAAGGAATGCGCTCCTCCGCGAGGATGGCCTGGAACATGAGCGCCACGATCTCGACGGTGGCCTTGTCGGCGGTGGTGGGCGCCCGCTTCTTGATCTCGGCGCTGCGCCGCCGCAAGTCGACCGAGGCCTGCTGGATGACGGTGGCCGCGTCGCCGGGGTGGTTCTGCATGTACTGCGTGGCGGCCATCCGGTAGGCGGCTTCGGCGTCGGCGATCACGCCCGCAAAGGTGTTGGAAACCGCGCGGGAGGTGCCGCCGCCACCCCCGCCAGCACCGCCCGCGGGCGCGCCGCCGCCGTCCATTCCGGCGACTGACTGCGGCGACGAAGACATGGTGGACTGCATGTCCGCCGCGCCGATACGGGCGGCGACGAAGCGCTTGAGACTCAGCAACGCCGTTTGCGCGCGCTGGCGGGCGAGCAGCAACGGAGAGCCGCCCGTCGTTGCGAGCGGCACCGACGGCGCAAAGCCGCGGTTTTGCGGCGACGCATCCGAGCCGTGGCGCGAGGCGGCACCCGGAGCCTGGCTGGCACCGCCGCCGGCATATGGCGACCCGGGCACCGTTGCCGGCCCGCTGGAGCCGCTGCCGGAAGCGCCCGTGCGGCGCACAAAATTCTTGAGATCGATCTCCTCCATCACGCCCTTGGAAACCAGGAACGCATTGGCGTCTTCGTAGGCCTTGACGACCACGCCGACCAGGAGCTGCTGCACGGTGTCCTGCACCCGAGCCCAGAGCGCACGGCTCAAGCCGGCCGCCAGCCATTGTTCGACCAGCAGCTTGGACAGCGCTTCGGGCCTGAGCACGTCATTGGCGTCCAGCTCGGTGCTGCCTTCGAGATGCTGGATGCGCAGACGCAGGTCGCTGAGTTCGAAACTCGCCTTTTCCTGGATCGCCTGGGCCAGGCGCGACGACAGGATGTTGCTTTCCATCACGTCGTCGCCGATCAGTTCGAGCCGCAGCCCGCCTGTGGACGATCCGCCGGCCGACGCGCCCGTGGCGTTGACCGACTTGCGCCAGTGGGTCTGGGCGAGTGAAACCCACTGCGTGGCCTGCCCCTGGAACGCCACGAAATCGTCACGGCTTTCCTGCATGGCGCGGGCGCTGCCGATTTCAGAGGCCTGCTTGGTCAGCCGGTCCCGGATGGCTTGCGCCAAGGGAACGATGACGCTCCCGGTCGCCAGCACGAAACGCTCACGCGTCTCGCGTGCGAGCTGCAAGGAAGAGGCGGACCGCGCAATACTCATTGAAAGATCGGAAAGGCCGGTGAGGCTCTATTCGGCAACAGCCGAGAGCTTGCATCGGGAAAAGCAACTGCACAAGTGTGCATCAGCTTCCTTGCAGTTGCTGACTTCCCGCGGCACTTTCCTTCAGTTTCGGTGGCGTCAGACCACGGCGCCGGCGTTCGGGTCGTCCTCGGAATCGCCGTCGCGCTTGGCCGGCGTGCCCTTGATGAGGTCTTCGCGCTTGATGCCCAGCCACATGGCGATTGCCGCCGCCACGAAGCACGACGAGTAGATGCCGAAGCAGATGCCGATGGTCAGCGCCAAGGCAAAGTAATGGAGCGTCGGGCCGCCGAAGAAGAACATCGAGAGCACCACCAGCTGCGTCGAACCGTGCGTGATGATGGTCCGGCTGATGGTCGAGGTGATCGCGTTGTCGATGATCCCCACCGTGTTCATCTTGCGGTAGCGGCGGAAATTCTCGCGCACCCGGTCGAAGATCACGACCGATTCGTTCACCGAATACCCCAGCACCGCGAGCACCGCCGCCAGCACCGCAAGCGAGAACTCCCACTGGAAGAAGGCGAAGAATCCCAGGATGATGACCACGTCGTGCAGGTTGGCCAGCACGGTGGCCACGGCGAACTTCCATTCGAAGCGCACCGCCAGATAGATCATGATGCCGACCACCACCATGCCGAGCGCTTTCAGCCCGTTGGTGGTGAGCTCCTCGCCCACCTGGGGCCCGACGACTTCCAAGCCGCGCTGCGTGGCCGAGGGGTCGACCGACTTGAGCGCCTGCATGACCTGCGCGCTTTGCTGGTCGGAGCTCATGCCCTTTTGCGCCGGCAGGCGGATCTGCACGTCGCGCGACGTGCCGTAGCTCTGCACTTGCACGTCCGGATAACCGAGCTTGCCGATCGCCTCGCGCACCTTGCCGATGTCGGCGGACTGCTGGTAGGCCACCTCCATCACGGTGCCGCCCGTGAACTCCACCGACAGGTGCAGCCCGCGGTGCAGCAGGAAGAACACCGCCAACGCAAAGGTGGCAAAGGAAATGATGTTCAGCACCAGTGCATGGCGCATGAACGGGATGGTCTTGTGGATGCGGAAGAATTCCATGGCGCTTGTCCTTGACCTTTACTTGCCGTCAGCCACGGCCGTGCCGTCGGTCTTGGGCCGCCACACGGTGCCGATCGACACCGACTTGAGCTTTTTCTTGTTGCCGTACCAGAAGTTCACGAGGCCGCGCGAGAAGAACACGGCGGAGAACATCGAGGTGACGATGCCGATGCAGTGCACCACCGCAAAGCCGCGGACGGGGCCCGAGCCGAACGCCAGCAACGCAATGCCGGCAATCAGCGTGGTCACGTTGGAGTCGAGAATCGTGCCCCAGGCGCGGTCGTAGCCGGCATGGATGGCGGCCTGCGCCGAAGCGCCGTTGCGCAGCTCTTCGCGTACGCGCTCGTTGATCAGCACGTTGGAGTCGATGGCCACGCCGATGGCCAGCGCCATGGCCGCAATGCCGGGCAGCGTGAGCGTGGCCTGCAGCATCGAGAGAATGGCCACCAGCAGCATCAGGTTGACGGCCAGCGCGATCGACGAGAACAGGCCGAACAGCGCGTAGTAGGCGCACATGAACACCATGATGGCCAGGAAGCCATACATCACGCTCTTGAAGCCCTTTTCGATGTTGTCGGCGCCCAGGCTCGGGCCGATGGTCCGCTCCTGGATGATTTCCATCGGTGCGGCCAGCGAGCCGGCGCGCAGCAGCAGCGCGAGGTCGGCCGCTTCGGACACGGTCATCGAACCCGAGATCTGGAAGCGGTTGCCGAGCTCGCCATTGATCGACGGGGCCGTGAGCACTTCGCCCTTGCCCTTCTCGAAGATCAGCATCGCCATGCGCTTCTTGTAGTTCTCGCGGCTCACGTCGCGCATGATCCGACCGCCCTTGGCGTCCATGGTCAGGTCGACCTTGGGCTGGTTGCTCTGCTGGTCGAAGCCGGGCTGCGCGTCGGTGAGGCTTTCGCCGGTGACGAGCACCTGCTTCTTCACGATCACCGGGCGGCCGTTGCGCTCGAAGAATTTCTCGGAGCCGAAGGGCACCGGTCCGCCGCTCAGTTCGGCCGCGCGGCCTTCGGCGCTTTCGTCGACCAGGCGCATTTCGAGCGTGGCGGTGCGGCCCAGGATGTCCTTGGCCTTGGCCGTGTCCTGCACGCCGGGCAGCTGCACCACGATGCGGTCCAGGCCCTGCTGCTGGATCACCGGCTCGGCCACGCCGAGTTCGTTGATCCGGTTGTGCAGGGTGGTGATGTTCTGCTTGAGCGCCGCGTCCTGGAGCCGGCGCGCGGCCTCGGGCTTGATGGTGGCGGTGAGGCGCCAGTTGGCGCCGTCTTGCGTGTCGGTGGTCGCGAGATCCGGAAACTGGTCCTGGATGAGCTGCTTGGCGGTTTGCAGCGTGGCCGCGTCGCGGAACGAAACCTCGATGGTCTGGCCGTTGCGGTTCACCGAGGTGCCGCGAATGCTCTTGTCGCGGAAGGTGGTGCGCAGGTCACCCGCGAACGACTCGGCCTTCTTGTCGATCGCGCCCTTCATGTCGACCTGCAGCAAGAAGTCGACCCCGCCGCGCAAATCGAGCCCCAGGTACATCGGGAACGCATGCAGCGACGTGAGCCATGCCGGCGACCGCGAGACCAGGTTCAGGGCCACCACGTAGGGCGGCTCGGACGGATCGGGCACCAGCGTGCGCTGCAGAACGTCGCGCGCCTTGAGCTGCTCGTCGGGCGTGCGGAAGCGCGCGCGCAGCGAGCCGCCTTCGAGCGTGAGCAGGTCGGGCGTGAGCCCGGCTGTTTTCAGCGCCTCCTCGACCCGGCCCTGGGTGGCGGCGTCGACCTTGACGGTCGACTTGGCCGCGGACACCTGCACGGCAGGCGCCTCGCCGAAGAAATTGGGCAGGGAATAGATCAACCCCACAAGCAGCACGATCACGATGATCGCGTACTTCCAGACCGGATAACGGTTCATGAGAAAGCGCTTTTCAGAAACGAAACACGGCGTGACTTGAGGCCTTGCTCCACAAAGCGCAAGGCCGGGCCACGCATTTATTGCTTACTTGACGGCGCCCTTGGGCAAGACCTGGACCACAGCGCTGCGCTGGATCTTGATCTCCACGCCATTGGCGATTTCGAGGCCGAGGTACTGGTCGCCGAGCGACGTGATCTTGCCGAGCACGCCGCCGGCCGTTGCCACTTCGTCACCCTTGGCGAGCGCCTCGATCATGGCGCGGGCTTCTTTCTGGCGCTTCATTTGCGGGCGGATCATCACGAAATACAGCACCACGAACATCAGCACCAGGGGCAGCATGCTCCCGAGCGAGGACAACATGTCGCCACCGCCGGAAGCAGCGGGCGCGGTTTGGGCGAAAGCAGAGGAAATGAACAAGAGAGTCTCCAGCAGAGAGAAGAGGAATGTCAGAAGCGCGGAACGGGCCCGCGGTTCCGCGGCCCCGTGGAAAAGGCCGCGAGTCAGAGCGTGAAGCGGCATCGGCCGCGCACAGCAGCGGGCATTGTATTCGTGGCAATGCCCCGCTCCGCGCGCTTATCCGGCGCGCCGGGCAGGGCTTTCCAGGGCTTGGGGCGCGCCTCTGGCGCTATCTTTTCGGGAGCAAAGCACAGCCGCAGGCCGGCTGCTCCCTAAAAAATCAGGCTGCCGCGCGCTGCGCCGATTGCGGGTTGCGCCACTTGGCGAGCAATTCGCTCCAGCGGGTGCGGGCAGCGGCCAGGTTGCGCTCCTTCACATGGCCGTAGCCGCGAATCTGCTCGGGCAGGCTGGCAATCTCCAGCGCCAGCGCGTGGTTCTCGGCGCGCAGGCCGGCAATCACCTCTTCGATGCTCGCGCGGTATTCGCCGATGAGCGCGCGCTCGGTCTTGCGCTCTTCGGTGCGGCCGAAGATGTCCAGGGCCGTGCCGCGCAGGCCCTTGAGCCGGGCCAGCAGCCTGAAGCCGGAGAGCATCCACGGGCCGAATTGCTGCTTCTGCAGCTCGCCCTTGGTGTTCTTCTTGGCGATGATGGGCGGGGCGAGGTGGTAGTTGAGCTTGAAGTCCTTGCCCATCTCGCCCTCGAACATGCCCTCGACCCGCTCCAGGAAGCTGCGGTCGGTGTGCAGGCGCGCCACTTCGTACTCGTCCTTGTACGCCATCAGCTTGAACAGGTAGCGGGCGACCGTTTCGGTCAGCGCGGTCTTGCCCAGTGCCGATTCGGCCTGCTGCACCTTGCCCACGAACTGCCGGTATTCATCGGCATAGGCCGCGTTCTGGTAGCCAGTGAGAAATTCAACCCGGCGCGCCACCAGGCTTTCGACGGTTTCACGCTTCTTGAACTCGATGACCTGGCCGGGGCGCACGCGCTTTTGCAGCGCCCCCGGGTTGACCGCCGCCTGGCGGCCCCAGGCGAAAGCGGTCTTGTTGTTCTCGACCGCCACGGCGTTGAGTTCGATGGCGCGCAGCAGCGACTCGAGCGCCAGCGGGATCCAGCCCTTTTGCCAGGCAAAGCCCAGCAGCATCGGGTTGGCGTAGAGGCTGTCGCCCATGAGCGTGGTGGCGGCCGCGTCCGCATCGAAGGTGCCGAGCGCATCGGTGCCCACGACGCGTGCGATCTGGTTCGCGCAGTCGTCTTGCGGATTGACCCAGTTGGCGTTGCGCACAAAGGCGGCCGTGGGCGTGCTGTGCGTGTTGAGCGCCACGTGCGTGCGCCCTTCGCGCATGCGCGCCAGGGTTTCGGCGTTTACCGCCACCAGCGGGTCGGCCGCCAGAATCAGGTCGGCCGCAGCGGTGCCGACGCGCGTGGTGCGGATCGCGTCCTGCGATTCACCGATGAGTGCATGGCTCCACGTGGCGCCGCCCTTTTGTGCGAGGCCGGCCGCGTCCTGCGTGACGATGCCCTTGCCCTCGATGTGCGCCGCCATGCCCAGCAGTTGGCCGATGGTGATGACGCCCGTGCCGCCGACGCCGGCCACCACGATGCCCCACACCTGGTCGCGGGCCAGCACCGGCACGGCCGGGTCGGGCAGCGCGCCGAGTTCGAGCGGCGTATCGGTCTTGTTCTTCGCCTTCTTCTTGAGCTGGCCGCCTTCGACGGTGACGAAGCTCGGGCAGAAGCCCTTGAGGCAGCTCATGTCCTTGTTGCAGCTGCTCTGGTTGATGGTGCGCTTGCGGCCGAACTCGGTCTCGAGCGGCTCCACCGACAGGCAGTTGCTCTTTACGCTGCAATCGCCGCAGCCTTCGCAGACCAGATCGTTGATGACCACGCGCTTGGCCGGGTCGACAGCCGTGCCCCGCTTGCGGCGGCGGCGCTTTTCCGTGGCGCAGGTCTGGTCGTAGATGATGGCAGTGGTGCCGGCAATCGCGCGGAACTCGCGCTGGATGTCGTCCAGCAGATCGCGGTGCTTCACTGCCACGTGGTCGCCGGGGATGTTCACGCCCTCGTACTTCTCGGGCTCGTCGGTCACGATGACGACCTTCTTCGCGCCTTCGGCATGCAGGCTTTCGGCAATCTGCAGCACCGAGTGGCCCTCGGGCCGCTCGCCGACCTGCTGGCCGCCGGTCATGGCCACGGCGTCGTTGTAGAGAATCTTGTAGGTGATGTTCACGCCCGCGGCAATGCTCTGGCGAATGGCGAGCAGGCCGCTATGGAAATACGTGCCGTCGCCCAGGTTCGCGAAGATGTGCTGATCGGTGGTGAAAGGCTGCTGGCCCACCCACGGCACGCCCTCGCCGCCCATCTGCGTGAAGCCGATGGTGGAGCGGTCCATCCAGGTGGCCATGAAGTGGCAGCCGATGCCGCCCATGGCGCGCGAGCCCTCTGGCACCACCGTGCTGGTGTTGTGCGGGCAGCCCGAGCAGAACCACGGCTGGCGGTCGGCGCCTTGCACGCCGCCCACCTTGAGCGCTTCCATCGAGCGCTCCTTGGCTTCGAGGATGGCGATCTGCGCATCGATGCGCGCATGCATGTCGGCGCCGGCCTGGTCCAGGATGCCGAGCTTGCGCAGGCGCTGGGCAATGGCTTTGGCGATGAGCGCGGGGTTCAGGTCGGCATTGGCGCGCAGCAGCGTGTTGGCGGTGGGGTTGGGCATGGCCCATTCGCCGCCGGAAAAATCGCCGTCGAGCTCGTTGAACTTGCCGAGCACGTTGGGCCGCACGTCGGCACGCCAGTTGTAGAGCTCTTCCTTCAGCTGGTATTCGATGACCTGGCGCTTTTCCTCGACCACCAGGATTTCCTGCAGGCCGGTGGCAAAGTCGCGCGTGAGCTGCGCCTCCAGCGGCCACACCACGCCCACCTTGTGCAGCCGGATGCCCAGTTGGCGGCAGGTGGCGTCGTCCAGGCCGAGGTCGATCAACGCCTGGCGCGTGTCGTTGTAGGCCTTGCCGCTGGCCATGATGCCGAAGCGGTCGTTCGGCCCTTCGATCACGTTGTGGTTGAGCCGATTGGCGCGAATGTAGGCCAGCGCGGCGTACCACTTGTAGTGCATGAGGCGCGCCTCTTGCTCGAGCGCGTGGTCGGGCCAGCGAATGTGCAGGCCGCCGGGCGGCATCTGGAAATCGGTGGGAATGACGATCTCGACGCGGTCCGGATCGATCATGGCCGTGGCGCTCGACTCGACGATTTCCTGGATCGTCTTCATGCCCGACCAGATGCCCGAGAAGCGGCTCATCGCAAAGGCGTGAATGCCCAGGTCCAATATTTCTTGCACATTGGCCGGAAAGAACACCGGCGTGCCGCAAGCCTTGAAGATGTGGTCGCTCTGGTGCGCGGCCGTGCTGCTCTTCGAAATATGGTCGTCGCCCGCTACTGCAATCACTCCGCCCCATTCGGTGGTGCCGGCCATGTTGGCGTGCTTGAAAACGTCGGAGCAGCGGTCCACGCCCGGGCCCTTGCCGTACCAGATGCCGAAGACGCCGTCGAACTTGTTGGTGCCCGCGGGCGAGAAGCCCAGTTGCTGGGTGCCCCAGAGCGCCGTGGCGGCAAGCTCTTCATTCACGCCGGGCTGGAAGACGATGTTCTGTTCCTTCAGGAACTTGCTGGCCTTCCATAGCGCCTGGTCATAGCCGCCGAGCGGAGAGCCACGATAGCCGCTGATGAAGCCCGCGGTGTTCTTGCCGGCCTGCTGGTCGCGCAGCCGCTGCAGCATGGGCAGCTTGACCAGCGCCTGCACCCCGCTCATGAAGGCCCGGCCGTAGTCGAGGCTGTATTTGTCGTCGAGCGTGACGGTTTCCAGCGCCTTGCGGATGTGCTCGGGCAACGGTGCGTTCATGTTTGTCTGTCTCCGTGTGGCAGGGCCTTGTGGGCCTGGCTGATGGGTGTGGGTCTGTGCCCGGGTCGGGCGCGAGCCCATGATCACGCAAAGTGTATGCCGGGGCCAGCGACAGGTGTTTGCGTTCTTCGCCTCGAAAAACCGCCTTTCAGAAAGAATCTTGCTTAAGATCGGCGCTTATGGAAAGCATTGACAAGTTCGACCTTGCAATCCTGCAAGAACTGCAGGCAGATGGCCGCCTGACGAATGCCGAGCTTGCGCAGCGCGTAGGCCTTTCGGCCGCACCCTGCTGGCGCCGGGTGCGCGCGCTGGAAGATGCCGGCTTCATCAAGGGCTATCACGCCGAGATCGACCGCCACAAGATCGGGCTTGGCGTGCTCGCTTTCGTGCGAGTGGACACCGAACGTGTGACGCACGACGCCACCCAGCAACTCGAGGACGCCATCCGCAAGCTGCCCGAGGTGGTGGCCTGCCACTACATCAGCGGCACCGGCACCTTCGAGCTGCAGGTGGTGGCGCAAGACCTCGACAGCTTCTCGGCCTTCGCGCGGCGCCACCTGATGAACCTGCCCAACGTGAAAGACCTGCACACCAGCTTCTCGCTGGGGGAGGTGAAGGCCAGCAGCGCCTGGCCGCTCGGGCACTTGGCACGGTAGTGCAACTTAGACGCTTGGCACGCTAGTGCAACCTAGACGCCTGGCACGCTAGCTGCAACCTAGAATTCCCGCCCACCACAGACACATGCCGCCCCATTGGCGGACAAGAGGAAGAAGCTCCATGAACTCCATCCGCCGCGCCCTGGCGCTCGGCCTTGCCGCCGCCACGCTCGCCTTCGGCGCCCAGGCACAGAACCGCGAACTCACCGTGGCCTCGAGCGCCACCTACGCGCCCTTCGCCTTCGAGAACAAGGACAAGCAGATCGTCGGCTTCGACATCGACATCATCAACGCCATTGCCAAGCAGCAGGGCCTGAAGATCAAGGTGGTCAACACGCCGTTCACCGGCATCTTCGGCGCGCTCAACAACGGCGACGTCGACCTGGTGATCTCGGGCGTGACCATCAACGAGAAGCGCAAGCAGAGCTACGACTTCACGCCGCCCTACTTTGCGGCACGACAGCTCATCGCACTGCCGAAGAGCAGCACGGTCGCGTCGCTGAAGGACCTCGCCGGCAAGAAGATTGCCGTGGTGAGCGCCTCCACCGCCGACGACATCGCCTCGCGCGAGTTCGGCAAGACCAGCCCCAACATCCGCCGCTTCGAGAGCACCCCGCTCATCATTTCGGAACTGGCCGGCGGCGGTGTCGATGCCGCCATGGGCGACAACGGCGTGATCGCCTACCGCGTGGCACAAAACCCCGATCTCAAGACCATCGACGACAAGTCCTTCCCTGAAGAGGGCTTCGGCATCGTGGTGAAGAAGGGCGACAAGGCGCTGCTCGACAAGCTCACGGCCGGCCTGGCTGCGATTCGCGCCGACGGCAGCTACAACACGATCTACAAGAAGTGGTTCAACAAGGACCCGAACGCCCGATGAGCAGCAGCACGTCCGGCCCGGGCGCAAGGGAGCACTAGATGGAACAGCCGATCCTGTTGTTCGGATGGTTCCGCTGGGACATCCTGGTCGAATACAAAGACCTGTTCTGGCAAGGCGCCTGGATGACGCTGCGCATGACGGTGGTGTGCGTGCTGCTGGGCGCAAGCTGGGGCCTGTGCCTGGCGCTCGCGCGGCTCGCGCAGCCGCGCCATGCGCCCTGGACGTGGGTTGCGCGGTTCTTCCTGCGCTGGCCGGCCACGGTGTACGTGAGCTTCTTTCGCGGCACGCCGCTCTTCGTGCAGATCCTGCTGATCCACTTCGCGGTGATGCCGGTGTTCATTCACCCGAGCACGGGCCTCCTGATCGACGGCGACCTGGCGCGTACGCTCAAGCAGGAACACGGCGCGCTCATTTCGGGCGTGGTGGCGCTCACGCTCAATTCGGCGGCCTACATCTCCGAAGTGTTCCGTGCCGGCATCCAGTCGATCTCGCGCGGGCAGTTCGATGCCGGCCGGTCGATCGGCTTCACACCCGCGCAGGTCATGCGCTACGTGGTGCTGCCGCAAGCCTTTCGCCGCATGCTGCCGCCGCTTGGCAACAACGCGATCGCCTTGCTCAAAGACACCTCGCTGGTCTCCGCGATTGGCTTGGCCGAACTGGCCTACGCCGCGCGCACAGTGGCGGGCGCCTATGCGCGCTATTGGGAGCCGTACCTTGCGATTTCGGTGGTGTACTGGGTGATGACGCTCGTGCTCACCACGATGCTGCGGCGGCTCGAACACCGCCTGGCGCGCAGCGACAGGGGATAGGCACAATCGGGCGACATGCCACCGATTTCCCCCGAAGAGACACCCATTCCCCCAGCGCGGCCGCAGCCGCCGAAGTTCGCGGCGCTGGAGCCGCTCAAGCTGCCCGTGTTCCGCATGCTGTGGAGCACCTGGCTCATCGCCAACATCTGCATGTGGATGAGCGACGTAGCGGCGGCGTGGATGATGACTTCGCTGACCACCTCGCCGATCTGGGTGGCGCTGGTGCAGTCGGCCTCCACCTTGCCGGTGTTCCTGCTGGGCCTGCCCAGCGGAGCGCTGGCCGACATCCTCGACCGCCGGCGCTGGCTGGTGGCCACGCAGTTCTGGCTGGCGGGCACGGCCATCGTGCTGTGCGCGGCCATTGCGCTGGACATGATGACCGCGCCGCTTTTGCTGGCACTCACTTTCGCCAACGGCATCGGCCTGGCGCTGCGCTGGCCGGTGTTCTCGGCCATCGTGCCCGAGCTGGTGCCGCGGCCGCAGCTGCCGGCGGCGCTGGGCCTGAACGGCATTGCGATGAACGCCTCTCGCATCATCGGCCCGCTCACGGCCGGCATGCTGATTGCCAGCGCGGGCAGCGTCTGGGTGTTTGCGCTCAACGCGGTGCTGTCGGTGGCCTCAGGCTTCGTGGTGCTGCGCTGGCGGCGCGAGCACAAGCCCAATCCGCTGGGGCGCGAGCGGCTCATCAGCGCGATGCGCGTGGGCGTGCAGTTCGTCTGGCAGTCGCAGCGCATGCGGGCGGTGCTCTCTCGCATCACGATCTTTTTCTTTCACTCCACCGCGCTGCTTGCGCTGCTGCCGCTCCTGGCGCGCAACCTCGAGGGCGGCGGTGCCGGCACCTTCACGCTGCTGCTGGCGGCCATGGGCTCGGGCGCGATCGTCGCGGTGCTGTTCCTGCCGCGGCTGCGCCAGGCGCTGGGGCGCGACCAGCTGGTGCTGCGCGGGACGATGCTGCAGTCCCTTGCCACCGCGGTCATGGCCTTTGCACCCAACGCGTGGGTTGCGGTGCCTGCCATGTTCTTCGGCGGCATGGCCTGGATCACCGTGGCCAACTCGCTCTCGGTGTCGGCGCAGCTGGCGCTGCCCGACTGGGTGCGCGCGCGCGGCATGTCGACCTACCAGATGGCCATCATGGGCGCGAGCGCGATCGGCGCGGCGCTGTGGGGCCAGGTGGCCACCGTCACCAACCTGCGCTCCAGCCTCGAAATTGCCGCGGTGAGCGGCACGCTGATGATGCTGGCGGCGCTGCGCTGGGTAACCGACGTCTCGGGCGAAGAGGCCGACATGAGCCCCGCGCGCGCCGGCTGGGCGGCGGGCCCGCCCGCGGAAACGCCCGAAGAAAACGGCCGCGTGGTCATCACCATCGAATACATGATCGACCCGGCACGCGCGGCGGCCTTCCACCTTGTGATGCACCAGACCCGCCGCGCGCGTCTCGGACAGGGCGCCATCGGCTGGGAACTGCTGCATGACATCTCGGAGCCCGGCCGCTACGTGGAAGAGATCGTCGACGAAAGCTGGACCGATCACCTGCGCCGCTTCAACCGCGCCACGGCCGCCGACATGGCCCTGCGCGAACGGCGGCTGGCGTTTCACATCGGCGAGTCGCCGCCCGTGGTGACGCGCTATGTGGTCAAGCGCTGAATCCGACCAGCCGCTTTGGTTTGCGGTAGCCGGTTTTTCGGGGTGATCGGCCTGTCTGGGTAACTACCGATCCATCTTTTTTTGACCGATTGGATAATTTAGACCATCATCCCGCCCTGATTGCCCGTCACCACGAGGTACGCCACGATGAACCCGGTCCCCCTGCGCAGCCGCTTCTGGTCCGACCTGACCAGCGAAGAGTTCTCCCGCCTCGACCGTGAACGGCTCATCGCCGTGCTGCCGGTAGGCGCCACCGAACAGCACGGCCCCCATCTGCCGATGTCGACCGACACGGCCACCATCGACGGCATGGTGCGCGCCACCCTCCCGCACCTGCCCGAGGACCTGCCGGTGCTGTTTCTCCCCACCGTGCCCTACGGCAAGAGCAACGAGCATTCGCGCTATCCGGGCACGCTCACCGTGTCTGCGAACACGCTGATCTCGCTGTGGAAGGACATCGGCGCCTGCGTTGCAAAAGCCGGGGTGCGCAAGCTGGTGCTCTACAACAGCCACGGCGGCCAGATGAGCGTGATGGACATCGTGGCGCGCGACCTGCGCGAGGAGCACGACATGATGGTCGTGGCCGCCAACTGGTACACGCTGGGCTTGCCCGAAGGCCTGTTCACCCCGCACGAGGGCAAGCACGGCATTCACGCGGGCGATCTCGAAAGCTCGGTGATGCTGCACCTCACGCCGGACTACGTGCGGAAGGACCAATTCCAGAATTTCAGATCGATGACCGAGCAGTTGGCCGCTGAAAACAAGTTTCTCTCGATCACGCCCAGCGGCAAGCTCGGCTGGCAGATGCACGACATCAACCCTTCGGGCGCCGCCGGCGACGCCACGCGCGCCACTGCCGAGAAGGGCGCCGCGGTGCTCGACCACGTGGGCCGGCGCTTCGTCGAACTGCTGCACGAGGTCGACCGCTTTCCGCTCTCGCGCCTTGCCAACGAGCCCGCCTGGAAATGAGCTCCGCCGCCACCACTCCGCCGCTGGTCAGCCTGCGCCACGTCAGCAAGCGCTTTGCCAACGGCACGCTTGCACTGCAGGGCATGACGCTCGACATCGGCGAGCACGACTTCATCAGCTTTCTCGGCCCGTCGGGCTGCGGCAAGAGCACCGCGCTCAGGCTCATCGCCGGGCTCACCCGGCTCAGCTCGGGCGACATGCACTGGTCCGGTGCCAACACCGGAAAGACGCAAAGCGACCGCGACCTGGGTTTCGTGTTCCAGGAGCCCACGCTCATGCCCTGGGCCAAGGTGTTCGACAACGTGTGGCTGCCGCTCAAGCTGGCCGGCATGAGCCGCGATGCGGCCGCGCCTGTGGTGCAGCAAGTGCTGGAGATGGTCGGCCTTTCGCGCTTTGCCGACGTGTACCCGCGCGAACTTTCGGGCGGCATGAAGATGCGCGTGTCGATTGCGCGCGCACTGGTCACGCATCCACGCCTGTTGCTGATGGACGAGCCCTTTGCCGCGCTCGACGAAATGACGCGCATCAAGCTCAACAACGACCTTCTCGCCATATGGCGCGAGCACCGCTTCTCGGTGGTGTTCGTCACGCACAGCGTGTACGAGTCGGTGTATCTCTCCAATCGCATCGTGGTGATGGCCGCCCGCCCCGGCCGCGTGATCGAAGAGATCCGCATCGACGAGCCGTATCCGCGCGGCGAAGAGTTCCGCACGTCGAGCCGCTACAACGCGCACTGCACGGCGGTGTCGCAATCCCTGCACGGAGCGCTGCATGACGTCGATCACTGAACCCGTGGCGCCGCCCGCCGAGGTGGCAGTGAACCCGGCCGACGCGGCGCCGTCGGAAGCAATGCTGCGCGCGCATGAAGACAAGCTGCGCCGGCGCGATTCGGTGCTGCGCATCGTGGTACCGGCGGCCATCGTCATTGCGCTGCTGCTGGCATGGGAATGGATGGTGCGCGCCAACAACATTCCGCACTACATACTGCCCGCGCCCTCGCTCATCCTGCGCACGCTGTTCGACAACTGGTCGTCGCTTTCGAGCGCGCTGTGGTTCACGGTCAAGCTCACGCTGCTGGCGCTGGCCGCGGCCATCGTCGGCGGTGTGCTGCTGGCGATTGCGTTCGCACTCTTCAAGTGGGTGGAGATCGGCCTTTTCCCGATTGCCGTGATCCTGCAGGTAACGCCGATCATCGCAATTGCGCCGCTGATATTGATCTACGTCTCGAGCACCACCGCGGCGCTGTTGCTCTGCGCATGGATCGTGGCTTTCTTTCCGATCCTGTCGAACACCGTCGTCGGCCTGAAAAGCGCCGACAGCAATCTGCGCGACCTGTTCCAGCTCTACAAGGCCTCGCCCTGGCAGACCTTCCGCTACCTGCTCGCGCCCAGTGCGCTGCCGTACTTCATGGCGGGCCTGAAGATCGCGGGCGGCCTGAGCCTGATCGGCGCGGTGGTGGCCGAGTTCACGGCAGGTACGGCAGGCAAGGAAACTGGGTTGGCTTCGCGCATTCTCGAATCGAGCTTTCGCACCGAGATCCCGATGATGTTCGCGGCACTGCTGCTGGTGTCGCTGCTCGGTATCGTGATCTTCATCGTGTTCGCTGCGTTGTCGCGATTGGTTCTAGGTCACTGGCACGAAAGCGAGATGCGCCGTGAACGCTAGGGCGATGCGCACCGCCACCGATTGGGATGCCGTGCGCGAAGACCTGCGCGGCCTCAATGTCATCACCGCGCCGGCCCAGCGCAAGCAGCTCTCCAAAGACTTCTACTGGTACAGCCCCATCCTCACCGCGCAGCTCGCGGGCTGCGTAGCCGACCTGGTCGTCAAGGTCAGCACCGAGGACGACGTACGCCAGGCCGCCGCCGTGGCCGCCAAGTGGAAGCTGCCGCTCACCGTGCGCGCCGGCGGCACCGGCAACTACGGCCAGTGCGTGCCGCTCGAAGGCGGCATCGTGCTCGACGTGACGCAGATGTGCCGCGTGCTCGATATCCAGCCAGGCCGCATTCGCGCGGAAGCCGGTGCGCGCATGCACGACATCGACCTTGCCGCGCGCGAGACGGGCCAGGCGCTGCGCATGTGGCCCTCGACGTGGCATGTGGCCAGCATCGGCGGCTTCATCGCGGGCGGTTTCGGCGGCATCGGCTCGTTCCGCCACGGCATCCTGCGCGACCCGGGCAACCTGCTGCGGGCGCGCGTGATGACGGTGGAGCGCGAGCCCCGCATCATCGAACTGCACGGCGACGAGATCCAGCAGGTGCACCACGCCTACGGCACCAACGGTTTGATCCTCGACGTGGAGGTGGCGCTAAGCCCGGCCGTCGAATGGGTGCACTGCACGGTGCTGTTCGACACGTACCGCGGCGCACTCGACTTCGGCATTGCGGCGCAGGCGCCAACGCTGGACATCTTTTTGCTATCGACCGTCGAAGCGCGCTTTTCGCCCTACTACACGGCGATGCGCGACCGCTTTCCGCCTGATCGGCATGCGGTATTTGCCATGGTCTCGCCCGAATCAATGGCGGATTTCCGCGCACTCGCCTATGCGCACGGAGGCACGATCTCCGTCGCCGGCACGGAGGCCGAGCTGCTCGCCGACGGCCTGCCACCCGCCTACGAATGCGCGTTCAACCACACGACCCTGCAGGCGCTGAAGGCCGACCGCGGCTGGACGTACCTGCAAGTCGCCTATGCCCAACCCTTCGACCCGGCGGTTGTCGAGCGCCACCTGCAGATCTTCGGCGACGACGTTCTGCAGCACCAGGACTTTGCGCGAGCCGGCGGTGAATGCGGCACCTTCGGCATCCTGCTGGTGCGATGGAAGGGCGAGGCCCACCAGTACGAAGTGATTCGCGAGATCGAATCGCAGGGCAGCTGCCAGATCTTCAATCCGCATGTCTTCACCATCGAGGACGGCGGAATGAAGACCATCGACACGCAGCAGATCGAGTTCAAGAAGCGCAGCGATCCGATGGGTTTGATGAACCCTGGAAAGACGCGCGGCTGGACTTCAGATATGGCTGTCGAGCGCTGAGATGACGGCCCGCTTTGTCGTTCGTTGTGATGGTTTTCGCGGCCGCTGTTCGGGGCGCGCACCCGCCGACGGGGGACATTCGCGGAGGGGAGTACCCGGTGGCCTGTGCACAAGCCCTGAACAGCAGCACCAAGAACCCCGACGCCCCAACAAAAGCCCCCAAAACAGCGCACCAAAAGTTTGTTCCGTCACACGCCCGCTGACATGAAAATCCCCCGCAGTATTCAACCCAGGAGTCCACTGCCATGCGCGTTCCCGCTCTGACCATCCGTCCGCTTGCTCTAGCCCTCGCCCTTGCGGCCGCTACCTTCGCCGCACAGGCGCAGGAAAAAGTGGTGTTTGCCACCAACTGGAAAGCACAGGCCGGCCACGGCGGCTTCTACCAGGCGCTGGTGGACGGCACCTACAAGAAATACGGCCTCGACGTCGACATTCAGCAGGGCGGCCCCATGGTCAACAACCGGCCGATGCTCCCGGCCGGCAAGGTCGATTTTCTGATGACCGGCAACCTGCTGCAGTCCTTCGACAACGTGAAGAACGGCGTGCCCACCGTCGTGGTTGCGGCCTTCTTTCAGAAAGACCCGCAGGCCATGTTCGCTCACCCAGGCCAGGGCTTCGATACCTTCAAGGACATGGCCAAGGCGCCCGTCGCCTTCATCGGCAAGGACGGCCAGTTCAGCTTCTGGCAGTGGATGAAATCGGAGCACGGCTTCAAGGATTCGCAGCTCAAGCCCTACACCTTCAACGTGGGCCCGTTCCTGGCCGACAAGAAGTCTATTCAGCAGGGTTATGCCATCTCGGAGCCGCTGTCGATCAAGGCGCAGGCCGGCTTCGACCCCGTGGTGCAGCTGCTGGCCGACAACGGATTTTCGACCTACTCGACCACCATCGAGACGCGTGCCGACCTCGTCAAGACCAAGCCAGAAACCGTGCGCAAGTTTGTCGAGGCCTCGATCATCGGCTGGAACAACTATCTCTACGGCGACAACAAGGCAGCCAACGAGATGATCGCCAAGATCAACCCCGACTCGCCCGTGGCCGCATCGCAAGGCTCCATCGAGCTCATGAAGAAGATGGGCATTGTCGACAGCGGCGAATCGCTCACCAAGGGCATCGGCGCAATGGACGAAGCACGCGTGAAGGACTTCTACGACAAGATGGTGAAGGCCGGCTTGTACAAGCCCGGCGAGATCGACCTTTCGAAGGTCGTGACCACGCAGTTCGTCAACAAGGGCGTCGGACTCGACGTTCGCAAGAAGCTCGCCGGCAAGTAACCGGCTTGGTTTTTTCCCGCGGGCCGCGCGGGGCTTGCGCCGGGGTCAGATGCCGGCGCCTGGGTTGCCATAAGGCACTGCGCGGCTCTTTGTTCCCTGGGCTCTGACCCCGTCTCGCCGACAGGCGAACCGGCCCTCTCTTTCATGAAAACGCTCGTCGTCCACTGCCATCCGAATCCTGAAAGTTTCAACCACGCGCTCTACCGCACGGCCCTTGCTGCGCTGGAGCCGCGGCACCCCGTCAAGGCCATCGATCTGTATGCCGAAGGCTTCGACCCGACGCTCACGCGCGAAGAGCGCATCGCCTACTTGGACAACCCCGAACTCATCCGCGAACGCGTGAAGCCCCATGTCGAAGCGCTGCTGTGGGCCGAGCACCTCGTGTTCGTCTACCCCACCTGGTTTCATGGTCCGCCGTCGATGCTCAAGGGCTGGCTCGAGCGCGTGTGGCTGCCGGGCGTTGCATTCCTCCCTGCGGAGCGCAAGGGGCAGGTTGCGAAATCGGGCATGCGGCACATCAGGCGGTTGACGGTCGTGACCACGGGCGGCTCGCCGCGCTGGTTTGTGATGCTCATCGGCGACCCGGGCCGGCGGCTCTTCACGCGCGCGCTGCGGGCGCTGTTTGCGTGGCGCTGCAAGGTCACGTGGCTGCAGCTGCACGACATGAACGCAGTCACCGAACGCGACCGCATCCATTTCATCGAACGCGTTTCGCGCAAGCTGCAGAGCATCTAGCCAGGGAGACACACACCATGAGCCTCGAACGCACGCTCACTGTCCGCGTCGAACGCATCTTGCGCGAGACGCCGGAAATCCTGGCTTTCGAGCTGGCGCATCCGTGGGGCCGCACGCTGCCGGGCTACGAGGCCGGCGCGCATATCGACGTGCACATGCCCGGTGGGTTTTCGCGCCAGTACTCGCTGGCGCGATGGTCTTCGGATGCGGCGTCGAACGCCGCCTCGTACGTGATCGGCGTGAAGCGCGAGGCCCAAAGCCGCGGCGGCTCGGCCTCGATGCACGAGCGCGTGCGCGAGGGCGACCTGCTGGCCATCAGCGCGCCGCGCAACACCTTTCCGCTGCGCGAAGCGGCCACGCGGCACTTGTTGCTGGCGGGCGGCATCGGCATGACGCCGCTGCTGGCCATGGCGCAGGCGCTTGCGGCACGCGGCGCCGACTTCACCCTGTGCGTGTTCGCTCGCAGCGAAGAACACCTGGCGTTTGCAGACGCACTGCATTCGCCGGCATTGGCACCGCACCTGCGGCTGCACCTGGACCAGGGCGATGCCACGCAGCGCATCGACTTGCACGCCCTGCTGGCCGAGCGCGCGCCCGGCACGCACCTGTACGTCTGCGGCCCCGGGGGCTTCATGAAGGCGGTGCGCGAAGCGGCTGCGCACTGGCCCGAAGACGCGCTGCACGCCGAATACTTCGCCGCGCCGGCCGATGCGAACACCAGCACCGGCCTGCCCTTCACCCTGAAGCTCGCGCAGCGTGGCATCACGGTGCCGGTGGCGGCCGACCAGACCGCCGTCGATGCACTGCATGAAGTCGGCATCGACATTCCGGTGTCGTGCCAGCAGGGCCTGTGCGGCACCTGCGTGGTCGAAGGAGACGGCGAAGGCGCGGAGCACCGCGACTTCTGCCTCACGGGCACAGAGCGCCGCACGAAAGTGGCCTTGTGCTGCTCGCGGGCCAAGGGCCAGGAACTGGTACTGCAGCTGTGAATGCGCCGCGGCCCGCCATCGGCACTACCGACGAAAGCATGGGCGAGGCGCCCGCCACGCGCGGCCGTTCGCGCAAGTACACCCAGGTGCTCGGCCTCATCAACCAGGCCGCCATCGAGGTGTTTGCCAGCGAAGGGCTGGCCGGCGCATCGACCCAGGCGATTGCCGACAAGGCCGGGCTTTCGAAGGCGCAGCTGCACTACTACATCGAGAGCAAGGAAGCGCTGTACCGGCAGATCCTGCAGGACATCCTCAACGACTGGATCGTGGTGTTCGGCTTTGCGGACGAGGCCTTCGGCCCGCGCAAGGTGCTGGGCGACCTGATCCATCGCAAGATGGTGTTCTCGTTCGAGCACCCGCTGCGCTCGCGGATATTTACGGCCGAGATGATGCATGGCGCCCCCGTGCTCAACAGCATGATGAACACGAGCAAGCAGCGCACCGACCAGGCCGCGGCCGTGATCCAGAACTGGATGAACCAGGGCCTGATGGACAAGGCCGACCCGATGCTGGTGCTGTTCCACATCTGGGCGGTGACGCAGTTCTACGCCGACCACGCCACGCAGGCCGCGTACTTTCGCAACGTTGCGCAGGAGGGCGACGACAGGGACCGGCGCTACCTGATCGAGCAGGTGACCGAGTTCCTGCTGAAGGGCGCGGGGGTCAAATAGGCCGGTGCTGCGGGAGGTACATGGTGGCTTCCACTTCCACCAGCACCTCGTCGCCCGGCAGGAAGCGCGACACCTCGACCACCGTGCTCACTGGTGGCTCGCCCGGATAGAACAGCCCGCGCACGCGGTTGTAGAACGCATAGTGCGGCAGGTGCCGAAAGTACTGCACCAGCTTGACCACGTCTTCCATGGTGCCGCCGTGCTCGGCGGCAATCTGGCGGATGCGTTCGAGCACGAACCAGCTCTGCGCCACGATGGGCGCTTCGAAGATGTCGACCGACATCTGGCCCGTGGCATAGCCCACGCCCTGCAAGGCCGTGCGGGCTTCCTCGGGAATAGCGTCGTAGCCGGCCACGGCACGCCGCGTGGCCGGATCGACCGCGACCACGCCGCTCATGAAGACGAAGTCGCCCACGCGCTTTGCGGCGGCGTAGTTGGCCATTGGTTTGCCCATGCTCATTGTGTTTGCTCCAGAATTTGACCGGCACGGATTACGGTGCGTTGGCGCCCACGCGGGCCGATGAGTTCATGCTCATCGGTGGCCGCAAGCAGCACCAGGTCGGCGGGGCAGCCCGGCGCAATGCGCCCGTCCCACGCAAGGCCGAGCGCCTTCGCAGGGCTGACCGTGACCGCATCGAACCATTCGCCCGCAGGTGCGAGGTGCGCCATTTGCACGCCAAGGCCAAAGGTTTCCAGAAGGTCGTAGCTGCCGTAGGGATAGAAGGCGTCCTGCACGTTGTCCGTTGCCAGGCTCACACGCAAGCCCCGTGCCGCCGCTTCGTGGATGCGCGTGATGCCGCGCGGCACAGGCGTGCGGTCCCAGGCACCTTGAAGGTAGAGGTTGGTGGTCGGCAGCGCGACGATGTGGAGGCCTGCCCCGGCACACAGCGCCAGCGTTTCGTTGGCCACCGCATCGTCCTGCACGGCCAGCGAGCAGCAGTGGCCGCAGACCACGCCGCGCCGGAACTCGCGCGCACGCATCAGCTGCGCAATGCTGCGCAAGCCGCTCGCGTCGGCATCAAGACCTTCGTCGACATGAAAGTCGAGGCCCAGGCCATGGTCCTGCGCCAGGTCGAACACGCGGCCCAGCTTGTGCAGCAGGCCTTCGTTGCGATAGACGAAGGCACCGAGCGTGCCGCCCGCACGCTTTACCTCGCGCGCGATGCGCTCGCCGGCCTCGAGGTCCGCAAACAGATCGAGCGGGGTGAGAGAGACGAACTGCAGCTCGATGCGCCCGCGCCATTCATGGCGCAAGGCTTCGAACACTGCGAGCGCGGCCGGCGGCTCGGCCTGCACCCAGTCGATGTGCGTGCGCAGCGCGCGCGTGCCCGATTGCCAGGCGTCGTGCAGCGCGCGTGCCATGCGCGGTCGCAGCGCTTCGCCGGTCCAGCCCGCGCGGTGCTTGTCCATGCGTTCGATGGCCGCGAACAGGTTGCCCTCGGCCGCGCCGACCTCCTGCACGGTGTAGTTCTTGTCGATGTGCGCATGCGCCTCGACCAACGCACTCAGCAAGGTGCCGCGCGCGCTCGACTGCGATGCGCTGGACACGACGGCCTGCACACGGTCGCCGGCCAAGGTCACATCGAACACCTGCGCATCGCCCGCGGCAAAACCCCGCAGCCGCGTCGGAATGCGCACGGACTCGAGCTTCATGCGCGCTGTTGCAGTGCCCGCAGCCAGCCCAGCCCGGCCGAAGTGCCGCCGGGCTCCATGCCGCGGCTGGGCCGGTATTCGCAGCCGATCCAGCCCTGCCAGCCGCACTGCGCCGAGACTTCGTCGATCAGGTCGAACAGGTATGGGTAGTTCTGCTCGCCGATGTCGGGCTCGTGGCGCTCTGGCACGCCCGCAATCTGGATGTGGCCAACGCGGCCGGTCGGCAGGTACTTTCGGATCTTCATGGCCACGTCGCCCTCGACGATCTGGCAGTGGTACAGGTCCATCTGCACCTTGAGATTGGGCGCGCCCACCATGTCGACGATTTCGTGCGCGTGGTCTTGCCGGTTGAGAAAGAAGCGCGGAATGTCGCGCGTGTTGATCGGCTCGATCAGCACATCGCGGCCGGCCTTGGCAGCCTCGGCCGCAGCCCAGCGCAGGTTGTCCACGTACACGGGCTGCACGGCTTCGCGCTCCAGGCCCTCAGGCACCAGGCCCGCCATGATGTGGATGCGCGGGCAGTCGAGCGCCGCGGCGTAGTCGATGGCCTTGGCAATGCCTTCGCGAAACTCGGCGTCGCGGCCCGGCAGGCAGGCAAGACCCCGCTCGCCGCCGTCCCAGTTGCCCGGAGGGCCGTTGAAGAGCACCTGCTGCAGGCCGTTGTGCTTCAGGCGAGCCGCAATCTCGTTGCGGTCATAGGCGTAGGGAAAAAGATACTCGACGGCCTTGAAGCCGTCTTTGGCGGCGGCTTCGAAGCGGTCGAGAAAGTCGAGCTCCGGATAGAGCATCGAGAGGTTGGCGGCAAATTGAGGCATGGGGTGCTTTTTACTATTACCAGCGCGCGCCGAAAGTGCGGCGCAGTTCGTCGATCTGTTCATCGCTCAGCGGCTGGGGTTTGGCCGTGCCGGTGAGCAGATGGAGCTTTGCGGTTTCTTCGAGTTCCTCGAGCACGGCCATCGCCGCGCCCGGTGTCTCGTGCCACACATTGGGGCCGAGGCGCTCGAGCATCACGGCGCGAATCGGCGTGCCGGCGGCACCGTGGCGCTCGATGGCTTGCGCCACGAGCTCGGCCGCTTCGGGGGCGCCGGGGCGGTGATAAGAAATGAGCGGCACGTGGCCGACCTTCATCACGAAATACGGCGTGAGCGCGGGCAGGAGTTCGTCGCGTTGTGCGTTGAGCGTGAGCGCAACGCAGTGCGTGCTATGCGTGTGGATGACGCATGCCGTGCCAGCATCGAATTTGCGCGCCGCCGCATAGATGCGGGTGTGCAGGGCGATGGTCTTGCTGGCGCGGTCACCTGCGGTCTGGTTGCCCTGTGTGTCGAGCCTGGCCAAGCGTGCAGGGTCGAGGAAGCCGAGGCAAGCGTCTGTGGGTGTGATGAGAAAGCCGTCGTCCAGCCGCACGCTGATGTTGCCTGCCGTCGCATGCACATAGCCGCGTTCGAAAAGGCTGCGGCCTACGCGGCAGATTTCTTCTCTAGCCTGGGTTTCGTTCATGTCGCTTTTCCGCGCTTTGTGTTGCGTCGTTCAGGGCGTGTGCACAGGCCACCGGGTACTCCCCTCCGCGAATGTCCCCCGCCTTCGGCTCCTCCTTTATTTCGCTGCGCGGAGCACCCGATGCCCTGTGCACTTGGGCACGCTGCTGGTGCAACGCCGATCAACGACCGCCGCCTAAGACGCACACGTCGATGGGGTGCCTTGCGCAGCGAAATAAAGGAGGAGGCCGCAGGCCGGAGGACATTCGCGGAGAAAGGTACCCCGTCGGCGGGGGCGCACCCCGAACGCACGGAAGCGCGTCCTGAACAAGTACCCGGCATGCAATTCATGCCAGCACTGTAAATGCCTTGGTAAAAAAATCATCCCCCCCAAAGTTGCCAGACTTGAGCGCAATGTGCACCGACGTGCCTTCCGCCACATCGGTGCGGGCATGGCACCACGGCACGCCGGGGTCGATCTGCGGACCGATCTGCATCTGCGCAATGCCCAGCGCCTGCACGCACGCGCCAGAGGTTTCGCCGCCCGCCACCACGAGTTGGCGCACGCCGCGTTCGACGAGGCCGCGCGCAATGGCGGCGATGGTTCGCTCAACCATGACACCGGCCTCTTCGACGCCTAGGCGGCCCTGCACCGACTTGACGGCGCCCGCCTCGGCCGTGGAATACACCAGCACCGGCTGCTTGCCGACGAGCGGTGTCGCCCACGCCAGGGTTTCGGCCGCCACATCGACGCCCGCGGCAATACGCAGCGGATCGATGGCCAGTGCCGCGCCGCCACGCTGGATGAAGTCGAGCACCTGGCGGTTGGTGGCCAATGAGCAGCTGCCCGACACTACGGCGCGCAATCCGGCCGCGGCTGGCAGTGCGCTGGCTTGCGACGAAGGTGCAAGGCCGAAGTTGGCGGGCAGCCCGATGGCCACGCCCGAGCCGGCGGTGACCAGCGGCATCTTCGCAATGGCCGGGCCAAGCCGCAGCAGGTCGTCGTTCGACACCGCATCGACGATGGCAATCGACATGCCCTCGCCTTTCAACTGTTCGATGCGCTCTGCAATGGCTGCCGCACCGCGCGCGACCACCGCATGGTCGATGAGCCCTACCTTGCGCTTGCACTGCGCCTGCAGCACGCGCACGAGGTTCGGGTCGGTCATGGGCGTGAGCGGATGGTTCTGCATGCCGCTCTCGTTGAGCAGCACGTCGCCCGCGAACAGGTAACCCTTGAACACGGTTCGCTTGTTGTCGGGGAAGGCTGGCGTGGCAATGGTGAAGTCGCATTGCAGCGCGTCCATGAGCGCTTCGGTCACCGGGCCGATGTTGCCCTGCGGCGTGCTGTCGAAGGTGGAGCAGTACTTGAAGTAGATCTGCTGCGCGCCCTGCGCCTGCAGCCAGCGCAGCGCGGCCAGCGACTGCTCGATGGCTTCGGCCGGGGCGATGGTGCGCGACTTGAGCGCGACCACCACGGCATCGACTTCCGCATCGAGCGGCGTGGCGGGCACGCCGATGGCCTGCACCACGCGCATGCCGGCGCGCACGAGGTTGTTGGCCAGGTCGGTGGCGCCGGTGAAGTCGTCGGCAATGCAGCCGAGCATCAGCTTGGGCATCGATCAGTCCTTTGCTGCCACGGCCAGCTTCACGGCCTGCGGGTTCTCGCGCACGTAGTCGCGCAAGATGGCGTCGAAGCTCGCATCGGCCTTCAGGCCCAGCGCCTCGGCGCGCGCCGCATGAATGCGGCTGGGCCAGCTGGTCACGATCTTGGCGATGTTCGCATCGGGCTCCCAGTCGATCAGCGACGTGGCCTCGTTGCCCGCGATGCGCTCGAGCGCATCTGCCATTTCGCGCACGGTGGTCGTCAAGGCGGGCAGGTTGACCGCGGTGCGCGCACCCCACTCGGCAGCGCTGGCCGTGGCCGCGCGGATGATGCCTGCAACGGTGTTGCCGGGCGATGCAAGGGCTACGGCGGTATCGGGCGCCACGGGGCAGCGCGCACGTTCGCCGGCCAGCGGCTCGCGCAGCATGCCGCTCAGAAAGCTGGAGGCCGCGCCGTTGGGCCGGCCCGGCCGCACCGACACCGTCATGAGCCGCACGTTGCGGCCCTGCACGAACCCCTTGCGCGTGAAGTCGGCCACGAGCTGCTCGCCGATGAACTTCTGGATGCCGTAGCTGTTCTGCGGTGTCGGCAGCGTGGTGTCTTCGATCACCTCGGGCAGGCGCTGCTCGGGCGAATCGCCGAAGACCGCGACCGAGCTGGAGAACACGAACACCGGCGCATGGCCCGCGCGGCGGCAGGCTTCGAGCAGCGCGCGCGTGGTGTCCAGGTTGCTGCGCATGCCCAGGTCGAAATCGGCCTCGCATTCGCCGCTCACTGCGGCGGCAAGGTGGAACACGGCGTGCGTGTCGGCCAGCGGCAGCACGCCGCTCACGGCCTGCTCGTACAGGTCGCCTTGCACAAAGTGCACGCGACCATCGGCTTGCAGGTCGGCCGGGGGCGGCACGCGGTCGGCCAGCGTGATGCGCGCGACGGGCTGCACCACACCGCCGGCCAGTGCCAGCGGGCCGCCCGCAAGCAGCGTGCGCGCGAGCCGCGCACCGACAAAACCGCAACCTCCGGTGATGAGAATATTCATGATGCTTGTCTTCCTTGTTCAGGCTTTCTTGTCGGCAGCCGGCAGCTCGATGCCGGGAAAAATCTTGATGACCGCGCTGTCGTCTTCGCGCGCAAAACCCGCGGTCGACGCCTGCATGAACATCTGGTGCGCGGTGGACGAGAGCGGCAGCGGAAACTTGCTGGCGCGCGCCACGTCGAGCACCAGGCCCAGGTCCTTCACGAAGATGTCGACGGCCGAGAGCGGCGTGTAGTCGCCCGCCAGCACGTGCGCCATGCGGTTCTCGAACATCCAGCTGTTGCCCGCGCTGTGCGTAATGACCTCGTACAGCGCCGCCGGGTCCACGCCTTCGCGCAGGCCCAGCGCCATGGCCTCGGCCGCCGCGGCAATGTGCACGCCGGCCAGCAACTGGTTGATGACCTTGACCTTGCTGCCCGCACCCGCGCGGTCTCCAAGACGATAAACCTTGGCCGCCATGGCGTCGAGCACCGCGCCGGCTTTTTCATAGGCCGCGGGCGTGCCGGCGGTCATCATCGTCATCTGCCCGCTCGCGGCCTTGGCGGCGCCGCCGGAGATCGGCGCGTCGAGGTACAGGATGCCCTGCGCGCCCAGGCGCGCTTCGAGCGCGACCGACCAGTTCGGATCGACGGTGGAGCACATCACGAACAGGCTGCCCGGCTTCATCGACGCCGCGCAGCCGGGCGTGGTGCCGTCGCCGAACAGCACCGACTCGGTCTGCGCCGCATTGACCACCACGGAAACCACGATGTCGCACTGCGCGCCAAGCGCGGCCAGCGTGTCGCAGGCCACGCCGCCGTCGCGCGCAAAGGCGTGGGCCACGTCCAGGCGCACGTCGAAAACGTGCGGCTCGTAGCCCGCGCGGCGCAGCGATTGCGCCATGCCGCTGCCCATGGCGCCAAGGCCCACGAGGCCGACGACCGGTGTGTTGTTGGTGTTGGAAGTCATGTCAGGGGTTCTTTCGATCAGCGATTCACGAGCTGCTTGGGCGTGAGCCACACGCCGATGGCCCCGAGCACCAGCGCGCCGGCCAGCACGTACATGCCGATCTGCGTGCTGCCGGTGAGGTCTTTGAGGTAGCCGATGAGATAGGGGCTCACGAAGCCCGCAAGGTTGCCCACCGAATTGATGACCGCAATGCCCGCCGCCGCCGCGGTGCCCGAAAGAAAGGCGGTGGGCAGCGACCAGAACAGCGGCGCGCAGGTGAGAACGCCGGCCGCGGCGAGCGAAAGAAACGCGAGCGACACGACCGTATTCTGCGTGTACGAGGCCGCGACCGTGAAGCCGATGGCACCCATCAGCGCGGGCACGATCAGGTGCCAGCGGCGCTCCTGCCGGCGGTCGGCGCTGCGGCCGAAGAGGTTCATCGCGACGATGGCGCAGATGAACGGAATGGCGCTCAACAGGCCGATGTGCAGGTTGCCCTTGACGCCCGTGGCCTTGACCAGCGTGGGCAGCCAGAAGGTCAGTGCGTATTGGCCCATGACGAAGGCGAAGTAGATCAGCGCCATCCACCACACGCGCGCGTCGCGGAACATGGCGCCCACCGAGTGCGGCCCCTTGGCGCCGTGCGCCTGGTCGCGCTCGACCTCGCGCTGCAGCAGGCGCTTTTCTTCGGGGTCGAGCCAGCGGGCATGCTGGATGCCGTTGTCCAGGTAGACCAGCACCATCACGCCGACGATCACGGCCGGAATCGCTTCGATGATGAACATCCACTGCCAGCCTTCCATCGAAGAGACGCCGTGGAACGCATCCATGATCCAGCCCGAGAGCGGATTGCCGAAGATTCCCGCCACCGGAATGGCCGACATGAAGACCGCGATGATGCGCGCGCGCCGATGCGCCGGGTACCAATGGGTGAGGTACAGGATCACGCCGGGGTAGAAGCCCGCCTCGGCCACGCCGAGCAGAAAACGCAGGATGTAGAAGCTGGTGGGCGTTTCCACGAACACGAAGCAGGCCGAGAGCAGGCCCCAGGTGATCATGATTCGGGCAATCCAGATGCGCGCGCCCACGCGGTTGAGCAGCAGATTGCTCGGCACCTCGAAAAGGAAGTAGCCCAGAAAGAAGATGCCGGCGCCCAGGCCGAACACCGTTTCGCTGAAGCCGAGGTCTTGCCCCATCTGGAGCTTGGCGAAGCCCACGTTCACGCGGTCGAGATACGCGACCACGTAGCAGAGCATCAGAAAAGGAACGAGGCGCCAGAACACCTTGGTGTAGGCACGCTTCTCGAGCGCGACATCGGCCGGCGTGTCCGCGTTGGCAGCCAGCGGCGCGTGGAGTGTTGAAGTCATTGGAGGAAGTCCGTTTGGATGATGAACCGGGTCTCGCTTGGGCGCTGCGTACAGTGCGCCGCTCTTATTTGTCAGGTCATCATACAAATCTGAAACAGGCGATATGCCTCGGGTAAACCCGCAAGCTACACCTCGTTTCCTTTTCTTCTATTGGCCCGCGGGCCAGCCTTCGACCAGCGGCCGGGCGAGTTGCGCGCCCTCCTGCTGCCAGAAGGCAGGGTCGGCCTGCTCGATGCGGCGAATAGCGTTGTCCATGTGGGACTTGGCGGCTTCCCGCGCGCGCAGCGGGTCGCCGGCCTCGATGGCCTCGACGATCCGCGCATGCTCTTGCGCCACCTCGCGCGCAAAGTCGGCCCGGCGCGCCTCGTTGGCGCGCGTGACACGCGTGGCGCCATGCAGGAACTGCCGCAGGTACTGCAGCGTGCCGATCAAGAAGGGGTTGCGCGCCGCCTCGGCAATGGCGCGATGAAACCGCACGTCTTCGTCGGCGCCGTTGCGGCCGGCCGCAACCGCGGCATGCAACGCCTCGATGGCTTCGCGGATGCGTTCCACGTCTTCGGGCGTGCGCCGTTCAGCGGCAAGCGCGGCCACTTCGGCCTCGAGCGCGCGGCGCAGTTCAACCATCTGGATCACCGCTTCACGCGAGGCCACATGCGGCATCTCGAAGCGCAGCGGCTCCACGCCGGCCGCGCGCACATACACGCCGCTGCCCTGGCGCGAGTCAAGCAGCCCCAGCGACTTGAGCCGCGAAACCGCCTCGCGCACCACCGTGCGGCTCACGCCGAACTGCTCGGCCAGCGCGGCCTCGGTCGGCAGACGGTCGCCTGCCGACAAGCGCCCGCTGCGCACCTCGGCCGCCAACGCATCGGCCACTTGGTCGGCAAGGCGGACGGTGGGGGCGACGGATTGAAATCGTGCGGTCATGACGCGTGGGGCGGTGGGCTGCGACTCTAACGCAGGGCCCTGCGCCCGACATCTAGAACTTACGGGTTACACACCATTGACGAGTGTTGTTCTGATGCTCGTAGCACCTGTGAAAAATCTGACGATTCCTCTGCATATCTGCGCGTTTCCATTGGTTTTGACATTCATTAACTCTTTGTAACGAGAAAATCCCACTCGTCGGCATCGGTGCCGGCGGGTCGCACGCCTTCCAAAGCGGCGTGCATTGCTGTCACGCGGAGAGATCAGGGAATGAATAAAAATTTGCACCGCATTGTGTTCAATGCGAAGCGCGGGCTGCGCATGGTCGTTCAAGAAACGGCCAAGAGCACGGGCAAAGGCGCTTCCAAGGCTACCAGCGGTGCGAGCGCCGCCATCGCCGCCGGTGCGGCAGCCCTGGCGCCCATGCTCGTGGGCGCAGCGCTCGCGGGCATGCTCTCGGCCTCACCCGCCCAAGCCCAGATCGTCGGCGCGCCCAACGTTCCCGCCAACCTCCGCCCCACCGTGATGGTCGCGCCCAACGGCGTGCCGCTCATCAACATCCAGACGCCCAGCGCCGCAGGCGTTTCGCGCAACGTGTACCAGCAGTTGAACGTGGCACCCAACGGTGCCATCCTGAACAACAGCCGCACCAACGTGCAGAGCCAGCTTGGCGGGTTCGTGCAAGGCAATCCGTATCTCGCGACCGGCCCCGCGCGCATCATCCTCAACGAAGTGAACGGCGGCAGCCCGAGCCAACTGCGCGGCTACATCGAAGTCGCGGGGCAGCGTGCCGAAGTGATCATCGCCAACCCAGCCGGCATCAGCGTCAACGGCGGCGGCTTCATCAATGCATCGCGCGCCACGCTGACCACGGGCACGCCGCAGTTCAATGCCATTGGCGGCCTCGACAGCTTTCTGGTGCGCGGCGGCACCATCACCATCGACGGGGCCGGCCTGGACGCCAGTAAGACGGACTACGCCGCGATCCTCGCGCGTGCGGTCGAGGCCAACGCCGGTATCTGGGCCAGCGAGCTGAAGGTGGTGACGGGTGCGAATACCGTGAGCGCCGACCACAGCCAGGTCTCGCCGACCAGCGGCAGCGGCACGGCGCCCACCTTTGCGCTGGACGTGGCCGCGCTCGGTGGCATGTACGCCGGCAAGATCACTCTCATTGGCACCGAGGCCGGGCTGGGCGTGCGCAATGCCGGCACGATCCAGGCCGCACCGGGCGCCACCGCGCTGATGGGTGCGGGCCAGCTGGTGGTGACCAGCGCCGGGCGCCTGGAGAACATCGGAACCATCCAGGCCACCGCCGACGCGAACCTGACGGCAACGGGCATGGCCAACAGCGGCCGCGTGGCCAGCGGCGGCAACCTCAAGATCACGACGCAGGGCGAGCTGGCCAATGCGCTGAACGGCGCGGGCGGCACGCTCGAAGGCGCGCGGCTGGATCTGGCCAGCACGGCGGGCGACATCGACAACCGCGGCGGCACCATCCGCCAGACCAGCAGCGCCGGCTTGGCGCTGAGCGCACCCGCCTTGAGCAACACCAGCGGCGGCGTCATCGGCGCGGAGCCCGTGGGGGCTGCGCCGTCCACGCCCGGCGCTGGAACGGGCGGGGGTACAGGGACGGGAGCAGGAACAGGCGGCACCGCCAGCCCCACCACGCCGTCCACAGGCACTGGCACGGAGACCGGCTCCGGCGGCACCATCACGCCCGCCCCGTACGTGCCGCCGTCGCCGGGAGCGATTGCCGCCGCCGGCACGATCCGCAACGACGGCGGCAAGATCTACGCCGGCGGGCCCATCAGCCTGCAAAGCGCCAACATCAACAACAACGGCGGCACCCTGAACGTCGCCAGCATGGCCGTGAGCCAGCCGACGTTCGACAACCACGGCGGCACGCTGAATGTCAGCAACAGCTTCAGCGCGAATGTCGATCGCTTCGACAACACTGGCGGCACGCTGAACGCGGGCAGCCTGAACATCACCACGACCGGCGACCTGGTCAACGTCGACGGCAAGCTGACCAGTGCCACCGACGCCACGTTGACCGTAGGCGGACAGGCCGACAACACGCGCGGAACGATTGCAGCAACGGGCGCGCTGACGGCCAACGTGGCGGGCGCGCTCAACAACACCGGCGGCACGCTGGTGGCGAATCAGGGCGTCGCGCTCGGCGCGGGCAGCCTGAACAACACGAAGGGCAGCATCCAGTCGGCGCAAGCCGGGGTGCAGCTGACGGTGGCGAATCAGCTGACCAACGGCAGCGGCGGCACGATCGGCGCGGCCACGGACCTGAAGGTGCAGGCGGGGTCGCTCGTCAATGCCAATGGCGCCAGCCTGCGCAGTGCGAACGACGTGAGTGTCGCGGTCGGCGGGGCGATGACCAACGACGGCAGCATCACGGCCGGTCGGCACGCGTCGGTCGCCGCAGGCAGCCTGCAAAGCGACACCACCGGCGTGCTGGGCGCGGGCATCCAGAGCGACGGCAAGCTTGGCGCGGCGGGTGACCTGGTCGTGACCACGAGCGGCGCCCTGGTCGCCAACGGCACCAACCTTGCGGCAGGCAATGCCACGCTGCAGGGCGCGAGTGTCGATCTCTCGGCCAGCCAGACCAGCGCGGCGAACATCGCGGTCACTGCCACGCAAGGCAATGTAGTTACCAGCAGCCAGGCCAAGATCGTGACGCCCGGCGCCTTGCGCATCACGGCCAACGCGCAGCCCGGCCAGACGCTGGTCAACGATGCGGGCACGCTCAATGCCGGCCAGCTGGACCTGAACGTCTCGAACATTGCCAACACGAACGGCGGCGAGATCGTGCAGACCGGCACGGGAGCGACCGGCATTGCCGTATCGGGCACCTTGAACAACGACGGCGGACGCATCGCCAGCAATGGACAGGACCTGAGCCTCAGTGGTGCCAGCATCACCAACACCGGCGGCAAGATCGAGCATGCCGGCACCGGCACGCTGAGCATTGCGGGCGGCAGCTACAGCAGCACCGACGGCCAGATCACAGGCAACGGCGCATTGGCGGTCGCCATGTCAGGCGCCTTCAACCAGAATGGCACCAAGGCCGCGATCAGCGCCAAGCAAATCACCATCGACGCCGGCTCGTTCGGCAACCGCACTGGCGCCCAGATCGTGCAGACCGGCACCGACGCGACGCGCATCACGGTAGTGGGCGCGTTGGACAACAGCGGCGGCACGCTGGCCAGCAATGGCAACACGACCGTCGCCGCCGGCAACCTGACCAATCAGGGTGGCATCCTTCGCGCCGCCGAGACTTCCGACCTCGGCCTGACCGTGGGCGGCTTGCTCGACAACAGCAACAAGGGTGCGATCGGTGCGGGCGGGAACACCACCGTGGTGGCCGGCAGCCTGAACAATGACAAGCTCGGCAGCATCACCGCGGTGGGGGGCTTGACCATCAAGGTGGACGCTGCCGCAACCAACGTCGGCGGCACGCTGGCGGCCAACGGCAACACCACGCTGGTGGCCGGTACGCTGGACAACACCGATGGAACCACGGCGGCAGTCAATGGCAACCTGAGTGTCACGACCAGCGGCGCGACGACGAACAACGGCGGCATCTTGCAGGCCGGCGCCACGATCACGCTGCTCAACAGCGGCCTGAACAATGTCGGTGGCAAGATCTTCGGCAACAGCCTGTCCGTGGACACGCGCGGCAATGCACTGGACAACAGCGCGAAGGGCACGCTGGCAGCGACCACCACCGTGGATGTGAACTCAGGTGCGCTGAACAACGATGCGGGCCTGATCCAGTCCGGTGGCGCCATGACCATCGATACGGCTGGCAACAAGCTGACCAATACCGACGCCAACGACTACCGCACCAAGCCAGAAGACGCGGGGGGCGGTATCACGAGTGCGGACAAGCTGACGCTGAAGAACGTGGGCGAGTTGGACAACGCGGCCGGCTTCATCGGCGCGAAGAATGCGTTGGTGGCCGACACGCAGGCTTTCTCCAACACGGGCAAAGGCCAGGTGCTCGGGCAGTCCACCGTAACGCTCGACACCCATGGCGCCGCATACGACAACACCGGCGGGGAGACGCTGGCGGTGGGCAATCTCAGCATCAATGCCGGAACGTTGACCAATACCACGGGCCTGATTCGCTCTGCGGCCACCACGACGCTCAATGCCGCGAGCATCGTCAACAGCAACACCCAAGGGGCTGAGCAAGGCATCGAAGGCCAGAACGTCGACATCGCCGCGCAGTCCATCATCAACAAATCTGGCGCGATCCGCGCCGACCAGAACACCACGCTGACCAGCAGCGGGAATATCGACAACAGCGCCGGCCTGGTGTCCGCCGGCAAGGTGCTCACCGTCAAAGACCCCGCTGCGGCCAAGACCCTGTCGGTGCTCAACACCGGCGGCACCCTGGTCGGCGGCGAGGACGTCTTCCTCGATGCGGGCTCGGTCAGCTGGGATGGCAAGCTGCTGTCGCTCGGCGACATGACGCTGGCGGTCACCCGGGACATCGCTTTCGCGGCGGGCAGCGAGACCGTCGCGAACCGCAACCTGACCATCTCAACGACGGGCGACATCACCAACAGCGGCAGGCTGGCTGCGGGCAACGATCTGACGCTCTCCGCGAATGACATCAACAACAAAGCCACAGGCGACATCCAGGGCAAGACCACCACGCTGAATGCCAGCGGCACGCTGACCAACCGCGGCGTGATCGACGGCGGCACCACCCGCATCAACGCCACCACGGTGGACAACCTGGGCACCGGCCGGATCTACGGCGACTGGGTCGCTATCGGTGCCGGCACGCTCAATAACGGCGCCGAAACGGTCAACGGCGTGGCCTCGGCTGGCACCATCGCGGCGCGCACTCGCCTGGACATCGGCGCCGGCACCATCAACAACCGGGACGGCGCCCTGATCCTCAGCGCCGGAAACCTCTACATCGGCGGCAAGCTGGTGGACGGCAAGGCCAACGATGCGGACAGCGGCGCGGCCAACGCATTGAACAACCATGCCGCGACCATCGAGGCGGTGCAGGACATGGGAATCAAGACGAATGTCCTGAGCAACACCAACGGCGGCGTGACCTGGACGACGCAGACCAGCTCCGACGGCAAGCAGCACACGGAATACGCACTGCCCGGCAGCGCAACGCGCTATGACGCTAGCCAGCTGGTCTTTGTGAGTGTGGGCGGGCCCAACTTCGACTTCGCGCACATGAACGGGATTCTGTGGCCCAGCTTCGTCAGCTACGCGGCGGGCCCTGTCGCCGGCCCGTTTGCCGGCATTCTGGTGCCGTCCGCCAACTATCCGCTGTCTTGGTACAGGGCCTACTACGCGAACCCACCGCGCAACAGCAGCGACCTGCACGGCACCCGGCAGATAAACATCGATCAGACCGAGTCCTATACGGAGCCGGGTGCCTGGTACTCCCGCACCGATCCGATCTGGGCCACTTTCGGCGTGATGCCGCCGGCCACGGACACTCCGGCCGATGACGCCGAGCGGGCCGCGTACCTCGACGCGCACAAGCGCCTGGACGCCGCGACCGAGGCCTTCATCCGGGACGTGTACGAGAACTACCGGCGCTCCTATTACGCCTGGGTCTACACCGAGTCGACCACCACCCCGGTGCTGCAGACCTCCGCGCCCGCCCGGATCATCGCCGGCGGCAAGATGGACATTGCCGTGGGCAGCGGCACCAACGACATGAGCCAGATCCTTGCCGGTAAGGCGCTCAACGTCACCGGCGGGACCATCACCAACAAGAATGTGGAAGTCTCTGGCGCACAGACCCGCACAGGCTGGCAGCACTTCCAGGCGGGGGTTGGAGATCCTACGCAGGTCACCCCCTACAACACCAGCGATCCCATCACCGTGACCCTGGCTGCGGCACGGCAAGAGGGCAACGTGACGGTGGTGGGCAGCGGCGGATCCACCGGCACGCTCGCGCCTGGCCACACCAACCAGGGCGTCGCCAGCGCCAGCGGCGTCACCCCCGGCAGCCCCTCGAGCGCACCTGGCGGGACTGGTACTGCGGTGAACGCGCCGGGCGCAGGCTCGGGCGGGGCGGCAGGCCCTATCGTTCACCCGATCATCGAGGTGAAACTGGCGTCCAGTTCCGGGACCACGCAGGTCGTGCGCACCACCTTGCCAGGCCTGACCGTGCCCACCGCCAGCCTGTTCCGCACGCATGCGGAAGCCTCGAGCCGCTACCTGATCGAAACCGATCCGCGTTTTGCGAACCAGCGCAACTGGCTCAGCAGCGACTACCTGCTGAACAACCTGGGCCAAGACCCCAACAACACCCTCAAGCGGCTGGGCGACGGCTTCTACGAGCAGCGCCTGATCCGCGAGCAGGTGGCGCAACTGACGGGCTACCGCTATCTGGACGGCTACGACAGCGATGAAGCGCAGTACACCGCGTTGATGGATTCAGGGCTTACCTTTGCGCGCCAGTACGGGCTGCGGCCCGGCATCGCGCTGAGCGACGCCCAGATGGCGCAGCTGACTAGCGACATCGTCTGGCTGGTGGAGCAGACCGTCACGTTGCCGGACGGCAGCACCCAGCGCGTGCTGGTGCCGCAGGTCTACGTGCGCGTGAAGAACGGCGACGTCGACGGCTCGGGCGCCTTGCTGGCCGGCAAGGAGGTCAACATCAAGCTCGATGGCGACCTCGTCAACAGCGGCACCGTCGCCGGACGCAAGACGGTCAGCATCACGGCGGAGAACATCCAGAACCTGAACGGCCGCATCTCCGGCGGCAGCCTCGACCTCAAGGCCCGGACCGACCTGAACAACATCGGCGGCACGATCGACGCGGCCAGCCAGCTCAAGATCGAAGCTGGCCGCGACATCAACGTGCGCACCACGACCAGCACCAGCGCGCTGGCGCTGGACTTCGCACCCGGGGCCGCGAGCCTGCGCGGTGCCACCATCGTCGACCGGGTGGCCGGCCTCTACGTGAGCGACGCCAAGGGCGTGCTGGTGGCTTCGGCCGGGCGCGACGTCAACCTGATTGGCGCCCTCGTCGCGAACAGCGGCAAGGAAGGCACGACCGAGATCGGCGCCGGCCGCGACATCAACCTGGGCACCGTCACCACCGCAAGGCACGACACCACGGTTCGGGACGCCGGCAACTACCGCGCCGAATCCAGCACGCAGGAAGTCGGCACCCGCATCGAGACCAGCGGAGACATTACCCTGCGTGCTGGGCGGGATGTCAGCGTGCGCGCGGCCACCATCAACAGCGCCGAGGGCGCGCTGGAGGTGACCGCCAAGCGCGACATCACCATCGATGCCGGCCAGTCAACCTCGGTGCTCAATGCCGGACGCCGCACCGAAGAGAGTGGCTTCTGGGGCAGCGACCGCAGCATGGAACAGGGCACCTTCGGGTCGACCGGCATCATCGGCAGCAGCCTGGGCGGAAAGACCGTGGTGCTGGATGCAGGCAACGACATCCGCATCCGCGGCTCGAACGTGGTGAGCGATCAGGGCACCGAGCTCTGGGCGGGCAACAACATCACCATCGAAGCTGCGACGCAGACGCGCGACAGCCAGTATGTCCGTGAGGAATCGAACAGCGGCATGTTCGATGCGAACTCGGGATGGACCTGGGGCCACCAGGACATGCGCAGCACCAGCAAGACCGGCGAGAGCACCGCCGTGGGCAGCACCGTCGGGGCGATCTCAGGCAATGTCACGATCACGGCTGGCAATCGCTACAGCCAAGTGGGCAGCGATGTGATCGCGCCAGGCGGCGATATCGATATATGGGCGCGCGACGTCCAGATCGTCGAGGCGCGCGAGACAAGCCGCAGCGAAAGCACACAGAGCTTCTCCCAGGGCGGCATCACGCTGGGGATCAAGGCGCCGCTGCTCGACCTGCTGCGGAACCTTGGGGAAACCACCCAGGCGATGGGCGACACCAAAGATGCCCGCATGCAAGCACTGGGGGCGGCGAGTATGGGGCTCAGCGGCTACTCAGCATATCAGGATGTCTCCAAGGCCGCCGCTACGAACAAGGGAACCGGCGCCGTCAGCATGGGCGCCACTTTGACCTTGGGCAGCAGTTCCAGCGAGTCCACCAGCACCCAAAGTAGCAACACGTCGGCCGGCTCGCGTGTGCAGGCTGGTGGCAACATCACCATCACCGCAAGCGGCGGCGGGGGGGATTCCAACATCCTCATACGCGGCAGCGAGATTGACGCCGGCAAAAATGTCAATCTCTCGGCGGACAACAACATCAGGCTCGAGGCGGCGGCGAACACCCAAGAGCAGAGTTCCACCAGCCACAGCAGCAACGCGAGCATCGGCGTGGGCTACACCTTTGGGTCTAGCAACGGCTTCACAATCGAGGTGGCCGCGGGAAGCCAGAGCGGGCGCGACAATGGCACGGACGGCGCATGGACGAACACCACGATCAATGCAGGCCAGCAGGTCAACATCGCCAGCGGCGGCGACACCACCGTTCGTGGCGCCACGGTGTCGGGCGAACGTATCAACGCGGACGTGGGCGGCAACCTGCACATCGAGACATTGCAGGACACCAGCACGTACCACAGCCAGAACAGCGGTGGGGGTTTCAATGCCACCATCTGCGTGTGGTGGTGCGTTGGCGACAGCAGCGTCAGCGTGAATGCCCACAGCATGCGCGGGGACGGCGACTTCGCGAGCGCGACACAGCAAAGCGGGTTCCTGGCGGGTGACGGCGGTTTCGGTGTCAACGTGGCGGGCAACACCAATCTCGTCGGCGGGGTGATCAGCAGTACGGATATCGCAGTAAGTGGAAGCCAGAACCGCTTCACAACCGGCAGTCTGACGATGACCGACTTGGTCAACCACGACACCTTCAAAGGCAGCGGCTACAGCATCAGCGTCAGCACGAGCACTGCGGGGACAGGCTCTGGAGGCGCTGGAATCGGCAGCAATGACATCAACGAATCCAGCACCACGCGAAGCGGCATCTCGGGCATCGCAGGCAACACGGAGGTGCGCACCGGCTTAGACACCACCAATGCGCTGCAGGCGACCGATGGCGCGCAGGCCATGCGCGACGTGCAGGCGCAGATTCAGATCACAGCTGCATTTGGCCGTGAGGCAACGACGGCGGCGGCGACGTACGCAGATCGGCAGGCCGTCCTCGCACGGCAGGGGCTCAATGAAGAAGAAGCACGGAAATGGGACGAGGGTGGCGAGTATCGTGTGGCGCTCCATACGGCTATCGGGTTTCTGACCGGCAATCTGTCGGGAGCTGCAGGCTCGCTATTGAGCGCGACGGCGCTTCCGGAAATCGGAGAAATGATTGCGGGCATGGGCTTGCCTGAAGCAGTCCGGGTTGCGCTGACGCAGGTCGCGGGATTGGCTTTAGGTGCAGCGACAGGCAGCGTTGCGGGCGCAGCGGCTTCGTTCAATACCGCCCAAAACTATGTGAGTCACAGTCCATTTGCGAATGTGCGACTAGCCGTTTCTCGAGAGAATGCCCGACTCCTTAGGGCGTGCGGCAACGATTGCACGCTGGCGGATTTTCGACGTATCGACCTGCAGGTGCAGCAGTTGGAATCGATCGCGCAGGATTTGGAGATAAAGAAGCGTTCTGGGTTGACTGCGGATCAAGCGCTGCGGCTTGGCGAAAACATCGCCGCCATGCTGCCCTATTACGGCGCACCCATCGCCCTGTATCAAGCCATCACTGGCGAAAGTCTCAGCGGCAGCGAGTTAAGCACTGTCGAACGCTTCTTCAACGGTATCGCAGCAGCTATCCCGGTCGGCAGCGGAGCTTACAAACTGATCAGCGGCTACATAGCCGATCTGAAATTGGCTGCAAGCGTCGGCGGAGTTGCAGCAAACGGCAAGCCGCTGATGGACTTCAGCAAGCTGTCGAGTGCGCAAAAAGGGATTGTGGGGGAGTTGCTCGGCGCGAACACTGTGAAGAATGTACTGCCGGAAGGGTCAACGCGCTTGGGTCGCATGGGTGAGGTTGGCAGCCAAGGCATCGACGACCTCTACAAGGTAACAAGCACAAATGTGGACTACGTCGTTGTGGAATACAAGTTTGGGACCTCGACGCTGGGCAATACTGCCGACGGGCTGCAAATGAGTGACGGATGGGTTTTAGGGAGCGACCGGTTGCTCAATGTGGTCGGGAATCCTGCCGAGGTGATCAAAATCAAGGATGCGATTGCTGCTGGCAGGGTCGAGAAATGGGTCGTACATACCGATCCCGCTGGTGGATCTTCTGTTTGGATCGTCGACGCTGCAGGGAGAATCGCCCGAGCGGACTCAACGATCACAAGCCAAATACTGGGGAATATCAAGTGATTCGTGATGCACTCAAAGGACAAGACTTCTGGGATCGATGGATCGACCACTACGTTTATGAGGTCGACCATCGCCAAAAGCGTATTGAGGCTCCATTCGAGCGCGAGGATTACAAACCGCAGTACGTCTACGAGCTATCCAAGACCTATCTCTGGTTAGCTTTGCACCGTTATTCAAGAGGTGACTCGATCAGCGAGTTGTCGCAATATTTCGAGCCACTACTTCACTACTGGGAGGAGTCCGAGAAGCTAGGACTAGAAGTATGGACGCCCGAGCAGCAACGCGTTCGCCATACGTGGTCCATCAATTTGGATTTTTACGTCGATTGCTTCTGGCTGGTTAGTTTGGGAATTTCTCTCGAGGTGTCCGATGCGCAGTGGTGCAGATTGGTCGCACTCGTCGGGAATGAGGGCCAAGATGCTTTACTAGATCGCATCATTGCCACGCGAACAACCGAGCGGCGTATTGGTGCTTCGCTGTGCTATCCCAAGCCTTACGCTCGTCTCGTCGAAGCCATCGATGCACCACGTTCACAGCAAGCATCCCTGCTTGCGAAGTTTGTCGAGGGCTGGTATGGGAGCATTGGCGCCGCGACCAAGTTCGGGCGTGACAAGCAGGCCGTTGCTCACAAGGAGCCCTATTGGCACCGCTATCACCTGTTGGAGGGTGGTTATTTCGGGTACTGGTGTCTCGAAGCCGTCGCTGCCGCAAAGGTTTTTGGTTTGGATGACAGCCAATGCATTGGTCATCCGCATTACCCTGGGGATCTCCTTCGTCCAGACATTGACACTGCGCCGGACATGTCCCGGCTGGAGCCCGAATTGACAGCCTCCGTGGGTGTCCCGCCTGAGCCGCCATTCACGGGCGAAGCTCGGCAGATAAGTTCTTGGGAAGCGCTGAAGTTACTAATGAAGAACAAGCTTGGAAAGTGACTTGAGCTACAGCTATGTCCGCTTGGTCGAACGTTCGTCATTTCAGCGACCAGTTGTCTCTGGGCGGCAAGATTCTGGCCCCTAAGCCTGGCGCGAAATACCGGGCGCGCCTTTTTCAAGGCCGGGCTGACGTGTTCGCTTTCGATTACTTCGATGGGCAGCTCGCCGGTCGAAACAAAGGATGCGCCGTACGCGCGCGTCCACCCAGATAACCCGCACCAGCAACCAGACGGCGTGACTGCGTGCGCAGTCGCCCTTTGCGCGTCGCGTACCGCACATCTCAAAATGAACCCAAAAAATCGACCGCTTACGCGTCTGTTGACGACGGCCATCCTCGGCATGCCGCCGCTCGCATCAGCGCAACTGGCGAGTGCTCCCCAGCCCTTCGTTGAACAGCAACGCCAGCAGGAACGCGAACGCGCCCTGCGCGAGCAGAACGAGCGCACCGTCGATCAACGCCCGCAGGCGGCCCCGCCTGCACCGGTGGCGCGCATTCCCGAAACCGAAGCCCCGTGCTTTCGGATCGACCGCGTGCTGCTGGTCGGCGAGCAGGCCGAATTGTTCCAATGGGCGGTTTCCGATCTGTCGGGCCCCGAGGGCAACGATTCGCCTGTTGGCCGCTGCCTGGGCACGGCAGGCGTGAACGTGGTGCTCGCCCGCGCCCAGCAGGCGGCCATCGCGCGCGGCTTTGTCACCACCCGCGTGCTGGCCGCGCCGCAGGATCTTTCGACCGGCACCCTGACCCTGTCGCTGGTGCCCGGACGCATCGCGACCATCGGCCTGACGCCGGATTCTTCCGCGGCGCTGCTGGGAAGCGGCGCCTTGCTGGGCTCCGCCATTCCGGCCCGGCCGGGCGACCTGCTGAACCTGCGCGACATCGAGCAAGGCCTGGAGAACCTCAAGCGCGCCCCCACGGCCGAGGCCGACATCCAGATCGAGCCCTCGACCGCGCCCGATGCCAAGCCGGGCGACAGCGACCTGGTGGTCAAGTACGTGCAGGCGCGCAAGGTGCGGCTCACGCTGAGCCTGGACGACAGCGGCACCAAGGCCACAGGCCGCAACCAGGCCGGAGCCACGGTGTCGGTGGACAACCCCTTCGGGCTGAACGACCTGTTCTACCTGAGCGCCAACCACAGCATCAACAGCCACTTTCTCTCGGAGCCGAGCTACGGCACCGAGGGCCAGACGGTGCATTACTCGCTGCCGTATGGCTATTGGATGCTGGGGTTCACGGCCTCAAACAGCCAATACCACCAGAGCGTGGCGGGGCTGAACCAGAACTATGTGTATGCGGGCAAGACCAACAACGCCGAGGTCAAGCTCTCGCGCCTGCTGTATCGCGACCAGAGCCGCAAGACGACGCTGGCGCTCAAGGGCTTCCGGCGCGAGTCGCGCAACTTTGTGGACGACACCGAGGTCGACGTGCAGCACCGCGTGGTGGGCGGCTGGGAGCTCGGCCTCAATCACAAGGAGTTCATCGGCGAGGCCACGCTGGAAGGCACGCTGGCTTTGAAGCACGGGACGGGTGGCTTCGGGTCCATTGCGGCGCCGGAAGAAGAGTTTGGCGAAGGCACCTCGCGCATGAAGCTGTACACGGCCGAGGTGAGCCTGAATGCGCCGTTCAAGCTGGGCGAGCAGAAGCTGCGCTATTCGGGCTTGATCCGCGCGCAGTGGAACCGCACGCCGCTGACGCCGCAGGACCGGTTTTCGATTGGCGGGCGCTACACGGTGCGCGGCTTCGACGGCGAGACGAGCCTGATGGGGGAGCGGGGCTGGCTGATTCGCAATGACATCGGATGGGCCATGGACCAGAGCGGGGCGGAGCTGTATGTCGGCGCCGACTACGGGCATGTGGGCGGGCGCTCGACGGTGGACTTGCTGGGTCGCAGCCTGGCGGGTGCGGTGGTCGGGGTGCGGGGGCAGTGGAGCAAGTTGAGCTATGACTTCTTCATGGGGGCGCCGATCCGCAAGCCCGAGGGGTATCGCACGGCCAAAACCACTTTTGGATTCAACCTGAACGCAAGTTTCTAAACAAAAAAGGGAGTATCAAGAAAATGAAAAAACAAGTGATCGCGAAGGCAGTTGCCTTGCTCGCAATCGGCGTGCTGCATGGCTGCGGCGGAGGAGGTGGTGGCGGAGGCGGTGGTGCCTTTCTGCCTATCGCCGCCGCTCCTGCAGCAGCACCGCCCGCACCGCCTGCGCCCGCACCCGAACCACAACCTCCCGCGGTCATACCGCCAGAAGCCGCTTCTTCGACCGATCCGACTGCATGCATCACAGCCCCGCAGCCTGGCTCGACGGCGGCCGTAGGCAACGGGTACGAGGGCGTCTGGCATCAGCCGGCTACAAACGGAAGCAACGGACTGATGCTTCTGGGTGCAACTGGCGATGCAGTCGGCTTCACCGTGCCAGCGTCTGCTGGCACGTATCCGATCGAGAGCCTGTTCCATGGTTCGTTCAATTTCGACACTGCCAACTTGGCTTGGCAGATCGCGAGCGGCAAGGTCAACGAATATCCGCTGGCAACCTGGGGCGCGCTTTCCGGTAGCGGCACCTTCGTGCCGAAGACGACTCTGGACGGCTCCTATGCCGAAGCGGCTGGCGCGCCCAAGCCCTTCGGGCCGTGGAAATACGAAATCGAAAACTCGTTGGCTGTCGATTCGGCGCTACTCACTGGTGCTTGGGGCGGCTTCATGACCCAAATCTTGGGCTCGATCAATATTGCGTCAGATGGCAGTTTCACCGGTTCGACTGCGACTTCCAGCCCCATGGGTGCATGTGCCCTGACTGGCAGTGTTTTGCCAAGAGATGCAGGAACACTCAAGAACAATTTGCGCGTGACGCTCAATTCGACCGACGCAGCTCAAGCAGGCCAGAAAAGCTGTGCAATGGTCGCGCTTCAGGACGGTACGGCCTTTGTCGACGTGAACCAGAGCACGACCGATGGCGTGTGCAAACGGTCGATGAGCCTGTATATGTTTTTCAAGGACGCGACCGGGAACCAGCTAGCGAGCTTGTCGTTTCCGAAGTAGCGCGCCGCAAACAAATCGCAACGGCACGGCCCGAGCCGCACCGGGTTCAACTTGAATGCGAGTTTTTGATCAAGGGAGGATTCCAATGAAAGCAACGAAAGAAAAAATCTCCGCAAGTGCGGCTGCTCTGCGATGTGGCGCACTCGGCATCGCGCTTCTCCTCTCGGCATGCGTCACGCATCCACCATTGGCCGCAACGCAGCCGGAGGAAGCCGCAGTCTCGGCGCCCCCGCTGAGCAGCTACGCGGCGACGGATGGGCTCGTGCCCGTGGGCACGACGAAGATGCGTCTGAACGGCAAACAGTATCCAAGCGGCTTCGAGCAGCTGCGCATCGTGCGTCGTGATCACACAGGCCAGGCCGTGGCGATGCAGGTGGCGCTCAACGTGGGCCTTGCAGTGGTAACAGGGGGGAGAGGAGGGTTCGTGCAAGGCTTCTCCAAGAATGAACTGATCGGCGACGCCGTCCCAGAACTGGCGGGGCAGTCATGGGCCAGCAATCCCGGTCTGAAAGAACTGCCGCAAGCGCTCGGCGAGATCGCTACCCGCGTTTATGCAGCCCGGGCGTGGACGGAACTGGAGCGAGGCCGCAGCGAGGGCGGATGGACGCGCGAAGACATGCATGCTGCCGCACAGCTGCCGGCTGAGGCCGACGCGCCGGTCAACCCGGGCGTGTGGAGATTGGTCTACGAAAACCTGTCGGGGCAAGACGAGCTTTACCGCCTGCAGTTCAGCGCGGGACTAGGCTTGGCAAGCCTGCGTTTTGGCTTGCCCCCCATGCCGGCCAACTGTTTCTACCAGTCCGAGCCTGCCGCCTGGACTGCATGGCAAGCCGACAGCTGGCAGCGCCTGCGCGAGGAACGCGCCAAGGCCTTGGGACAGTGCATCGAGACACTGGGTCAGACCAAAGGGCGCCTGTGGTGAAGGATGTTTCTTCGCAAGCGCCTAGCTCACCCTAACGCATAACGCGCCGCCCGCGCAATGCTCCCCGCATCCACCCCAAAGAACTCCCGCAGCGCCGCGCGCGTATCGCTGCGGCCGAACCCATCCGTTCCCAACGTGAGATAGCGGCGGCCTTCGGGCAAAAAGGCGCGCACGCTCTCGGGCACGGCGCGCACGTAGTCGGTGGCGGCGATGATCGGGCCCTTTCCGGCGCCAAGCTGCTGCGTGATGAACGGCGCACCGGCCTCTTTCTCGCCCGCGATCGCGCGCTGCTCGCAAGCCAGCCCGTCACGCGCAAGTTCGCTCCAGCTCGTCACGCTGAACACCTCGGCCTCGATGCCTTCGTCGGCCAGCAGCTGTGCTGCCTTGACAACTTCGGTGAGGATGGCGCCCGAGCCCATGAGCGTGACGACCTTCTTCGTTTTCGCCTTGCCTGAAGCAGCCGGCGCATACACGCCGAAGCGATAGCAGCCGCGCAGAATGTCCGCCTCTGCACCCTCGGGCACATCGGGCTGCGCGTAGTTCTCGTTCATGAGCGTGACGTAATAGAACACGTCCTTCTGCTCGACCATCATTTCGCGGATGCCCGCATCGACGATGACCGCCATCTCGCCCGCAAATGCGGGGTCATAGGCCTTGCAGTTCGGAATGGTCGCGGCCACCAGGTGGCTGCTGCCGTCCTGGTGCTGCAGGCCCTCGCCGCCCAAGGTGGTGCGGCCCGAGGTGGCGCCCAGCAAGAAGCCGCGCGCACGTTGGTCGGCCGCGGCCCAGATGGCGTCGCCCACGCGCTGAAAGCCGAACATCGAGTAGTAGATGTAGAACGGCAGCATGGCCAGGCCGTGCACGCTGTAGCTGGTGGCGGCTGCCGTCCAGCTGGCAATGGCGCCGGCTTCGCTGATGCCTTCTTCCAGAATCTGTCCGTCGGTGGCTTCGCGGTAGCTCAGCACCGAGCCGATGTCTTCGGGCGCATAGCGCTGGCCCACGCTCGAATAGATGCCGACCTGCTTGAACAGGTTGGCCATGCCGAAGGTGCGCGCCTCGTCGGCCACGATGGGCACGATGCGCGGGCCCAAGGCCTTGTCCTTCATGAGGTTGCCCAGCATGCGCACGAAGGCCATGGTGGTGCTCATTTCCTTGCCGGCCGCCGCTGTCGCGAATTGCGCGTAGCTTGCGATGTCGGGCTTGGGCACGACGTCGCACGCGGTCTCGCGGCGGGGCATGGCGCCGCCGAGCGCAGCGCGGTGGCTGCGCAGGTACTGCATCTCTGCGCTGTCTTCGGGCGGGCGGTAGAAGTCCATCGCAATGGCCTGCGCATCGGTCAGCGGCAGGTTGAAGCGGTCGCGAAACTCGATGAGATCGACGTCGCCCATCTTCTTGTGCGAGTGCGTGGTCATCTTGCCCTGCGCGGCGCTGCCCATGCCATAGCCCTTCTTGGTGTGGGCGAGGATCACGGTCGGTTGACCCTTGTGTGCGGCCGCGGCGGCATAGGCGGCGTATATCTTTACGAGGTCATGGCCGCCGCGCTTCAAGCGGTCGATCTGCTCATCGGTCATGCCTTCTGCAAGTCGAGCAAGCTCGGGGTTCTGGCCGAAGAAGTTGTCGCGGTTGAAGCGGCCGTCCTTGGCCGCAAAGGTCTGCATCTGGCCATCGACGGTGTTGGCGAACACGCGCGCCAGCGCGCCGCTCACGTCCTGCGCGAAGAGGCCGTCCCAGTCGCTGCCCCACACGAGCTTGATGACGTTCCAGCCCGCGCCGGCAAACAGCTTTTCAAGCTCGTCGATGATGCGGCCGTTGCCGCGCACCGGGCCGTCGAGGCGCTGCAGATTGCAATTGACCACCCACACGAGGTTGTCGAGCTTCTCTCGCGCGGCAAGCGTCAATGCGCTCATCGATTCGGGCTCGTCCATTTCGCCGTCGCCGAACACGCCCCACACTTTGCGGCCCTCGCAGTCGAGCAGGTTGCGGTGCGTGAGGTAGCGCATGAAGCGCGCGTGGTAAATCGAGCTGATCGGGCCGATGCCCATCGAGCCGGTGGGGAACTGCCAGAAGTCCGGCATCAGGTAGGGATGCGGATAGCTGCTCAAGCCGCGTGCGCCGCTGCCCTGGGTGAAGGCGGGCGCGGTCAGTTCCTGGCGATAGTGCTTCAGGTCGTCTTCGCTGAGGCGGCCTTCGAGGTAAGCGCGTGCGTAAACGCCGGGTGCGCTGTGCGGCTGAAAGAACACCAAGTCGCCTCGATGATTTTCATCGCGCGCATGAAAGAAGTGATTGAAGCCGGTCTCGAACAAATCGGCCGCACTGGCATAGCTTGCAATGTGGCCGCCCAGTTCGCCGTACGCCTGGTTGGCCTTCGCCACCATCGCAAGCGCGTTCCAGCGCATGAGCGACGCCAGGCGCTCTTCGACGGCCAGGTCGCCCGGAAACGGCGGCTGGTCTTCCACCGCAATGGTGTTGACGTAAGGCGTCGCGAGTTCGGGCTGCCAACCGATGCGTTGCTGCCGCGCAAGGCGGGCGAGCTCCACCAGCATCTGCCGCGCGCGCTGGGGGCCGTGCGTTTGCGCCAGCGCCAGGAAGGCATCGCGCCATTCGGCGGTCTCGGCAGGGTCGGGGTCGTGCGAGAGCGGCGCGTCGAGCAGCAGCGCGTGCATCTGGTCGTTTGAAATCGGGGCGTTCATGCCGGCACTTTAGGCCGCAACGGCAAGAATTAGCTACCGGCTTGGGCATACCCATGGCAACAGCGCAGCATAAAATTCCTGAAAACCAACCAAACGCCGCATTTCGTGCAACTCGACACCATTGACCTGCGCATCCTCGACGAGCTGCAACGCGACGGCGGGTTATCGAACGTGGAGCTTGCGCGCCGCGTTCAGCTGTCGCCCTCGCCATGCCTCGCACGCGTGAAGGCGCTGGAAGCCGGCGGCGTAATCGACCGCTATGTGGCGCTCGCGAATGCAAAGGCGCTGGGTCTGGGGCTCAACGTGTTCATCTCGATCAGCCTCACCACGCAAAGCAAGCAGTCACTCGCCGACTTCGAGCAACGCATTGCCGAGCACGACGAAGTGATGGAGTGCTACCTGATGACGGGCGACAGCGACTACCTGATCCGCATCGCGGTGGCGGACATGGCGGCGCTGGAGAAGTTCATCCTGGAACAGCTCACGCCGATTCCAGGCATCGAAAAGATCCGCTCGAGCTTTGCGCTCAAGCAGGTCAGATACAAAACGGCGCTGCCGTTGCCGGTAGCGCCGCTTCAATTCAAAGGGTGAGCCAGCCACCCGCACGGGCGGCTGGCTCACGGCCGGCCGTGGTCAGCTGCCGACGCGCCCGCCGTCGTCCTTGGTGATGACGATGGTTGCCGAACGCGGGCGCTTGCCTGCGCCGTAGCCTGCATTGGAAGGCCACTGGCTGGTGTACTTCGACGGGTCCGCCAGGTTGGCTTGCTTGGTGCTTTCGCCTGGGTGCTGGATGTTGACGAAGATCGCCTTGCCGTCCGGCGTTTCGCACAGGCCGGTGAGTTCGCAGCCCGAAGGGCCGACCAGGAAGCGCTTGAGCGTGTCCGCCGTCGGTTGCTTGCCGATCATGGTGTCGACCGTGTACTGCGTGCTGTCCGCGCGCTGGTAGGTCAGGGTCTTCTTGGCGCCGTCGCCGACCTGGCCCGGCAGGGCGGCCAACATCATGCAGTTGGTCACGTCGGTGTAGGCGCCGTCATCGGTCTGGATCCAGCAGATACCCGTCGAACGGCTGAACACCAGGCCGTCGGGGCTGGAGAAGTCCTGGTCGCCGGTGAGCTTCGACAGGTTCACCGTGTCGGCGTTGGCGCCCGACTCGGCGCCAAAGGCGTAGACGTCCCAACGGAAGCTGGTGCTCGCCGGATTGCCGCCGGCATCTGCCATGCGCAGGATGTGGCCGTTCGGGTTGCCGGACTGCGCGGTGGCGCCCTTCATGTCGGTGTAGACGCGCGGGTTCGCCGGATCGGGAGCCAACTGCGTGGACGAGGTCGGGGACGGTTCGATGCGCCGGTTGCTGTTGTTGGTCAGCGTGAGGTAGACCTCGCCGTTGGCCGGGTTGGTGGCGCACCACTCGGGGCGGTCCATCTTGGTGGCACCCACGGCGTCGCCGGCGAGGCGCGCGTTGACCACCACGTCGGCCAGGTTCGCGAACGAATAGCCGGCAAAGCCTGCCACCGCCGGGTTCGACAGCGACAGCTCCTGCCAGGTGCCCGCGCCGTCAGCTTCGAAGCGCGCCACGTAGAGCGTGCCTTGGTCGAGGTACTTGGCGCCGGTGGCGAGCGGATCGGCCGGGTTGGCATCGGCCTCGGACCAGACCGCGTCGGAAACGAACTTGTAGAAGTATTCGTTGCGTGCGTCGTCGCCCATGTAGCAGGCCACCTTCTGGCCCGCAACCGGCTTGCTGAACGCGATGCTCTCGTGTGCGTAGCGGCCCAGGGCGGTGCGCTTCACGCCAAGCTTCGACTTGTCGTACGGATCGAATTCGACGACGAAGCCCATGCCGTTCATTTCGTTGCGGTAGTCGTCGGTACCGTCGATGGAAGCGCCGGTCTTGCTGATGTTCCAGCGCTGGTACTTGTCGTCAGCGCCGGCGGTTTCCCAGCCGTGGCGGCTCGCGGTGCCTTCGGCGCGGCCATAGCGCTTGAGCGAGGTCACGCTCTTGTCGTTGCCGCGTGCGACATCGTCGCCCACTGCGCGGGTGAAGTAGTTCACCCAGTTTTCTTCGCCGGTGAGGAAAGTGCCCCATGGCGTCTTGCCGGTGCCGCAGTTGTTGAGCGTGCCGCGCGTCTTGACGCCGGTGGCCGAGTACTTCGTCTTCATCAGCGCGTCGCCCTTGGCGGGGCCGGCGATGTCGATCTCGGTCAGCGGCGTCACGCGGTGGTTGAATGCCGAATCCCGGACGTAGCTCCACTTGCCGGCGCCGTCCTTGCGCACCTCGAGCACTGCAATGCCGTGGACGGCAACTTCCTTGTCCACTTCCGCGGCCGGGCGGGGCAGCGTGGTGGTGCCGCCGTTGGCGTGCAGGAAGAACGAGGAGAGCGTTTCGTCGGTGGTCGCCTCATGGTTCACCGCGAGCAGGCCGCGGTCGATGCTCGAGTCGGAGCGCTTGCCGTCGGCGCCCAGGCCAAACCACTCCATGCCGTCGTGGTGGTCGCCGCCGCGGTTTTCAAAGTCGGTATCGGTGCCGTCGTTCGCATAGGCGGGCGTGGTGCCGGACAGCGGGTCGCCCAGGGCATAGACAACGCTGGCGCTGTAGCCGACGGGAATGACCACGCTGTCGGCCAGGCTCTTCGCCACGGCGCCAAAGCCCAGCAGCTTTTCGACCGGACCAGGGGCCGGGCCGGGAGCTGGCGCGGGCGCCGGGGCCGGTGCAGGTGCCGGAGGAAGAATCGGAAAACCCACGCCGCCACCGCCGCTGCCGCCGCCGCAGGCGGTCAGCACGGCAGAGCCGACACCGCCCAGCAGCAGGCCACGACGGCTGAGCCGATTGGCCAGAACGCTGTCGAACGTGGGGTTGGCGGAACGATTGGAGTCTTCGTCGTTGAAATCGATGCGGTCTGACATTGGAGGAGTTCGTGGGGTGTTGAAAAAAACACCCCATGCTAGGAAGCCCCCATGACATCGCCGTGAATCCGAAATGACAGCTCGCTTACGTCCTATGTCTTACTGCTTTGGCCACAGCGCCCACAAGCGCAGCGGCTGGTTCATGCTGGCGGCCAGCCGGCCGGCGTCGGCACCGGTGCCGGCAAAGTAGTCGGCACGCACGGCGCCGACGATGGCGCTGCCGGTGTCCTGCGCGACCACGAGTTTCTGCAGCTGCGCGGCGGGGCCGCTCGACGCGAGCCACACCGGCGTGCCGTACGGAATGCTTTCGCGGTCGACCGCGATGGAGCGCCCCGCCGTGAGCGGCACGCCCTGCGCACCGCGCGGGCCAAACGAAGCGTCCAGCTCGCTCAGGGTCTCTTCGCGGAAGAACACATAGCGCGGATTGCTCCACAGCAATTGCGACACGCGCTGCGGATTCTGCGCGGCCCATGCCTTGGTGTCGTCAGGCCATTTGCCGACCTTGGCCACGCCTTGCGAAATGAGCCATTGCTGCACGCTCTTGTAGGGCTGCTCATTCGTGGCTGAGAACGCCACGCGCACGGTGCGCTGCACGCCGTTGGCTTCGGTGATGCGAAGACGCCCGGAGCCTTGGATGTGCAGCATGAGCGCGTCGATGGGGTCGGCCATCCACGCGATCTCGCGGCCGCGCAGTGCCGCCTGGGCCTCGGGCAGGGTTTCGATCTCTTGCCGGCTGTACCAGGGGCGGCGCGGCACCAGGCCTTCCGGCGCCTGGTAGATCGGAACATTGAAAGTGGCGGTGGGCACGCGCGAGGCGTCATACACCGGCTCGTAGTAGCTCGTGAGCTTGCCTTCGCTCGAGCCCGCGAGCGACTCGACCCGGTAGGGCTGCAGCCTGTCGGTCATCCACTGGCGCTGCTCTTCGGGCGTGGCAATGGCCAGCTGGCGCACGTCGCGGCACAGCGGGGCAAAAGCCGCGTTGGGGCGCGCGCAGTTGGCAAGCAGCGCAATCCAGGCTTCGTGCAGCGGATCGTCGCTGAAACCCGGAAGCTCCGACCAGCCGACGGGGACCCATCGGCTCTTGGGATGCGCCAGCGAGCCGGTCAGGGGCCCGAGGTCGCGCGGGGGTGTCACGGTGGGGCGTGCCGGGGTTTCCGGCGCGCGCGGGCTGAGCGAGCAGCCCGCCATCGTTGCTACGATCGCGAGCCCTACCAGCCACTGGAGTCCATTTCTCATGGGTTTGATTTTGCTTGAAGCCCTCGGGGCCGGGCTCGTGCTCATATTGATCGTCTGGTGGACCATGTTTTCCGGTCGAAAGAAAGGTGAACTGCACGACGAGGACGAGGCCGCCGATGACAACAAATCGTCCAGGAAGGACCACCCTCCCGAAGCGTGAATTTCTTGCGTAGCCCCAAACCGCAGGGAAATGTCGGAGAAGAGGCCATTCGCTATTACTTTAGTAGCAATCATCGCAGCATTCATCGGACATGGCGAAAGGTTTTCCTGTTTTCCGCAGATCGGGAAGGCCGTACCATCGCAAGCTTGCCGAAGCTAAGCTGTGGCCCGCCTGATTCATCCTTGAAAGGGAAAGCCATGAAAAAATTCGTTCTCGCCACCACCGCCGCCGCACTCGTCCTGTCTGGATGCGCCGGCGGCATGACCGACACCCAGCGCAACACCGGCATCGGTGCCGGCATCGGCGCCCTGGGCGGTGCGGCCATCGGCTCCGCCACCGGCGGCAACCGCGGTGCCATCGGCACCGGTGCCGTGGTCGGTGCCGCAGCCGGCGCGCTCGGCGGCTACCTGTGGTCGCAGCGCATGGAAAACCAGAAGCGCCAGATGGAAGCCGCCACGCAAGGCACCGGCGTGGCCGTCACGCAAACGCCGAACAACGAGCTCAAGCTCCAGATCCCGAGCGATGTGTCGTTCGACGTGGGCCGCGCCAACATCAAGTCGAACTTCGCGCCCGTGCTCGACCAGTTCGCAAGCGGGCTGCGCAACAACCCGAACGCCGAGATGCGCATCATCGGCCACACCGACAGCACCGGCTCGGACGCCATCAACAACCCGCTGTCGGTCGACCGTGCCGCCAGCACGCGCGACTACCTGGTGGCACGCGGCGTGAGCGCCGCGGCCTTCCGCATCGAAGGCCACGGCTCGCGTGAGCCCATTGCCGACAACAACAGCGATGCCGGCCGGGCCCAGAACCGCCGCGTCGAAATTTTTGTGGGCGAGCGCGCACCGCGAGGCTGAACTCGCCAGTAGATAGAAAAATAAGTAAACCAGACAAGAAGAAAAAAGCCGGCCGGGCGGGAGCGGCCGGCGCCCGTCGTTATCGTTTCAATGTCAATCCAGAGGGAAAACTCATGAGGAAGTTTGTTGTTTCGGGTGCGGCTGCGGCCGCATTGTTCATTGCGGGCTGCGCCTCGCAATCGCCTGCACCGGGTGCTGCAACCGCACCGGATGCCCAGTCGGCCGCGCCGTCCAATAGCTGGACTGCACGCCTGGCGTCGCTCAAGACCGAGTTGGAAAATTCCACCAAGGGCACGGGCGTGGTGATCGAGCAGACCGCGGACAACCAGCTGCACCTCGTGGTTCCCAACGAACTCTCGTTCGACGTGGGCCGCTCCAACGTGAAGCGCAATCTTGCCCAGGTGCTCGACAAGGTCGCCGAAGGCCTGCGCAGCGCCACGGCGGCCAGCGTGCGCGTGGTGGGCCACACCGACAACACCGGCAGCGAAGAAGGCAACGAGCGCCTCTCTGTGAGCCGCGCCGACAGCGTGCGCAACCACCTGGTGGCGCGCGGCGTTTCGACGACCGCCATCACCACCGACGGCCGCGGCTCGCGCGAGCCCCTGGCCGACAACGGCACCGCCGCCGGCCGTGCGCAGAATCGCCGCGTAGAAATCTTCGTGGCGGAAAAGTCCTGATCTCTTAGAGATCTCTCAAGCGGTTGGCGAGCTCAACCGCTGATTTCACTTCCATCTTTTCGAACACGCGCGCGCGGTGGACCTCCACCGTGCGCACGCTGATCGCCAGCTGATCGGCAATCAGCTTGTTCGGCAAGCCTTCGACCACGAGCCGCATCACGTCGCGCTCGCGGTCGGTGAGTTCGGCGATGCGGTCGGCCAGGCTGCGACGCACGCGCTGCACTTCGAGCGCCCGAAGCGAAGCCCCCAGCGCCTGCTCGATGCGGTCGACCAGCGCATTGTCCGAAAACGGTTTCTCGCAAAAGTCGAAAGCGCCGCGCTTCACCGCGTCGACGGCCGTCGGCACGTCGGCGTGACCGGTCAGAAAGATCACCGGCATGGCGGCCAGCAGGCCGCGCTCCGCGAGCCGGTCGAACAGCACCAGTCCGCTGGTGCCGGGCATGCGCACGTCCAGCAGCAGGCACAGCGGCTGCTGGGGCAGCGGCCCTTCGGCCAGGCGCTGCTCGAAGGCCTCGGCATTCGCAAAATGCTCGCTCTCGAGGCGGCGCGAGCGCAGCAGCCAGGCCAATGCCTCGCGCACGCTGGCGTCGTCGTCCACGATGAAGATGAGGCCGTCAATCAGCGGTTGCATGTCAGTCAGTCGTTTCAAAAATATGGCCGCGGCAACCCTGCAAGGGTCATGCCGCCGGCAAGGTAAAGCGGAACACCGTGCCCCGGGGCTGGTTGGGCTCGAACATCAACACGCCGCCGTGCTGCTCGACCACGGTGCGACACAGGCTGAGGCCAAGCCCCATGCCGTCGGCACGCGTGGTGAAGAAGGGCGTGAAGAGGCGGCTCGCCACCTCTTCGCTGATGCCGCTGCCGAGGTCGGCCACCGAAAATTCGAGCCAGCGGCGCACGTCCTCCGCACCGGCACCGGTGCCACCCACCGCGACGGCGCGCGCCACGCGCAGCCGCAGCACACGTTCTCCGGCGTTGTCCGGCGTGTCCATGGCCTGCATCGCATTGCGCGCCAGGTTGAGCAGCACCTGCTCGACCAGCGTGCGGTCGCACATGGCCTGCGGCAGGCGGTCTTCGAGCACCACCTCGATGATCACGCCGAGCTTGCGCGCCTGCAGCCGCACCAGCGGCAGCACCGCATCGATCAGCGCCTGCGGCGCCACGGCTTCGCGCGTGCGGTCTCGCCGGCGCACGAAGTCGTGCACGCTGCGAATCACCTGGCCGGCGCGGTCGGCCTGCTCGGCGATGCGCCGCACCGCCATGGCCACTTCGGCCTGCTCGCCCTTGGCATGGGGGCCGAGCATGTTGAGCGAGCCGGTGGCGTAGCTGGCAATCGCAGCCAGCGGCTGGGTGAGTTCATGGCTCAGCAGCGACGCCATTTCGCCCACGGTGGCAAGCCGTGCGCTGGCCTGCAGGCGCTCCTGGCTGGCGCGCGAGAGTTCTTCGATGCGGCGCTGCTCGCTGATGTCGATGAAGGCGCTCATCCAGCCGGTCTGCACGCGGTGCGCGTTGATCAGCGGGGCTTCGAAGATAAGCACCGGAAAACGCGTGCCGTCCTTGCGCATGAAGACCGACTCGAAGCCCTCGCGCGGCGGCATGCCGCCGGCCAGGCGCCGGGCCTGCCGCTGCTGGTATTCGTGTGCCAGCTCGGTGGGCCAGTAAGGCACCTCGGGCGATTCGCCGCTGTCGGCCATCAGCTCCTCAGGGCTGAAGCCGACCATTTCGCAGAACGCGGGATTGACGTAGGTAATGCGCCCCTGCAGGTCGCGTGCGCGCAGCCCGGTAATGACCGAGTCTTCCATCGCCTTGCGAAAGGCGAGCGCATCGGCCAGGTCGCGCTCGGCACGCAACCGGCGGCGCGTGTCGCGCGCCAGCAGCACCAGCACCGACACCAGCGCAATCGAGATGCCGGTGACCAGCGCCGTGAGCACGTTCGGAAAAAGATCGGGCGCCGCGCGCCAGCCGTCGACGCGCAGCATCAGCGCGGCACCGGGCAGGTCGATGAGTTGCTGCGAGGTGAAAACGCGCGTTCCCGTGCGGCGCGAGGTGCCGAGCGCCACCAGCCGCGTGCCGTCTGTTTCGGTAAAGGCCACCTCCTGGCCGCGCGTGAGCGTGGGGCCGACCAGTTCGATGAGCGTGTCGCGCAGCGAGTAGCTCGCCACCAGGAAACCGCCCGCGTCGATGGGCACGCAGAGCTCCATCACCTCGACGCCGCCTCCGCCGAGCACCGGCACGAAGTGGCTCGGCGAATAGGCCGGCGCGCCGAGCTTGCGCGCGGCCGTGCAGGCCAGCGCCACGTCGGTCTGGTCGGCGCCGCGGCTTTCCTCGTCGATAAGGCGCATGCGGTAGGGCGTGTTGGCGGCCTCCAGCGGACGCAGCGCGGCATCGCGCCACTCAAGGCGAAGCCACTCGCGATGCTCCCTCAGCAGCGTGGCCGCGGCCTCTGGCCAATGCGTGCGGTCCAGGCCTGAAGCCTGCGTGGCCCGCAGGCTCTGCGCATTGCGCTGCAAGCCGATGCGAAGGTCGGACACCGCATCGGCCGTGTCGCGGTCGAGCGCCGCCTGCACCTGCTCGACCTCGTGCCGGCCCGCAAGCCAGACCACGGTAATCAACAACACGGACACCAGCACGGCCAGGATGAGCCAAAGAAACCAGCGCTTCCACAGCGAGCGCAGGCGCGCAAACGCCAACAGCGCCCAGCGTGGCGATGCGGCGGTCAGCACATCCTGCATCTAGAGCACACAGTGCGAGAGAACCGGCAGCTGCGCGCGCATGCGCCCCGTCTGCCCGGCATCGATGTCGAACAGCACCACGCCTTCTTCGCGGGCCTGCTGCGCAACCACGGCGCCCCACGGGTCGACCACCATCGACTGGCCCCAGGTGTGGCGGCCGTTCTCGTGCGTGCCGCCCTGCGCCGGCGCCACCACCCATGCAAGGTTTTCGATGGCGCGTGCGCGCAGCAGCACCTCCCAATGCGCGGCGCCGGTGGTGCGGGTGAAGGCGCTGGGCACCAGCAGCAGGTCGGCGCCCTGTTTGGCAAGCGCGCGGTACAGCTCCGGAAAGCGCAGGTCGTAGCAAACGCTCATGCCCACGCGCCAGCGGTGGCCGTCGCGGGACGGCAGGTCGAACACCACAGGCGCGGCGCCCGGCGCGATGACGCGGCGCTCGTCGTAGCGCTCGGTGCCGTTGTCGAAGTAAAACAGGTGGATCTTGTCGTAGCGCGCCACGCACTGGCCCTCGGGCGAGTAGCACAGCGAGCTGTTGAACACGTGCTCCGCATCGCCGCTCTCGATGGGCAGCGTGCCGCCGACGATCCACAGCCCGAACTCGCGCGCCGCATCGGCCAGAAAGCCCTGCACCGTACCGGCGCCGGCCGTTTCGCGCAGGCCCAGCTTGTCGGTGTCTCGCGCACCCATCATGCAGAAATACTCGGGCAGCACCGCCAGCTCGGCGCCGGCCGCGGCGGCTTGTGCGAGCAGGTCGTGGGCGCGCGCGAGGTTGGCTTCGCGGGCGATGGCCGACACCATCTGGATGGCTGCGACTTTCATTGCGTGGTCTCCGTTTTCCGGCCTTCCGCGGCGGGCGGCGCCGCGGGAAGATTCAGGGGATTCGGCAGGATGGATCGCGGCACCTTGGCGATCTTGGGGTCGGCCCAGGTGCCTTCGATGTGAAACTCCTGAGTGGCGGCGGCCGCGAGCGGCTTGCTCAGCACCCATTGGGCGAGGAAGGTGCCAAGGCCGATGGCAGGGTTGATGGCGGTGGCCACCAGCGCAGCGGTGCCTGCGTTGATCTCGGGCACCACCACCACGCGCAGGTCTTGCGTTTCGCGCACGATGTCCGCCGAGCCGTCCATCAGCGCGGCGGCGTTGACGCCCTTCATCTGCAGGTTGTTGGTGCTCGCGATGCCGTTCGTGATCTTTGCGTCGCCGCGGATGAAGTCGAAGGCGAAGCCCTGGCTGAACACATCGCGGAAGTCGAGCGTGAGCCGGCGCGGCAGCGCCTGCAGGCTCAGCACGCCAAGCAGCTTGGCAAGACCCGGGTCGGCCTTGAGGAACTGGCCCGATCCCACGTTGACCTGCAGCTGCCCGCCCAGGCTGGGGTAGTCGAGCGAGAACGGCGAGCCGCGCCAGTTGACGTCGCCCTCGAGCCGCCCGCTGCCGCGCCGCAGCACGCCGGGCATGCCGAAGCGCGCGAGCAGGTCGCCGGCATCGGCAATGTCGAGCCTGAAGGTCATGGCGGTGCGGCGCTGCTCGGCGCGTCCGGCCCTGCCGCCGGGCACGGCCGCCCAGGTGCCCTTGGCCGCGAAGCTCGCCTCCGGCATGGTGAAGCTCAGTTTGTTGAGCAGCCATTCGCGGCCGGCGCCGCCGCGGTTGACGGCATCGATCTCGGCGCGGCCGAGCCGCTTGCCCAGCAGCTCGAAGTCGTCGATGACGATGTCGAGCGCGGGCAGCGTACCGGGCTGCTCGTCGAGCAGCGTTTCCACCTGCGTCGCCTCGGTCGGCGCGATCTTGAGCCGCGCGAGCCGCGCATGGAGCCGCCCGGCTTGCGAGTGGCTGTACTCGGCATAGCCGCTGAGCTCGGTGGCGTCGATGTTGGCGCGCCAGAGCGAGCCGTCGCGCGTGCCGCCCAGCACCACGTTGTGCAGCGTGCGGCCCGCAATGCCGAGCTCCTGCGCGCGCACGGCAATGCGCGTGGGAAGGTAGCCCATGGCCGCGTCTTCGGGCCGCTCGGCGCCGCCCGCTTCAGCCGCATTGGTTGCGGTGTCGCCGACCAGGGCTTTCCACGCAGGCATGTCGAGCTTGGCCACGTTCACGTTGGCCAGCACACCCCTGTCGGGCACGCTGGCGGTTTCGCCCGGCGCCAGGCCGATGCCGATGCTTCCGCGCAGCACCCGCGCCTCGGCGCCGGAGATGTCGCGCACATACTGCGCGCTGCCTATGCGACCAAGCTCCAACGAAAGCTGGTCTTGCACCGCAACGGCGGCGCCCGCGCGGGTTTCGCGCTGAAGCACTTTCTTTTCGACGCGCAGCGGCATCTGCTCGTCCGCCGTCTTCACGAGCGGGGCGGGCAACTGCAGCGCCAGGCCCTGCAGGGTGCTGGTCAGCAGGAATTCCGGCGCGCCGTCGCGCATGGAGAAGGTAAGCGCGTACGGCGTGCTGCCGGTCGCCTTGGCCGCGATGCGCGTGAGCCACTCGGCCTCGCGCGCGCCGCGGAGGCCTTCGGCCGTTGCGGTGCCCTGCGCCTTCAGTGCCACCTCGCGGTTGGCGCCGGCAAAACGGCCGCGGCCTTCGACGCGAACATCTCCGCCCAGCAGCCTGGCATTGACGCCGGCCAGCGAGAAGTTGGTTTCGGTAAAGCCGACGATGCCCTTTACCTGGGTGAACGACGGCGCCTCAGGCGCGAGCTGCAACTCGTTGTCGGAGAGCGCGATGCTGGCCTGGACCTTGGCCGCATCCATGTCCTCGAGCGGCAGCTCCAGGTGCAGCCGGTAGTCGGCCGTGCCGGTGGCGCGTACACGGGACAGCACCTCGCCGGTTTCGCCGGCCAGCGGCGCGCCCACGCGCAGCAGTTCGCCGAGCGGACCCTTGGCTTGGGCATCGACGCGCAGCAGCGAGGCGTGGTGCGACATGTCGGCAATCTGCGCCTCGGCCTTGGTCACCTCGATGCCGTTGGCGCCCGCCAGCCGGCCGCGCGCATTGCGCACCAGCATGCCCGCGCGCTCGAACACCAGCTCGCCCGAGACGCCGGTGAGGGCGGGCCAGACCGCTGCGGGCGTGCCGGGCCGGGCCGAGGCGGCGGCCCTGGAGGCGGTGGACGCCGCAGTGGCGGAGGCCGGCGGCACGTAGGCGTAGTTGACGTCGGCCACCTTGGCCACGATGCGGAATTCGCCCTGCTTCGGGTCCATGAAGGGCATGTCGTGCAGGTCGCCGCGCACGCGGAAGTCGACGCTGCTGGCCGTGCCCTTGGTGACCGCCTGGCGCACGTAGTCGCGCGTGTGCTGGGGAATGTCGAGCGGCAGGTAGCGGAACACGCGGGTGCCGTCGGCGCGGGTCAGCTTGCCCTGCAGGTCGAGCACACCGGGGTAGAGCGCCTGGCCGGCGGATATGGCGGGATCGCTGGTGCGCCAGCTGGCTTCGGCCTCGCCCTCGGCGTCGGCGTTGGCAAACCGCAGCTTGGACACCTGCAACTGCGCATGGCCCTTGTCGAGCTTCCACTGGAGCTGGGCCGCCAGCCGGTCGATGGGAATGACGGGCTCCTCGAACACGCCCGGAAATTCGAGCGTGCCCTGCGCCATGGACAGCGCGGCAGTGCCGCCGGTGTGGGTGGCGTCGAAATCGATGGTGGCGCCGCTCAGGCCGGGCGAGCCGGCGTGCGCGTGGGGGGTGGCCGGGGCGCCGGCCTTGGGAGCAGCGGCAACCACGGGCGGAGCGGGTTGCGACGCGACCCGCAGGCCGCTGACCCGCCCCTTGGCCTGGTAGCGCTCGGGTGCACCCAAAGAACCCTGCCAGTTCAGGTCGATGCGCTCGACCAGCCCACGCGGGGCATAGGCATCGAGCACGCGGTGCGTGGCCTCGCCCAGCGGCAGGCGGTCGGCAATGAGAGCCAGCGCGGCCAGGTCGAGCCGGTCGGCGCGCAAGGCGCCGTGCTCCGGCGTGCGGCCGCGCGCGGGCGAGTGCTGCATCCACAGGTTGCCGCCGGGCCAGCGCATGCCGTCGGCGGTGTCGAACTGCAGGGCGGCGGTCGAGAACTCGAAATTCTCTTCGTTGAGCTGGCCGGCAAGCCGGCCGGTGACCGAGCGCAGCACCAGCGGCTGCAATCCCCGCCCCAGCGAGGCGTCGACGCGGTTGAGCCCGAGGTCGGCCGCGCCGCCCACGATCTGTCCGTCTTTCACGTCGGCCCAGACGCGCAGCGCGCCGCTGCCTTCGCGGATGCGCGCGTCGATGGAGACGTAGCGGCCCAGGCGGGTGACGTCCATGTAGGGCAGGTCGGCATAGAGCTGGCCGTCCCACGTCTGCCAGCGGCCGGAGCGCACCGACAGCAGGGGCTGGCGGAACTGGCCGCGCAGCGTGAAGCGCTCGCCCCAGCCGGCCGGCGGAGTGGCGTCGAGCCGCAGTCCGTGGCGGCGACCGCCGTTGCGGGCCACAAAACGCACGTCGGTCAGCAGCAGCGGCTCGGCTTGGCGCTGCTCGTCGGTCCAGCGGACGGTGCCGCCTTCGACCACCAGTTCGCGCTGGGCGAAAAACCAGTCGGCGGCGCGGGTCTCTCCGGTGGTGTCGTTCGACATGTGCAGGCCGGCCACGTGCAGCTTGCCAAGCACGTCGCGGCGCACGTCGACCTGCGGCCCCTCGATGTAGAGCTGCTCGAAATTGAGGCGCCACAAGGAGCGCGGCGACACGCTCGCCACCACCCGCACAAGGCGCAGGGCTTCGCGCTGGCTGGCATCATGCAGCACCACGTCGCGCAACTCGAAGGCGGGAAACAGACTATCCGAACGGGCGGTGATCGACCCGATGCGCACAGGTACCCCGATGGCCTTGCTGGCTTGTGCCTCCAGGGCACCACGGTAATCGCCGATTCGCGGCACAATCCACGCGTGTAGGACAACCACTGACAGTGCAAGCAGAAGCCATGCAGCGATCAGTAAACCCAGCAGCCAGCGCGCCGTCGCAGCGGTGATCTTGAGCAGACGTGAAGGGGGAGACGCCGTGTCGTTCATTGAGGATCGCGCTGTGTCGGGAATTATGACCGCCAGCATTCAGAGGGGTTCCACGGAAACCAATATCAGTGTGAACCAGTTGCCAACCACGCCCACGCCACCTATCGCGATCGAGGTCGCGTTTTCTTCCTATTCGCGCTTCGTGCAGCGCCTACGCCGCAGGTATGCGGCCGAGCTTGCATTGCTTCCTCCCGGCGCGCCGCTGCGCGAGTCGATCTCCACGGCCTACGAGGCATTGCGCGCACGCGGCGACAGCGTCGGCGATGCGCTGCGCATTGTGCGGCAGCTCGTGATGGAACGGCTTGTAACGCTCGATTGCGATGCCCAGGCGCCGCTGGCCGTGGTGACCACCGCCGTGACCGAGCTCGCGGAATTCGCGCTCGACGTTGCGTGCCGCGACGCCTGCCACGAACTCGACGCGGTGCATGGCGCGCCGCTCGGCCCCGAAGGCCAGCGCGCGCAGCTCTGGGTGGTGGGCATGGGCAAGCTTGGCGCGCGCGAGCTCAACGTGTCGAGCGACATCGACCTGATCTACCTGTACGACCTGGACGGCGAAACCCGCGGCGACGCGGACGGCCGCGGCCGCCTGTCGAACCAGGAGTATTTTTCGCGCGCCGTGAAGCGCATCTACGCGCTGGTGGGCGACACCACCGAGCACGGCTTCGTGTTTCGCGTCGACCTGGCGCTGCGGCCCAACGGCAACTCCGGACCGAGCGTGGTCTCGCTCGACGCACTGGAAGAATATTTCCAGGTGCAGGGCCGCGAGTGGGAGCGCTTTGCCTGGATGAAGAGCCGGGTGGTGGCGCCGCGCGACATCGTGTCCGAAGGCCATGCGCAGGGCCTTCGCGCCACGGTGCTGCCCTTCGTGTTCCGCCGTTACCTGGACTACAGCGTGTTCGATTCGCTGCGTACGCTGCACCGGCAGATTCGCGAGCAGTCGGCGCGCCGCAGCGCGGGCCGGCCCGAGCGCGCGAACGACGTCAAGCTGTCGCGCGGGGGCATCCGCGAGATCGAATTCACCGTGCAGCTGCTGCAGGTGGTGCGGGGCGGTCAATTCCCTGAACTGCGCACCCGGCCCACGCTCGACGCGCTGCAGCGCCTGGCGCGCGCCGGCCTGATGCCGCAGGAAACCGCCGATGCGCTGGCCTCGGCCTACGAGTTTTTGCGCCGCGTGGAGCACCGCATCCAGTACCTGGACGACCAGCAGACCCACATGCTGCCGGTGGGCGACGACGACCTGCGCTGGATTGCGCAGACCATGGGCTATGTCAACTGCTGCCCCTTTCTCGAGCAGCTCGATACGCACCGCGAACTGGTGGCGCAGGAGTTCGACAAGCTGCTCGGCGGTGAGAAGCCCTGCAACGGCAAGTGCAGCGGCAAGAAGACCGCCGCGCCCGCCGACCTGGCCGATCTGCTCGACGACCTGCCGCCGGTGTTTGCCGAGCGCATTCGCAACTGGTGCGAGCAGCCCCGCGTGCTTGCCCTGCGCGAAGACACCCGGGCCCGGCTGCGCCAGCTGGTGCAGCGCACCGGACAGTGGCTGAAAGAGCCCGACGGCGACGGCCCGGGGCAGACGCCGCGCCATGCGGACGCCGCATTGCGCTGGGCCGATTGGATCGAGCCGCTGCTGCGGCGCGAGAGCTACCTGGCGCTGCTGGTCGAGCGCCCCGCGGTGCAGGAGCGGCTGCTGCGGCTGCTGGGCGCCGCGAAGTGGCCGGCGCGCTACCTCATGCAGCACCCGGGCGTGATTGACGAGCTCGCAAGCGACGAAATGCTGTCGGGCCGCTTCGTGGCGGCCGAGTTCGAACGCGAACTGGAAGCACGCCACGCCTCGCTCAGCCGCACCGGCGAAGCGGACGAAGAGCGGCTGCTGAACCTGCTGCGCCATGCCCACCATGCCGAAGTGTTCCGCACGCTGGCACGCGACGTGGACGGCCGCATTACCGTGGAGCAGGTGGCCGACGACCTGAGCGCCTTGGCCGACACCACGCTGCGCGTGACGGCCCGCTGGTGCTGGCCGCACGTGCGAAACCGCCACCGCGAAGTGCCGCAGTTCGCCATCATCGGCTACGGCAAGCTGGGCGGCAAAGAGCTGGGCTACGGCAGCGACCTGGACATCGTTTTCGTCTACGACGATGACGACGAGCGCGCCGGCGAGGTGTACGCGGCCTATGTGCGCAAGCTCATCAACTGGCTCACGGTCAAGACGCGCGAGGGCGACCTGTTCGAGATCGACACCGCCCTCCGGCCGAACGGCAATTCGGGCCTGCTGACGACCAGCTTCGAAGCCTACGAGAAGTACCAGCTTGGCCGCGGCAGCAACACGGCATGGACCTGGGAGCACCAGGCCATGACCCGCGCGCGATTCGTGCTGGGCAGCGCCGAGCTCGGCGCGCGCTTCGACGACGTGCGCCAGGCCGTGATCGTGTCGCCGCGCAACCGCGAGGCGTTGAAGGCCGAGATCATCGCCATGCGCGACAAGGTGCGTGGCGCACGGCCGGTAAAGGCCGACCGCTTCGACGTGAAGCACAGCCCCGGCGGCATGGTGGACGCCGAGTTCGCGGTGCAGTTTCTGGTGCTGTCAGCCTCGGGCGAGCACCCGGAACTGATTCCCAACGTGGGCAACATCGCGCTGCTGATGCGCGCCGAAGAGGCTGGCCTGCTGCCCGCCGGCGTCGGGCGCAATGCCGCGGCGGCATACCGCGAACTGCGGCGCGTGCAGCATCGCGCCCGCCTCAATGAAGAACCGACCCAGGTCACCCCGCCTGCATTGGCCGCCGAGCGCGATGCCATGCTGGCCTTGTGGAAGGCTGTATTTGGCTGAGCGAGCCGGCACCCAGGCCCCCACCGCGCTGGCTGCGTGCGCGGTGGCCGTCGCCATTCTTCTTGCGGGTTGCGCGAGCGGCACCCGCAGCGGCGGCGGCGCGCTGAGCGGCCGCGACGGCCCGGGCACGAACATTCCATCGGATCTCGACCGGGTGCCCGATGCCGAGCCCCGCATCGAAGCCATCCGCAGTAGCGGCGGCACCAGCAAGCCCTACACGGTGCTGGGCCGGGCGTACCAGCCGATCACCGACGACCGGCCGTTCCGTGAATCGGGCATCGCCTCCTGGTATGGCCGCAAGTTTCACAGCGCATCGACCGCGAGCGGCGAGCCCTACGACATGTACGCGATGACGGCCGCGCACAAGACCCTGCCGCTGCCGAGCTACGTGCGGGTGCGCAACCCGGCCAACGGGCGCGAGGTGATCGTGCGGGTGAACGACCGCGGCCCCTTCGTCGACGGCCGGATCATCGACCTGAGCTACACGGCGGCGCTCAAGCTCGACCTGCTGCGCGGCGTGGCGCCGGTGGAGATCGAGCGCATCACCAACGAAGACATCCGCACCGGCGCCTGGCGGCGAGACCCGGGAACCGCGTATGCCGCGGCGCCTGCGGCATCACCGCCGCCCCGGCGTGCGGCGGCTGCACCGGTGGCCGTGCCTTCGGCCTGGGTGGCGCCGGTGGCGATGAATGCGCCGGAGGCCTCGACGATGCCGGTCGCGCCGCAAACGCCGGTGGTACCGATGGCACCGATGCCGCAGACAGAAACTATCACGCAAGCCGCACCGGCCACGCTAGAGGCCGATGCCGCGCCGCCGCCGCGCCAGCCCATGGTGGTCACCGACCTTGCGCCCATGGCCCCCCTGTCCGCGCCGACGGCACCGGCAGTGGCCGGGCCGGCCGCCGCACCATCATCCGGCGCGGTGGCGGGCTTCTGGGTGCAGCTCGGCGCCTTCCGCGAGCGCGATGGCGCGGAAAGCCTGCGCAGCCAGGCGGCGCGCGGCCTGCCTTCACTGGCGCCGCAACTGCGCGTTTTCAGCGAGGCCGGCACGCACCGGCTGCAGGCCGGGCCCTTTGCTTCGCGCAACGAAGCCGGCGAGGCTGTCACGCAGCTGCGCGACAGCCTGCGCATCGCGCCGATGGTCGTCGAGCGCCGCTGAAGGAGAGAAGCTCAGTCCAGCGCCTTGGCGGCGACAGGCATGCGCATGCCGACGTTGATGCGGTTCCAGGTGTTGATCTGCGCGACGGCAACGGTGAGTTCGGCAATCTCGACGTCGCTGAACTGCGCCTTCAGGGCTGCGAACTCGGCTTCGCGCTCGTCGTGATGGTCGGCCAGCCGCGTGAGCGATTCGGCCCACGCCAGCGCCGCGCGTTCACGCTCGTTGAAAAAGCTCACTTCGCGCCAGGTCGCCAGGCTGTTGATGCGCTGCCATCCCTCGCCCTGCTTGCGCAGGTCGCGCACGTGCATGTCGAGGCAGTAGGCGCAGCCGTTGATCTGAGAGACGCGCGCGAACACCAGATCGAGCACCGTCTTGCCGACGGTGCTCGAATCGATGCTGGCGTTGACGGCCAGGATGGCTTCGAAGGTCTTGGGGATGGTCTTGAACCAGTTCAGGCGCGGGGTCGTGTTCATGAAAATGCTCCAGTGGTTTGGGTTTGAAAGATCTGCTTCCTACCCACTGAAGACGGGCCATGACCCAGCCCTGTGACACGCCGCGCGAACTATTTCGAAGAAAAAAGCTGCGCGATGCGCGCCAGCTTGTCGGGGTTGCGCTGGGCGCGGATGCGCACGATGCGCTCGCCCTCGATCTCGAAGGTCTGCGCCGATTCGAGTTGCCCGTCGAGAAAGCGCAGCAGCCCCGGCTCGCCATTGATGTCCACCAGTTCCATGCGCACCGCGGGGCCCATGCGGCGCCAGAGCGCAAAGTAAAGCTGCGCCAGCCGCTGGCTGCCACGCAGACCCTTGCTGAAGGTCTGCACCTTGCCGCCGCCGTCGCCGATGAGTTCGACGTCTTCCGCCATCAGCGCCTTCAGGTCCTGCAGGCTGCCGCGTGCCGCCGCATCGGCAAAGGCCTGAAGCAGGCGCTGGTGGGTTTCGCGCGAGACCTGGAAGCGCGGCCGTGCCTCCTGCACCTGCGCCTTGGCGCGGTGCACCAGCTGGCGGCAGGCAGCTTCGCTCTTACCGAGGGTGCGGGCGACTTCTTCGTAGTCGGCGTCGAACACCTCGCGCAGCAGGAAGGCGGCGCGCGCCTCGGGCGCCAGGCGCTCCAGCACGGCAAGGAAAGCCACCGACACGTTGTCGGCGCGCTCGAGCAACTGCTCGGGCGTGGCGGGGGTATCGGTGAGCGTGGGTTCGGGCATCCAGGCCCCGATGTAGTGCTCGCGCTGGACCTTGGCGGCGCGCAGCCGGTCGATGGAAAGCCGTGTGACGACGGTGACCAGCCAGGCTTCGGCGCTGTCGAAACTGGTCTTGTCGGCCTCGTGCCAGCGCAGCCAGGCGTCTTGCACCACCTCTTCGGCCTCGGCAACGGTGCCGAGCATGCGGTAGGCAATGCCCTGAAGGCGGCGGCGGTGGCTGTCGAAAGTAAGGGTGGCGTCGTCCATGGTCACAAGACGGGCGATCGACCTGGTTTGTGACAGGCCATTTCGCGGGACGCGCCCCTTTATCCCTTTACGCGCCCTGGTACTCGGCCTGCGGCCCGAGGTTGGCGGAGACTTCCTTGCGGTAGCGATTGAGCTCCTGCACGGTCTTGAAGCTGCGGTTCATGAGCAGGCTCAGGTTGTGCAGGATGCGCTCGCCGACCTTGCCCTCCCAGGCCGCATCGAACTTGATCTGCTTGTCGAGCCAGTGCTCGAGCCAATCCGGGTCGGGCATGCGGCTCTGGATGGTGTCGTTGGGGAACAGCGCCTTGTTGACGTGCAGGTTGGTAGGGTGCAGCGCCTGCGCGGTGCGGCGCGCGCTGGCCATCAGCACGCCGACCTTGGTGAAGGCGGCGCGGGCTTCGTCGCCGAACTTTTCGAGCGCACGCTTCATGTAGCGCAGGTAGGCGCCGCCGTGGCGGGCTTCGTCCTGGCTCAGCGTGGTGTAGATGTGCTTGATGACCGGCTCGGTGTGCCACTGGGCCGCCCGGCGGTACCAGTGGTTGAGGCGGATCTCGCCGCAGAAATGCAGCATGAGGGTCTCGAGCGGGGGCGCCGGGTCGAAGTCGAAGCGCACTTCGTGCAGCTCCTGCTCGGTGGGGGCATGCTGGGGGCTGAAGCGCTTGAGGTACTCCATGAGCACCAGCGAGTGCTTCTGCTCCTCGAAGAACCAGATCGACATGAAAGCGGAAAAATCGCTATCGTGGCGGTTGTCGCGCAAGAACATTTCGGTGGCCGGCAGCGCCGCCCACTCGGTAATGGCGTTCATCTTGATGGTTTGCGCCTGTTCTTCGGACAGCAGCGAAGCATCGAACGACTGCCAGGGAATGTCCTTGTCCATGTCCCAGCGGACAGATTCGAGTTGTCTGAAGAGTTCCGGATAAAGCATCAAAATCTTTCTAAGGCCGCCGATTTTAGTCGGCCTGCTTGGCGCGCTCGTGACAGACGCGCGATGATGCGGCCATGCGCCCCCTGACGGCACGGATACATACCCCCATTTTTGTACCAGGAGCCCCTATGCCAACCCCCACCCGATCGCCCGTGCCGATGCGCCTTGCACAGGCCGCCGCGCTCGCGGCTTGCCTGCTTGCCGCCGGTACGGCGGGTGCCCAGGCCCCCTCTGCCGGCCCATCTACGGCTCCGGCCACCAGCCCCGCTGCGGCCCCCGCCGACGCAGCCTGCCCGGCCACACTGCAACACACCTTCCCGCGGCTGCAGGACGAAAAACCCCAGTCTTTGTGCCAGTACTCCGGCAAAGTGGTACTGGTGGTCAACACCGCGAGCTTCTGCGGCTTTACCCCGCAATACAAGGGGCTGGAGGCGCTGGACAGCAAATATCGCTCGCGCGGGTTGGTGGTGCTGGGCTTTCCGTCGAACGATTTCTCCCAGGAGTCGGGTTCCAACAAGGAAATTGCCGACTTTTGTGAAAGCACCTTCGGCGTGAAGTTTCCGATGTTTGCCAAAACTTCGGTCCGCGGCCCCAACGCCAACCCGCTGTTCAAGCAGCTGGCGCTGGCCTCCGGCACCACGCCGAAGTGGAACTTCTACAAGTACCTGATCGGACGGGACGGCAAGGTGGTTCAGGCGTGGTCGAGCATGACTGCACCCGACGAAGCCGCCTTCGTGAAGGTGGTGGAAAGCCAGCTCGCTGCAAACTGACCGGGAGCCCCGACGGGGCGCTTCTCGCACTGGAGTCTTGTAGTACGTGTGAACTGATCGTCACAAACGTTTACCACTGAACCGGGAACCGCGCTGGCACACTGTCCTCATAAAAGACGTGGACAGCAAATGTCCTCCGGTTTTCATGTTGCGAGGTCTTCCAGGCGTTTCTCGTCTGGTCGAAATCCCGAGGTGATTCTTCTCCTCCTCCCTCCCTCCCTCCTTCGCGTCGGGGCGCCTCGCAGCATTTTTGTATTCCCCACGAAAAGGGGGCGCCGCACACGGTGCCCCGGAAATGAAAAAGGCGCCCGGGGCGCCTTTTTCATTTCATGGTTGCGTGTCGATGAAGCTCGGCCGCAGCATCAGCTTGTCGTACAACTTTCCGAGGTTCGGGTGCTCACCGCGCCAGTCGATTTCTGGAAAGCGAAACCCCACCCAGCCCAGCGCGCAGCCGACTGCGATGTCCGACAGGCTCAGGTGAATGCCGCTGCAAAAAGGCTTGTCGCCCAGGCCCTTGGCCATGGCGGCAATACCGCCCTCGACCTTGGCGCGCTGGCGCTCGATCCAGGTGGCGCTGCGCTCGCCGTCGCCGCGGCCGCTCCAAGTGGCTTCCAGGCGCCAGAGCACGCCGGCGTCCATGACGCCGTCGGCCAGCGCTTCCCAGGTCTTGACCTCGGCACGCTCGCGACCCTGCTGCGGAATGAGCTTGCCCACGGGGGACAGCGTGTCGAGGTATTCGACGATCACGCGCGAGTCGAACATCGCCTCGCCGCCTTCCATGATGAGGCAAGGCACCTTCGCGAGCGGGTTGGAATGGGCGATGGTGGTGTCGGCGGACCAGACATCTTCGATCACGAACTGGTAGTCGAGCCGTTTCTCGGCCAGCACCACGCGCACCTTGCGCACATAAGGGCTGGCGGCCGATCCGATCAGTTTCATGAAGGCTCTCTCCCTTTGCTTTGATAACGATTGTTCGCGGCTATTTTAGGGGAACGCTGAAAAAGGCAGCTTCGAACTGTCGCAAACGGGCGTCGGCGCGGGCCGCCTAAAATTCGGGCATGAGCTTCTCCACCGTTTCCGCCCTCTCCCCACTGGACGGCCGCTATGCGGCCAAACTCGCGGCATTGCGCCCGCTGATGAGCGAACAGGGCTACATGCACCGGCGCGTGCAGGTCGAGGTGGCGTGGTTCATTGCGCTGTCCGACTGCGGCTTCGCTGAATTCAAGCCACTCACGGGCGGCGCCCGCAAGTACCTGCTGGGCCTGGTCGCCCACTTCTCGGAGGCCGACGCACTGGCCATCAAGGAAATCGAAAAAACCACCAACCACGACGTGAAGGCGGTCGAGTACTGGATCAAGTCCAAGTTCGAAGCCCGGCCGGAACTGCTGGCCGCCGCCGAGTTCGTGCACTTTGCCTGCACCAGCGAAGACATCAACAACACCAGCCATGCGCTGCAGATCCAGGCCGCCCGCGAGAAAGTGGTGCTGCCGGCCATCGACGGGCTGATTGCCAAGCTGCGCGAAATGGCGCACCAGTTCGCCGGCGTGTCGATGCTGTCGCGCACGCACGGCCAAACCGCGAGCCCCACCACGGTCGGCAAGGAAATCGCGAACGTGGCGGTGCGCCTCTCGAAGGCCCGCGCGCAGATTGCCGCGGTGCAGCTGCTCGGCAAGATGAACGGCGCGGTGGGCAACTACAACGCCCACCTTGCCGCCTGGCCAGACTTCGACTGGGAGGCGTTCAGCCGCAAGGTGATCGAAACGCCGGCGCCGCTGGGCCTGGGCCTGAGCTTTCAGCCGTACAGCATCCAGATCGAGCCGCACGACTACATGGCCGAGCTGTTCGACGCGGTGGCGCGGGCCAACACCATCCTGATTGATTTCTCGCGCGACATCTGGGGCTATGTGAGCCTGGGCTACTTCAAGCAGCGGCTCAAGAAGGGCGAAATCGGCTCGTCGACGATGCCGCACAAGGTCAACCCGATCGACTTCGAAAACGCCGAGGGCAACCTGGGCCTGGCCAATGCGGTGCTGCGCCACCTGAGCGAGAAGCTGCCGATCAGCCGCTGGCAACGCGATCTGACCGACAGCACGGTGCTGCGCAACATCGGCGTGGCCTTCGGCTACGCCACGCTCGCCTATGCGAGCCTGGCCACGGGCCTGGGCAAGCTGGAACTCAACGAAGAAGCGCTGGCCGAAGACCTTGACGCCTCGTGGGAAGTGCTGGCCGAGCCCATCCAGACCGTGATGCGCCGCTACGGCGTGCAGGGCGCCTACGAGCAGCTGAAGGAAGTGACGCGCGGCAAGACCGTCACGGCCGAGGCGCTGCACGGCCTGATCCGTTCGCTCGAGATTCCGGAATCCGAAAAAGAACGGCTCTTGGCCATGACGCCTGCGAGCTACGTGGGCAAGGCCGCGGAGCTCGCCAGTAGAATCTGAGGCTTCCCGCACCGATGCACCAGCCGCCCGAGGGCGGCTGTTCGCTTGGCGCTTTCGCCTTTTGCCGAGATTTTCAGCCAACGCGCCGTGACCGGCGCGCCAGCCAACAACCGTGACGGGACGCCTCGAAGTCCCCGTTGTTCATGCGCGCCCCCCTGAGACGCCTCTGGCTCAAGATTCACCGCTGGATCGGCCTGTCGCTCGGACCGGTACTCGCCCTCACGGCGCTGCTTGGCGCCGTGCTGGTGGTGGCCTTGCCGATCGACCGCTACGCGCATCCCGCCTTCTTCGTCGCGCGAAGCGCGGCCGATGCGGGAACAGCAACGGCCCGGGCCGCACTGCCGCTCGAGCCGCTGCGCCAGCGCATCCTGGCCGAGTTCGGCCCTACCACCAACTTCACGCTGCGGCCGCCGCGCAAGCCCGGCGAAACGCTCTGGGTGTACGTGCGCGGGCCGTGGGAGGGCACGCTTTACCTCGACCCGGCAACCGGCGCCGAGCAGGGCCGGCGCGGGTCGCACGAAGGCGCCTACAACCTGATGTTCGAACTGCACAGCAGCCTGCTGCTGGAAGACACGGGCAAGGGCATCCTGGCTTTTGTGGCGCTGGCCTACCTCTTTTTGCTGGTCACGGGCGTGGTGCTGTGGTGGCCCACGCGCTGGCCGCCTTCGCTGCGCATCGTGCTGAACCGCGGCCTGCTGCGCGGCTTGTTCGACCTGCACCGGACCGGCGGCGCGGTGCTTGGGCTGCTTGTCGCGGTGTCGGTCTTCACGGGCGCCTACATGGCCTGGCGGCCGCTCGGCAACTTCATTTCAGCAGCGGTCGGGCAACAGCAGGTCAAGCCGCCCGTGGTGCCCAAGAGCCCCGCGTCAGGCCCCCGGCTTTCGCTCGATGAGCTCGTCGCCCGCGCCCAGCAGGTGTTTCCGGGCCAGCCGATCGGCTACGTCCAGGTGCCGGCCAAGCCCGATCGGCCGCTGCGCGTTCGCTTCCGGCTGCCCGACGACCCGCATCCGAACGGCATCGGCTCGGCGTGGCTGCATCCGCTGACGGGCGAGGTGCTGGCGGTGCGCCGCTGGCAGGACCTGGACGTGGGCAACGGCGCGGTGGTGGTGATCTATCCGCTGCACACGGGCGAGCTGGGCGGGCTGGTGCACCAGGCGGTCACCGTGCTGCTCGGCCTTGCCCTTTGCGGCCTGGGCGTGAGCGGCGTCTGGCTCTGGTGGCGGCGCCGCGCCGTGGCCGCGGCGGCGGCTCGCGACCGGGCACTTTCCGGCAGCACCCGCACCACGTCCTGAGCGGGACGTCGCAGCAGTTTCGATTTATTGAGATATCCGAGGAGAAACCTTGTTCAAGCAGAAAAAGTGCGCCGCGCTGGTCATGGCGCTGTTTCCCGTCAGCTTCCAGAGCTTTGCGGCCGACGCGGAGCCTGCTGACGCCGCATCGGGCGCGAAATCGCTGGAGGCGGTGACCGTTACCGGTGACTGGCTGGGCTCGCCCAACGAGACCAAGGTGCTCGAGCATCCGGGCGCGCGCAGCATCATCGAGCGCAAGCAGATCCAGGAAAGCGGCTCGAGCAGCGTGCGCGACGTGCTGCGCCAGGTGCCCGGCGTGCAGGTGCAGGAGAGCAACGGCACGGGCGGCAGCGACATCTCGCTCAACGTGGGCGTGCGCGGGCTCACCTCGCGGCTGTCGCCGCGCTCGACCATCCTGCTGGACGGCGTGCCGCTGGCCTATGCGCCCTATGGCCAGCCGCAGCTGTCGCTCGCCCCCCTGTCGCTCGGCAGCCTGGAGGCGGTCGACGTGGTGCGCGGCGCGGGCTCGGTGCGCTACGGCCCCCAGAACGTGGGCGGCATCATCAACTTTGTGACGCGGGCGATTCCGAAGCAGTTTGCAGGCGAAATCGGCGTGGGCGTCGAAAGCGCCAGCCATGGCGGCGGCGTCAAGACCACGCCCACGCTGTTCATGGGCGGCACCAACGAGAACGGCCTGGGCCTTGCGCTGCTGTATTCGGGCACGCACGGCGACGGCTTTCGCCAGAGCAACGACCACACCAGCATCAACGACCTGATGCTGAAGGGCGCGTACCGCATCTCGAAGACCGACGACATTGCCGTCTCGCTGCACCATTTCGAAGGCAAGGGCCGCATGCCCGGCGGCCTGACGACGGCGCAATTTGCCGTCAACCCGTTCCAGTCGGACCGCCCTTTCGACGAATTTTCCGGACGCCGCACCGACGGCTCGATCAAGTACACGCACAACGACGGCGTGAACAAGTTCGAGATGCTGACCTACTACACGGACTCGTACCGCAGCAGTTACCTCGAGCAGGAAGGCACCGGCGCCAACACCGGCCGGCGCCGGCTCACCACGGCTCCGCGCGACTACAAGACCTTTGCCATCGAGCCCCGCTACTCGCGGCTGATCGATTCCGGTAGCGTGGTGCAGGAAGTGAGCGTGGGCCTGCGCTACCTCAAGGAAGAAGCCTCCGAGGTGGCAACGCGCAGCAGCTACTACACGCCTACGCCTGGCTACAACGCCTACACCCGTGCGCAGCCGGCGTACCAGACCAGCAAGGGCGGCACGGCCGCGCATGCCTTCTACATCGACGACCGCATCGACTTCGGCAACTGGACGATCACGCCCGGCGTGCGCTACGAATCGATCCGCTCGCACAACGATGTCTTCACCGTGGCAAACAACCGCGTGACGGGCGCGATCTATCCGAAGATCGACTCCAACGAAGTGCTGCCGACGCTGTCGGTGCTCTACCGCATGAGCGAGCGCTGGTCGGTGTTTGCAAACGCCGGCGTGTCGTTCGGCCCGCAGCAATACGCCCAGCTTGCGCAGTCCACCACCGGCCTGCACCCCGAAAAAGCCAAGACCTATGAAATCGGCACGCACTACAAGGGCGAGACCTGGAGCGGCGAGCTGACGCTGTTCAACATCAATTTCGACAAGGAACTGCAGCTGGCCCGCTCGATCACGGGCGACGTCGGCCAGTGGACCGACCTGGGCGCCACCCGGCACCGCGGCCTGGAGTCGGCCCTGCGCTACGACATGGGCAGCCTGAGCGATTCGCTCAAGGGCTTGTCGCTCTCCGCGACCTACACGTACACGCAGGCCACCTCCAAGGCCGGCGCCTTTGCCGGCCGCGACCTGCCGTTCTACTCGCGCCAGGTGGCAACGCTCGGCGCGCGCTACGAGCGCGGGCCGTGGACCTTCAACGCCGACGTGTACGCGCAGTCGAAGCAGCGTTCGCCGGGCTCGCCCGACGACGGCGCGCGGTACATCACGGTGGAAGATTCAACCGGCCGGCTGGGCGACATTCCGGGCTACGCCACCATGAACCTGCGCGCGGGCTACGACTTCGGCCCCTCGATGAGCAACCTGAAGCTGGCCGTCGGCTTCAAGAACCTGTTCGACCGCCGCTACTACAACCGCTCGGTCGACAACAACGGCGGCAAGTACGTGGGCCAGCCGCGCACGCTGTACATGCAGGCCTCGGTGGCGTTCTGACGAAGCCCATGGGGGCGCATACACTCGCGCACCCATGGCCCTCAAATCCACCATCTTCAAGGCTGCCCTCGCGGTGGCCGACATCGACCACGGCTACTACGCCGACCATGCGCTAACTCTGGCGCGCCACCCGAGCGAGACCGACGAGCGGATGATGATCCGGCTCGTCGCGCTTGCGCTCAATGCCTACAAGCTGCAGGACGTGTGCCAGGGCGACGGCACGCTGGCCTTCGGCGCGGGTCTGTCGAACGTGGACGAGCCCGATGTGTGGCTGCGCGATTTCACGGGCGAGACCAAGCTGTGGATCGAGGTCGGCCAACCCGAGGACAAGCCCATCATCAAGGCCTGCGGCAAGTCGGACGAAGTGATCGTCTATTGCTTCAACCATGCCGCCGAGATCTGGTGGCGCGGCATCGAGAACAAGCTCACGCGGCCGCAGAACCTGTCTGTCTACCGGGTGCCGACGGAGGCCTCGCAGGCGCTGGCCGCGCTCGCGCAGCGCAGCATGCAGCTGCAGGCGACGATCCAGGAAAACACGCTGACGCTGGGCGACGGCACCCACAGCATCGACGTCGAACTGCTGCGCTGGAAGTAGCGTTCAACAGGCGCTAGGCCGCCGGCATCATCGCGCCGCAGTGCCAGCACTGCTCGAAGCCGCCCTCGATCCGCTCGCCGCAGGCGCACTGCCAGTTGCGCTGCGGGCGATGCTGCGCCGCATGCAGCACTTGCTGCGCGCGCTCGAACTGGGTTTCATCGTCAATCCAGATCTCGGGCAGGCACTGGTCCGGCGGCAACTGGCCCATCACGGCGCCCAGGAATTCGCGCTGGACCGTTGCCTCGACGCCCTCCTCGCGCAGCGCATGCACCCACAAAGTCGCGATCGCAAGGTTCGGCGCTTGGGCGAGGCGGCGCATGCGGAGGCCTCTTTCAGGGCGTGTCGTCCGGGCCCAGGGGCTCGGCGGGATCTTCGTCCGGCCATTGCGGCGGCTCGGCCTCGCGAGCGCGCTCGGCATACTTGTTGAAGCGCCAGGCCGTGTCTTCCATGGTGATGCGGCGCCACGTGACGCGCTTTTCGGCGGGCGACATGGCGGGCCAGTGCTGCACCTCGTCGAAGCTGCGGCCACAGCCCTTGCATTGGTCGTCGCCCTGGCTCGTGGAGCAGATGGCAATGCACGGCGTGTCGGGCGTGCTGTGGTACCAGTCGAGCCAGGCGGCCCAGGCTTTTTCAGGGAAGCCCTGCTCGTCGACCTCGTCTTCATGGTGGAACACCATGAGCGCATAAACCTCTGCGAGCGCGCGCAATTCGGGCGCAAGCGTAATGCCGTCGGGCGAGGGACTCTTCTCGCGCCAATGGTTGATGGCGGCCTCGATGTCTGTGATGTGAATGGCGGCCATGGGAGAGAAAAAACAGCGAGCGGCGATCATAGTCCGGCAATGCCCCGCAGCCGCTGAAGGTTATGTCCGCTACCAAAAATGAAGCGCCGACGGCCCTGTTCGCGCGCGTTTTGGCGCGTCATTCCCAACGCGCAGAAAACTTTTGGTTGCCAGGGCGGGGGGCTCGATGATCTAATCCCCCCACGAAGGGGAGTAGCTCCCGACTGCCGTCCACGACGGCGGAAAACGCCAGGTCGTCAATACGAAGCACAACACTTCCGGCCTGTCGGGCAACGCGTGCCTGCCGGTATGCGCTGTCGAGCAAGACCTTCGATTTGAACCTGTGCAGGTTTGATCGAAGCGGTCCTGAATTCCCGGTTCCACCACCGGTCTTCGTCATGCTTCGAACAGCCCGCACGGGATGAATCGAAACGAACGAATGCGCCAAACTGCCGCCATTCCTCTTAGGATGGATGGCCGAATGGCGCGCGAAGACAAGAGGAACCTATGGAACAGTTCATGGCCCCGGAATTCTGGGTCGCGGTCGGTCAGATCATCATGATCGACATTCTTCTCGGTGGCGACAACGCCGTCGTCATTGCCCTGGCTTGCCGCAAGCTGCCGCCTGCGCAACGCACCAAGGGCATCCTTTGGGGCACTGCCGGTGCCATCGTGCTGCGCGTGATATTGATCTTCTTCGCGCTCACGTTGCTGGCGATTCCGTTCCTCAAGCTGGTCGGCGCCGCGTTGCTGGTGTGGATCGGCGTCAAGCTGCTGGCGCCCGACCATGACGATGCGCACGGCAACATCCAGGGCAGCGACAAGCTGTGGGCCGCCGTCAAGACCGTGATCGTGGCCGACCTGGTCATGAGCGTGGACAACGTGATCGCCATTGCCGGCGCCGCCCAGGGTGCGGGCCAGGGCCACCAGATGCCGCTCGTGATCTTCGGCCTGCTCGTGAGCATTCCGATCATCGTCTGGGGCAGCCAGTTGGTCATCAAGCTGATGGACCGCTTCCCGATCATCATCACGATCGGCGGCATGCTGCTGGGCTGGATTGCCGGCACCATGGCGGTGTCCGATCCCGCGCTGTCGAACACCGCCGCCTGGACCTGGGCGCCGAAGGTGCCGCAGAGCGACACGGTCAGGTACGCCGCCGGTGTTGCCGGTGCGTTGCTGGTGCTGGTCATCGGCAAGCTGGTGGCCATGCGCCGCCCGAAGCACGCCGAAGAAGCTGCGACGACGAGCTGATCGCCCGCAGCCGCCATCGGAGAAAATGCTCTTCCTCTATGGAACAGTCTCTGCCACTCTAACTACTTGAAGGAGCGCCTCATGGAAAAGATCATTCTCTATGTCGACGACGCTGGCTATGCCGCCGAGCAGTTCGCAGAACTCGCACCGGATGCCGGCAGCGTCGTGGCGCGCCATTGGGTACTGGTGGCCTGCGCTCCGCGCATGACGCACCGCATCAGCAAGTGGGTGAGCCACAGCGCACGCGAAAACTGGCGCGCCAAGTGGTTCAGCAAGGTGCAGGCGCAACTGCTGCCCATGCTCGAGCGCAACGGCGGGCAGGTGACGGCGGTGCTTGCCAAGGGCCCCCTGACCGAACTGACGCAGCAGCTCAAGCAAGAGCATGCGGCCACGCATGTGGTCGATGCGCGCCGCCCCAAGATCGGTGTCGACCTGGAGCCGGTCACGCACGAGCAGACGCCGCCGCGCCAGTCGGGTTGGGCTTTTCCCGGTGCCGTGATGGGCATGGGCGCGCTGCTGGTGCTTGCGAACGAACTGGCCGAATAAGCCGCCGGTTCAAGACGGCAACACGTTCCTGACGAGCCCCGGTGCGGCAACGCACCGGGGCTCGTTGTTTTAGGGCCGCTGGGGTATCCTGCGGCGCATGCGAATCATCATCAAATGGCTGCTCAGCGCCGTCGCGCTGCTGGCGGTGGCCTATCTCTACAGCGGCGTCCAGGTCAACAGCTTCGGCTCGGCGCTGATTGCCGCCGCGGTCATCGGCCTGCTCAACATGATCGTGAGGCCGGTGCTGGTGGTGCTGACGCTGCCGGTCACCATCGTCACGCTGGGGTTGTTCCTGTTCGTGATCAATGCGCTGCTGTTCTGGGCCGCATCGGGCCTGCTGGGGGGCTTTCAGGTCAGCGGCTTCGTGGCGGCGCTGATCGGCTCGCTGATCTATTCGCTGCTCGGGCTGGTCATCGAAGCCGCGCTGGGCGGGCTGCTTTCCAAGCGCTGAGCAAACGCCCCGAGCGCTCGGCCCACCCGATCCCAGTTCACCTCAGCGGCGGCTCTTCAGCCTGCCGCTTCACCATCGCTTCCACCGCCCGCGCGCGGGTGTCGATGATCGACGCCTCGTAGTGGTCGATGGGCGCACCGGGCTTGCGCACCAGCTCCTGCGCGGCCTTGAAGCGGTCGCGTGCAGCGGGGTAGTCGAGGATGGCGACGTTGGCTTCCGCATCGGCGCGCACGGCGCGCAGGGTGTCGTTCTGCGCACCGTAAAGATTGGCCAGCGCCCGCCAGGCGGTAGCGTCCCGCGGATGCGTGGCCACCCAGTCGCGCAGCACGGGCACCAAGGGCGCGGGCTGGCGGGTGGCCACGGCGGCCTCGGCTGCGAGCAGCATTTCCGGCCGCTCCCTGGATTTCACGTCAAGCAGGGCGGCGGCCTTGGGGGCACCGCCACCGGCGAGTTCGATTTCGGCGTTGAGCCATCGCGCCAGCTTGGCGGCGGATGCGTCTTCGGCGGTGCGCGCGGTCACTCGCTCGGCCAGCGCGCGCGCCGATCTGAAATCGCGCAGCTCCTTGGCCGACAGCGCTGCCGCGTAGAGCGTGCCGGCCTGCTGGGCCGGGCTGCTCCTGGCGAACTCGCCGCTCGAGGCGGCATCGACCCAGAGCCGCAGCACATCGACACCCGGCCGCGTGAGCACCCGCGCGCGCGCCGCAATCATCGCGTGGTCCATCACCAGCGGCATGGCCGGGGCCGTGTCCATGCGGAACTGGAAGCGCCCCTGCATGTCGGAGATGCGCTCCGACGTGAGCGGGTGGCTGCGCAGATAGGGGTACGAGCCGTTGTCGTTGAGGCGCGCGGCGTACTGCAGCTTCTCGAACATCGTCGCCGCGCCTTGCGGTGCAAAGCCCGCCTGGGTCATCACGCCAAAACCGACACGGTCGGCCTCGCGCTCCATGTCGCGCGAGAAGCTCAGCTGGTTCTGCATGAAGAGCGCCTGGCTGCCCATGATCACGGCCTGGCCCGCATCGGCGTTGCGGCTCTTGCTGGCCGCGATCATGCCGAGAATCAAGCCCGCCAGCATGAGCGGCATCTGCTTGCCCTGCCTGCTCATGATGCGCGAGATATGGCGCTGGGTTACGTGCGAGAGCTCATGCCCGAGCACCGTTGCCAGCTCGTCGCGGCTGCCCACGGTGGCAATCAGGCCCATGTTCAGCCCCAGGTAGCCGCCCGGCAGCGCAAAGGCGTTGATGTTGCGGTCGCGGCCCAGCAGAACGACCCAGGCAAAACGCTCATCGAGCTCGGGCGTGAGCTCGCCGCGCTCGCGTGCGGCAGTCATCAGGCGCTGCCAGATTTCCTGCACATAGGCGCCGACCACCGGGTCGTCGATGTAGTCGGTGTCGCGGTAGAGCTCTCGCGCGATCTGGTCGCCCAGCTGGCGCTCCGCGCTGGCCGTCATTTCGCCGCCGTCGCCCAGCCCCGGCAGCACCTGCAGCTGCGCGCGGGCAGGCACCGGCAGCACAACTTGGCACGCTATTAAAACGGTAGCGCACAACGACCGCAATGCGGGTGCGGCAGAACTTTTTTTCTTGGCAAAAGGAGTCAAGCGCGGCATTCCTCGTCCATGGCTCGGGCTCGTATGATGCACCTCCACACCGAACGTTCACACATGAGCTCCCTCACCCATTTCGACGCTCAGGGCCAGGCCCACATGGTCGACGTCGCGGCCAAGCCCGCCACCCACCGCGTGGCCGTGGCCACCGGCCGCATCGAGATGCAGCCCGCCACGCTGGCGCTGATCGAATCGGGCACCGCGAAGAAGGGCGACGTGCTCGGCATCGCTCGCATTGCCGGCATCCAAGCTGCCAAGAAAACCAGCGACCTCATTCCGCTGTGCCACCCGCTGGCGCTCACGCGCGTGGCGCTGGCATTTGCGCTGGCCGAAGAAGGCAGCGCGCCGCAAGTCGTGTGCACCGCAACCGTCGAAACCGTAGGGCCCACAGGCGTCGAAATGGAAGCACTGACCGCCGTACAGGTGGCACTGCTCACGATCTACGACATGTGCAAGGCGGTGGACCGAGGCATGCGGATCACCGACGTGCATGTGCTGGAAAAGCACGGCGGAAAGTCGGGGAGCTACGTCGCTGGATAGCCTGCCAGCCAGGTAACGCTAGGGCGACCGCGCGTCGACCGACTGGCCCCTGAGCCACCGCTCGTATTCCACCGGAAAGGCGATTCGGAATCGCTCCGCCTGCTCCCAGGCCTCCTGGTCCCGCCTCGTCAGTTCAGCGCTTTCGATCAGCTTGACGATCACGCGGGGCTCGGGCGAGAAATGCAGGATTCGCGCGGCCAGGGCATGCATCTCGGCGGCGTTGGCGGCGGTAACCCGCGTGAGCGTCAGTTCGGCAAAACCCACCTGCCTTGCGAAGAGCCAGGACTTCTTTGCCTTGGCCAGCGTGTCGTCTTCGTAAGCCGGCAAACGCTCGTCGCGCGGCAGGTAGATCTGGCTGATGCGGATGTAGTCCCAGGTGGCGTAGCCGACCACCGCCGCCAGCGCGGTGGCCGCCACGGTGGGCAACACCGGCGCGTCAAGCCACCTGGCTTTGAGCCGTTGCCGCGGCGGAGCAACTCGCGCCGGCCACAGCATTCCCAGGCACAGCCCGAACACCAGCTGGAACGGCCCATACCAGAGCGGATATTCCAGCAGGCTGTGCAGCACGATCGCACCCAGCATGCCCCACGCCATCAGCCGCGCCGGGTCGCGCTCGCGCCAAGGCTGCGCCGCCAACACCATCCAGGTGAAGCCGCCGCAGATCAGCACCGATGCCGGAATGCCCAGCTCCACGGCCAGGTGCAGCGGCAGGTTGTGCGCGTTGTCCAGAATCTCCGGGAACCGCGGCCCCGAATACAGCGTGCTGTAGTGCGCAAAGGCCAGTTCGCCCCAGCCCCACCCCGTCCATGGATGCTCGGCAATCAGCGTGAGCACATTGCGCCAGAGAATCATCCGCGTGTGGTCGCCTGGGGCGCCTTCCTGCAGGCGGCGCATCATGCCTTCGACCTCGCTGGCGGTGAGCTGCGGCAGAACCCAGGCGATGGCGAAATAGATCGGGACCATCGCCAGCAGCATGAGCGGCGGCGGCAGGCTGTAGCGATTCCCGTCGCTTGCAGGCGCGCTGCGGCGTTCGCGCCACGCGATCAACGTTGCAATGCCCACGATCGATAGCAGATGGAGCAGCCCGGTGCGCGACGTTGACGCCGCCGCGGCCACCAACAGCAGCGAAGCAGCCGCCACCAGCCAACGCCTGATCTGCAGCGACGGCTGCGCGGCGTGGATCCAGAGCGCCGCCACCAGCGCCATGCTGATCAGCGTGGCGAACTGGTTGCGCTGGCGCAGGTTGCCGTATGCCTGGCCCAGCGCGGGCGTGGTGGTCCAGGGCACCAGCGGCTCGGCCAGACCGTAGTACTGGAGCAGCCCGAGCACGGCGCTGACGAGGCCGGCCGCGAGGATGCCGGTCGCCAGCACCGCCGCGGCGGAGGGGCCGCCCCGGGCGATGCCCGCGCCCACGCAGGCCGCGGCGGCAATTGCGCCCAGCACCACGACCGGCGGCAGCCAAAGGGCAGGCGAGCCGTGAGAGGAAAGCACGACAACCGCCATTCCGGTCGCCAGCCAAGCCCAGATGCCCCGTGCCGGCGCGCCGGGAGGTATTGCAAGAAGCAGCGCTGCGAGGCAGGCCCAAGTTGCGAAGAGCTGCCACGCCTGGACCGAGGGACCGGCCACGAGTGGGCAGAGAAACGGAAACGCAACCAGGCCGGCCCGCAAGGCACCAACTGCTTTCGAAGGAAGGGCGGCGGCCTCGACGGGCGCTACGCGGGAAGTCATTCCGCCGATTGTGCCGACCGGTCGGGCCGACGAATGGCAGCGAACGAGAGACGAGCGGTTTTGCAAAAAAACACAATTAGAGACATTCTTTGACAACTGTCTGCAACTGTTGCCCGGCGCCTTCCAGAAGGGTGTGGCCGAGCGCGAAAGGTGTCAATGAAACAACATTCGGTTCCGCGTCAACCCCTGAGAAATCGACGCGGTTCACGCGGCTTCACGCTGATCGAAATCATGATCACCGTGGTCATCATCGGTGTGCTGGCGGCCATTGCCATTCCCAGCTATCAGGACTACGTGCGGCGCGGCTACGTGGTGGACGGCACCAATGCCCTGGCGACCGTGCGTGCCGATATGGAGCGCTATTTCCAGGACAACCGGACGTACGAAAACATGTCGTCGACGGTGCTGGCGCCGTGCGACGCCGGTGTTTCGGCCAGCAAGCGCACGTTCGGCAATTTCGTTGTTACCTGTCCCGCTCCCGGTGCGCCGACTGGCACGACCTACACGCTCAGGGCAACCGGAAGTGGCCCGGCTAACGGCGCCGTCTACACGATCAATGCCCTGAATGTGCGCGCTACGGTTGATATGCCTCCCGCGTGGGGCTGGACCAGAACCTGCAACACTTCCTGGATCGTAAAAAAGGGACAGGCGTGCTGAAGCAGCAGGGTTCCTGCGAGCGACAACAGGGCTTCACCCTGGTCGAAATGATCGTCACCGTCGCGATCATGGCGCTCCTTGGCGCTCTTGCCACGCCATCGATGATCGGGTGGGTTCGGAACAACAAGATTCGCACTGTCAGCGATTCGCTGCAGAACGGCCTGCGCCTCGCCCAGGCCGAAGCGACCCGCCGCAGCAGGCAAGTTGTGTTCTCGCTGACAGACGACAAGCCCAGCGCGAGTGGCTACACGGCCAAGACCGATGGCAACAACTGGGCGATCAACACCGTGCCGTCCATGACCAGCGGCGAAACCAGCGCATTCGTCGAAGCCGGCATCTTGCGCGACGTCGGGTCGAATGTCGTGATCTCGGGGCCGGCGGCGATCTGCTTCAACTCCCTTGGCCGCCTTGCTGTAAATCCCTCGCCAGGCGTGACCAGCGCTGTCTGCACACTTCCCACGACCGCCGCTTACTCGTACACCATTCAAATGAGCGATCGGGTTGAAGGAGACCGTCCGCTACGGGTCACCGTCGCCCTGGGTGGGCAGGTCCGCTTGTGCGATCCGGCCCGAACTCTCTCGGACAGTCAGCCCGACGGCTGCCCAGCCTCGCCATGAAACGCCCTTGCATCTCTTCGAGCCGCGCGCAAACCGGCGTCGCATTGCTCGAAATTCTTGTTTCGGTGCTGCTCTTCTCGCTGGGCTTGCTCGGTCTGATTGGTCTTCAAGCACGGGCGATCAGCCTGTCGAGCGATGCCGAAGACCGCAATCGCGCTGCGTTGCTTGCCAATGAGGTGGTTGCACTGATGTGGCTCAACAAATCGGCGACTGTCCCTGCTGGCGCCTTGGCCAGTTGGAAAACCCGGGTTGCAAGCCCGGAAACAGGCGGCCTGCCTGCCGGGGACGGACAGGTGAATGTGGACGGCACGGCCGCCACCGTGGTCATCAAATGGCGCGCTCCATCGCACGATGCAGACAGCCAACTCACAACACGCGTCGTACTGCCCTGATGAACAAGTTGCACACTCCATCGGCCACACGAGAGCGCGGCCTGACACTCGTCGAGCTGCTGGTCGCCATGATCATCGGCCTGGTCGTGACGCTGGCGGTCACCAGTGCCGTGACATTCGGCGAATCGGCCAAACGGACGACCACGTCCGTCAACGACATGGGCCAGTCGGGCTCCTACGCAGCCTACCTGCTCGACCGTGCGGTACGCAGTGCCGGCTCCGGCTTCACGCAGTCGTGGGACCTCGGCGTATTCGGTTGCAAGCCGCAGGTCAAGCGAGGCGCTACCGCGATATTGCCGCGCGCGACCGCTTTTCCAGTTCCATTTGAGAAATTCCTGGGGGGTGCCGCTGGCACCGTCAATCTACGCGTTGCGCCACTGGTGATCGGGAAGGGGCAGTCTCCCGATGGGATTTCCGATGTACTGATGGTGATGGGCGGCAATGGAGCCGCGGGTGACGTGCCCCGGCCAATCATCGCAGCGGGTGCGAGCGCCAACATATTGCGCCTGGACAACACCGTCCAGTTGAAGAAGAACGACCTGACGCTGATCAGCCAGGTTGGAGCGGACTGCCTGCTCGAGCAAGTCGCCTCGACTTTCGTCGACAGTGCCAGCAACGAGTTGCTTACGTTGGGCGGTACGGGTACGTACTACACGGAGGGTGCCGGAACCACGCTCGCTGGCCTCGCCGGGAGCGGCTCGGCATACCTCACTCTGCTGGGGAACGACGATGCCAAGAATGTGCAGTTCCAGCTGTTCGGCGTGAGCAGCGATCGCACGCTGTTCAGCTACGACCTGTTGCGCAGCAACGGAACCGACGCCTCCCAGGCGCTGGCTGATGGGGTGATGGAAATGCATGCGATCTACGGCGTCGACGCCAACAAGGACGGCATTCTTGATTCGTGGGCGTCGCCCGACTCAGCAGACTACGCCCTTGCGACCAAGATGGCCGCCGCAGGCACCACCGCAGAGCAAATCGCGGAAGCCGCCAGAAAGATCGTCGCCGTTCGCGTCGGTCTGGTACTGCGAAGCAGCACGCTCGAAAAAGACGAGGTCACCCTCAAGATTCCAGCGATGTTCAGCGGCACCGGTATCGCTCGAGACGAAGTCGAATTGCCGGAAGGCGAAGCCCGCCGCTACCGCTACCGGGTCGTCGAACTCACCATCCCGTTGCGCAACATGCTGCTGCTGCCTTCATCATGAATATTCCTCTGTCCCGGCGACCCGCAGAACGCGGCGTCGTGCTCCTGCTTTGCCTCATCGTTCTCGTCGTACTTCTGGCTGGTGGTGTTGCGGTAATGCGCTCCATGAATACCTCGCTCTCGAGCGCGGGTAACCTGGCTTTCAAACGCGACTTGGTCAACCAAGGCGAACAGGCAGCAGACACAGCGTTGAAACTCTTCAATACCGGTGCGCTGTCTGCCGCTGGTGCCGATCTTGTGAGCGTAAAGGCTCAGAACTACAGCGCTGAACAGCTGTCTTCTAACGACCGCGGCATCCCGCTTGCGCTGCTTAGTGACGACGCGTTCGAAACGGTCGCCAGCGCTTCAAACGATATCAAAGACGCCTCGCGCAAAGACCAGGTCAAGGTTCGTTACGTCATCGACCGCTTGTGCAACGCGCCCGGGGCGCCGAGCAAAACCAATTGCGTGTATGCGCCGGCCACCACTGACGTGCGCGGTGGCAGTGCGCAGGAATGGCAGCGGCCTCCGCCGCCGAAGGCGCTGGTTTATCGATTGAGCGTTCGCGTGGACGGCCCTCGCGATACCCAGGTGTTTCTGCAGTCCTCTTTCACGAAACCCGAATAACAAATCGCGGACCCGTCATGAATACATCCTCAGCTTCTGTTGCGCGCCTTACCCGCACCCTCGCGCTTGCAGCCGCATTGGTCGGCATATCCAGTCTGGGCCAAGCCGCCAGCCTGGCAAACCAACCCGTGTTTTCGACTTCGAGCGTGCCGGGCAACCTAGCCTTGACGTTGTCGGTGGAATGGCCGACCGCGTCGCGCACGGCGCACACGGCCGCCTACGCGAGCAGCAGCACCTTCCTGGGTTACTTCGACCCGGACAAGTGCTACACCTACATCGTGGACGCTACACGCAATGAGACCAATACCGGCGACAAGAGCTACTTCAATCCCACCGGCGTTGCAACCGGCCACACGTGCAGTGCCGTCGCGGGCACGTGGAGCGGCAATTTCCTGAACTGGGCAGCAACCGCAACCATCGACCCGTTTCGCTGGGCCATGACCGGGGGCCGGCGCGTGGTGGATACGCCGACCGAAACCATCCTTGAGAAGGGCTACCACTCGGGGCAAGGCCTATTCGACGATCGCACCCTGCCCGTCAGCGAAATAGCCGGCGCAACACCTTTCAGCAATGCCAGCAGTCTCGGCATCTCGGTCAATGGCCGGGGTTATGCCATGCGGATCACCACCACAGGCGGCGCGCTCAAGGGCGAATACTTCAAGAATGCCAACAAGACGCTTGCAGGCACCCCTAACTCGACCGTTGCCCAGGACAGCGCCGATCATGATTGGGGCTCGGATGAGCCTGCAAAGAACATCGGGAAGGACAACTTCGCCGCTAGATATACAGGCACATTCGTTGCCCCCGCGAGCGGTACCTATACCTTCCGAGTGCGCGCCGACGACGGCGTGCGCCTCTGGATATCCGATGTTCTTCTGATCGACAAGTGGATCGATCAAGGCCCCACCAACTACGACGCTACGGTGACCCTGACGGCTGGCCAGAGCTTCAAGGTCAAGATCGAGTACTACGAGAACGGCGGCGGCGCCGTCATGCAGTTCTCTTGGAAAAAGCCGGGGGACACTTCTTTCGGCATCTTCACGACTGATATCGGTGCAGCAACCGCAGCCGACTACACCATGCGCAACAAAGTATGCGTACCAAGCGCGCCCGGCGGCGTGGAGAGCAACTGCAAGCAATATGGCTCCAACTGGAAGCCCGAAGGATTGATTCAGCAATACTCGCGAAGAATGCGCTTCAGCGCATTCGGCTACCTGAATGAAAGCGGCAACCAACGTGATGGTGCCGTGCTGCGAGCGCGTCAGAAATTCGTCGGCCCCCTACAGCCGGAGCCGGGCCTTCCCGACGTTGTAAACCTCCAAAAGGAATGGGACGACAACGGTGTTTTCGTTCGCAATCCCAACCCGAAAGATGCCTCCGACACGTCCACCAATGGCGTGACGATCAGCGACAGCGGAGTGATCAACTACCTCAACAAGTTCGGCCAACTGATTCCAGGCAACTACAAGTCCAACGACCCGGTCAGCGAACTCTATTACGCAGCATTGCGCTACTACCGGAATCTGGGCAATGTGCCTGAGTGGAGCAACCTGAATACGGCGGATACCGCTACCACCGCGACGCGCCTCGATGGATTTCCGGTAATCAAAAACTGGGACGATCCGATTCAGTATTCGTGCCAGCGCAACTTTGTTCTAGGCATTGGCGACATCTACACCCACGGGGACAAGAACGTACCGGGTAACACCAACACGGCCAACGAACCAGACCTACCCGAGAAAGTTTCTTCCGACCGTACGGTCAATGCGGTGACAGCAACCAACAAGGTGGGTCAGTTGCAAGGAATGGGCGACGATCTCGGCACGCGCACGAACGTCTCGAACAACTGCTGCAGCAACAACTCCGCCCGAATGGCGGGCCTTGCCTACGATGCCAACACCAAGGACATCCGTCCCGACGTTGCCGGCAACGCCAACACCATCGGCAAGCAGACTGTCCAGACCTATTGGGTCGACGTGCTCGAGCAAGCCTTCCAGGCAAACAATCAGTTTTACCTGGCATCGAAATTCGGCGGCCTCAAGGTTCCCAAGAACTTGGAGAGCACTTTCGACCCCTACACGTTCACCGGCCCGATTCCGCAGGCATGGTGGGCGACAAGCACCGACCTGCTCACCGACACGCGCGGCACCGGCACCACGCAACCCCGTCCGGACAATTACTTCACCGCCGGCAAGCCAGACGCAATGGTCGACGGGCTGACACGGGCTTTCGCGAGCATCGCCAACGCCATCAAGTCGTACACCACGTCGTTCTCGCTCTCAAGTCCTCAGGTTTCCTCAAGCGGCGCGGCTTCCTATTCGTCGCAATACGACTCCAATGGGTGGACCGGCGTGCTCACAGCCAGCCTGCTCACCTTCCCTGGCGGCGTACCCACGGTTAGCGAACGGTGGAACAGCTCGACGACCCTTGAGGCGCAGCTGACCGGTACCGGCTGGGACACCGGACGGCAAGTGGTTACCTGGAATGGCACCGCCGGGGTGCCCTTCCGCAAGGCCGACCTCACGGCGGCTCAAGTGACCGCGCTGGACACGCCGTGGGCAGCGGGCGATGACAGCGCCGATTTCCTCAACTACCTGCGCGGAGACCGGAGCAAAGAAAGAACCGCCACGGACAGTACTAAGCCTTATCGCCAGCGCACGCTGCTCCTTGGCGATATCGTGAACGCAAAAGTCACACCCGTGGGCCCACCTTCGGCGCCACTTTCGAATACCGTGAATCCAGGGTATGCCGCGTTCAAGACAGCACGCGCGGGCCGGCCGACCATGGTCTATGTAGGCGCCAATGACGGCATGCTGCACGCCTTCGATGGCGCCTTCACCGGAACAAACGCGGGCAAGGAGCAATTTGCCTATGTGCCCAGTGTGTTGTTCTCCGGCCCCAGCAGTCCAGCCACTCCGACGATCGACGGGCTGCGCCAACTCGGAAACCCCGACTACGAACACCACTACTACGTAGACGCGTCGCCCAAGTACTTCGACATCGACTTCAATACCGCCGGCGGCACTTTCACGACCAGCGCCAATGGCAATGGCGCTGACTGGCGCACCGTTCTTATCGGCGGCCTTGGCAAGGGAGGCAAGGGCTTCTACGCCATCGACATTACCGACCCCGCAAGCATGACAACCGAAGCTGTCGTCAAGACCAAAGTCTTGTGGGAGTTCACGGCTGCCACGGCAGGTGTCGGCGACACACTGGGATTCAGCTTCGGCGCGCCAATCGTGCTCAAGACAAAGAAGTATGGATGGGTTGTGGTGCTTACTTCGGGCTACAACAACGGCGACGGCTTCGGCTATATCTATTTTGTGAATCCACGCAACGGCGCGCTGCTCGAAAAGGTTCAGACCGGCACTTCTTCGTCCGGATTGACCCAGGCGACCGCCTACATTTCCGACTTTACCGACGGCACGGCCGACGCCCTTTACGCAGGCGATCTGAACGGTCAACTCTGGCGTTTTGATGTGACGGCAGCAAAGGGCAGCACAGGCTTCTACCCTGCACCGTTGAAGCTCGCGACGGTTGCCGATGAGCAAGGAAATGCGCAGCCGATCACCACCCAGCCTCTCGTGGAAATAGACCCCAAGTCCAAAAAGCGCTACATCATGTTCGGAACGGGCCAACTGCTGGACACAATCGACATCAGTTCGTCCGCGATACAGAGCTTCTATGCGCTCATGGATGGAGGTCCGGGGAGTTTCAGCTCTGGTGGCGTTTACCCGATAACCCGGAGCCTCCTGAAGCAAGTTACGGAGACCGATCTGATTGGCACCACCCCGATCAGCTATGGCAACACCAGGGGTTGGTACCTGGACCTGGGCAAGGACACCACCATTGCCTGGCGCATGGTGTTGAACCCCACTTCCTTCAACGGCGTGGTGGTGTTCTCGAGCCTGCTGACCACAGGCAATGCCTGCAGCCCTTCAGGCCAGAGCCGGATCTATGCGGTGAACTACGGAACGGGTATTTCTGCATTGCTTCCCGTTGGCACCGCCTACGTATCGCACAGCAGCGCAATTATTGACCTGCAGATCGTCAGCAACGACGGCGTCACCCAAGGCGTGGGCGGTGACGTGGACGGCAAGCAACCTTCGCCAAAGATCGACTTTGGCAAGGGGACGGCGTTGCGGTTGCTGAACTGGCGGGAAGTGCCAGCGATTGATTGAGGAAGAGAGATCAGGAGCGGCGGGTCGCTAGCTCCTATCTCACTCACCTCTGATCGGAACCGTATGGAACGCTTGAACGAGTCTTGAGGCTCATTGCGGCAAATCGATGCGAGGTTTCTCTTTGATTGCGCGTCATCAGGCCCTGTTTTCATGGGGCCCGCTGCATTTACGCGCTGCATCTGCCAAGTACGCAACTCGACAGGCCTAAAAGCTACTCCGGGCCGCTGGCGAACGAAGATCATTCCTGCCTGCGGGGTCTCTGACCCTCTTAACGAACGTTGCCACTGCTGGGCGGCTTATCGAATGAGCAGTGGCCGGGCTACAAGCACTGCGACGATTTGTATGTCGCGGGCACGCTGCTGAGGCATGTCCAATTTCCCGTGGTGCTGCGCTGCCAGGTCAATGTTTGGCCCGCAAGCACCGTAGCGGCCGAGTTGCCGAAGGTGGCCGTCATGACGGCTGTCTGATCGCCAGTAGCGGGAAAATTCACAGCTGGAACGCCAGTACCCGCCGGAAGTTCTACTAATGTAGCAGCAGCGCCGTTAGTTGCAGGCACGGTCATGAGCGAGGAGCCGGTGGCCCCTGGATCGCATTGCAAATTGCCTGCCCCCACGCTTGTACGCCCTTCCACGACGCAAGTTTCGACGGCTGTTCTCAATGCACCAACCTCCGACATGACACGGGTCACTTGAGCGTGGGAAATATAGGTCCGATATTGGGGCAACGCGATACTTGCCAGCACACCGATCACGGCTACCACAATCATCAATTCGATTAATGCGAAGCCTTGGTCTCTTTCTTGAGCCTTCTTCATGCTTTCTCCTTGGCTAGGAGAACCCATTGCAGTTCGCGTGCCACCAAACACTGCATGCAATCTTTCGCGGAATGGGCTGCTGCCCGTTGGGGGCCTTCCTCATAAGCTAGGCAGCAAACTTCATACTTTGCTGTGACCTTTCCAATAGACGTAAAAAAGCCGCCCGGAGGCGGCTTTCGTCTGTCTGCGACGGATTACGTTGCCGACGTGGTGGGGCACGAAACTTGTTCGTACTTCTTCGCAACGTCAGAGGAGCAGGTCCAGGTGCCGTCCGAGGTGCGGCTCCAAATGATCTTCTTGCCCTTGATCACGGCTGCAGCGCTGTTACCAAATTCGGACGTCAGGGTAGCAGTGCCGTCCGTGCCAGTGAAAGCAAGAATCGGTGCGCCGAGGCCTGCAGCCGGAGCGCCGCCATTAACAGTGTTGCTACCTGTCGTCACGATCAGGTTCGAGCCTGTGGCCGTGCCTGCACAGGTCGTTGCGCTGGCGGTTACCTTGCCATTGTTCACGCAGTCTTCAACGGCGGTCTTTTGGGAGCCCGTTTCGCCAACTACGCGTGAGACTTGCGACTTCGCGATGTAGGTCTGGTACTGGGGAATAGCGATAGCAGCCAAGATACCGATGATCGCGACAACGATCATCAGTTCGATGAGCGTGAAACCCTTTTGCACGTTGCGTGCGATAGAACGACGGTTCATTTGAAGAAACTCCAGGTTGGTTGGTTTGAGCCCGGGAACCAAGCCCGGAGCGCAGTACCTACCGCAGCATCCGTGCCACCCCGTTTCGAGCGTTTGGCCGACGAAACCCGTCACTTCATGCGTACACAAGTTACATCGAGTGACACAAATCGTTTGTAAAGGCTCAAAAGCGTGACAAATTTGTCATGCCAGTCCTTCCGTCGGCTCAAAAAGTCAGAACCCCATTCGCCTTCAACCACCGGATATCCCGCTGCGCCAACCCCGCCACCTGATGCCCGGCCAGCAGCTGGATCTGGCTCATGATTTCTTCAGTTTCCGCCGGCTTGGTGTGGGTGATGTAGATCGGGTACTGCTTGCCCGGATCGATATGCGCCAGTTCATCGGCCAGCACATGCGGCGACAGGTGCAGGCTGCGCTCAGCCAAGGCTTGCTCGCGGTTGCTGAAGGCGGTTTCGATGACGAGCATGGCGACGTCGAGCGCGTTGACGCGGTCCCAGAAGGGGGCGTTGCGCTCGGTGTCGCCGGTAAAAACCCAGTTGGCACCGCCCTCGGCGCGGCACACGGCAAAGCCGCAGGCGGGCACGGTGTGAACGGCGGGGAGCACTTCGATGCGCTTGGGGGTGGCACTGCCGAGCTGCAGGACTTGGCCCACTGTGATGTCGTGAAAGCTCACGAACGGCGCCTGAGGGCTTGGAATAGTTTCGAAATCCGGCCAAATGACGTTGTTGAACACATGGGCGCGCAGCGCCTCGATGGTCGATCGCAAAGCGTGTACGCGCACTGGGCGGGTACGGCGGGCGCCGACGGCGTCGAGCATGAGGGGGAGCGCGGCGATGTGGTCGAGGTGGCAGTGAGTAAGCACTACGTCGTCGATGGCGGCCATTTCGTCGAGCGTGAGGTCGCCCACCCCGGTGCCGGCATCGACGAGCAGGTCGGTGTCGACCAGGAAGGATGTGGTCCGGCAGTCCTTGGCGATGGCGCCCGAGCAACCCAGCACGCGAACCTGCATTGTGAAAGACCCCCTGCTTGTGCCTGTCGTCATTTGGTTTCGAACCGGGTTGCGCCGTCCCATTCAGGGTCGTAAGGCCGCAATGCCATGGAGGCTAATCGCTGGGCGTAGAGCTGGTAAAGGACTTTTTTGGCATCCGCTGCGAGCAGCGGGTCCAGCAAGTTTCGGCCCGTGGCCCAGTCTTGGCGGCGGTAGGCGTCAAGAACGCCGGCCCAGCGGTGCAGTTGCTCGGCTTGCTGTTGCGCGGCGGCGGTTTGGGGCGCGGCGTCGGGTGCGAGAGGAGTGAACACGGTAATGGCCTGGGCCTTGCCTTTGACAAGCACGCTGTCGAGCTCTTGCCAGAGAAAGCCGGGCGCGAGTTGGCGGGTGGCTCCGCTGGCAACGATCTCCACGCCGTAGTGCGAGCTCAGGCCCTCCAGCCGGGACGCGAGGTTGACCGCATCACCCACGACGGTGTAGCTGCGCCGCGCCGCCGAACCCATGTCGCCGACGCTCATCACGCCGCTGTTAATGCCGATGCCCACGCTGATCTGGGGGCGTCCGTCGGCAACGTGAAGCTTGTTGATGTCGCGCACGGCTTCGGCCATTTCGAGCGCGGCGCGCACGGCAAGGGTGGCGTGGTCGGGCGTGTCGATGGGTGCGCCCCAGAAGGCCATGACGCAGTCGCCCATGTATTTGTCGACGGTGCCGCGGTGCGCGCTGATCACGCTGGTGAGCCGGTTGAACAGGGTGTTGAGAAAGGCCTGCAGCTCGGCCGGGGTCATCTGCTCCGAAAGGCGGGTGAACTCGCGCATGTCGCAGAACATGACGGTCATGTTCTTGCTCTCGGCGCGCATGCTGTAGCGGCCGGGGGTCACGAGCATTTCGTCGACGAGTTCGGGCGGCACGTAGGTGCCGAAAAGCCGCGCCAGCCCGCGGCGCGCGCGGGCCTCGATGAAGTAGCCCCAGCCCATGTTGAAAATGAAAGCCAGCGCCGCCATGGCCAGCGCCGACGCCAGCGGAAGCACGAGGCTGTGGTTCTGGTAGAGCCAGGCGTTCACGCCGACCAGCACGGCAACGGTGACGATGCCCAGCACGACGGCGCGCGGCGCCGGCAGCAGCGTGAGGCCCAGCGCCAGCACAAGCCCCGCGGCGAGCACGTTCAGCACTTCGTACCCGGGCGCGTAGTCGGGCACCGCGAGCAGGCGGCGGTCGAGCATGGCCGACACCACGTTGGCATGCACCTCGACACCGGGAAACGCAGCCCCGACGGGCGTGGCGCGCAGGTCTTGCAGGCCCGGCGCGGTGGCACCCACGAGCACGATGCGGCCCTTCAGTTCGCCCGGCGCGAGCCGGCCCTCGAGCACGTCGGTGGCCGGCACGTAGCGGAAAGAGCCGCCACTCGCCCCGCCCGGGCCGCGGAACGGCACCTGCATGCTGGCTGTTGCGTCGACCGGCACGCGCAGGCCGCCCACAATGAGCGACTGCAGCCGGGGCACGGCGCCGCCCGATGCAAAGGCCGGCAGCACGGGGGGCATGCCATTGGCGAGCCTGTAGACGGCCAATCCCAGCGACTCGTAATACCCCGGCCGGCCGCGGTCGCCCTCATAGCGAGCGATGAGCGGCACGCTGCGGATGATGCCCTCGTCGCCGGAGCTGACCAGCGTGTTGAGAAAGCCCGAGGCCGGTGCGGCGGTCGCCAGCACCGGAAGGTTGGCGCCGAAGCCGTTCCACTCCGTGGCATAGCCGTGGTCCGCCGGAAAGGCCTCGGGCAGCAACAGCGGCGCCGCCGGCAACTGGCCCTTGGCGCCGGGCCTTTCGGTTCGCGTGAAGTAATAGCCGAGCGCCACGCGCTGGCCTTCCAGGGCCCGGGCAAAGATGGCGTCGTTGTCGAGCGATGGCGCCACGCGCTCGATTTCACCGGCAAGCCCCGGCATGTCGCGCAGCGGCCCGCGCGCAATCTGCCGCAGCTTGTCGAGGCCGGAGCTTCGGTCCGGCTCGACGAACATCACGTCGAAGCCCAGCACCGCCACCTGCTGGCGCCCCGTGAGTTCCCTGGTCAGCCGGGCCAGCTTGTCGCGCGCCCAGGGCCATTGCCCCTGCCGCGCCAGGCTGGCGTCGTCCACGTCCACGATCACGATGCGGGGGTCGAGCGTGCCCGGCATGGTGGCGCGCAGGCGGGTGTCGTAAATCAGGTGGTCGAGGTGGTCGAGCACGCTCAGGCGCCAGGCGCCGGTGGCATGCGCCAGGGCCAGCAAAACCGGCAGCAGGGTAATGACGATGCGTGGCCAATGCCGCCGGAGCGCATTCATGGCGTCGGCGCTACGCGGGCCCTGAGCTCAGACCCGCACGAACTGCATGCGCGTGGCGCCGCCGAGTTCCAGCACGTCGCGTTCCTGCAACCCGACGGCGTCGGTACCGAGGGGATTGCCGTTGAGCCTGACCTCGCCCATGACGCTGGCCGCCACATAGCCTTGGCGCCGGCGCGTGACAACCGCCACGGCAACGCCGGGCTTGCCGATGGTGGTGACCACCTTCTGCAGCGGCAGGTCCTGGCCGCCGCCGGTGTCCGAGAGATCGCGCAGCACCGGCACGCCGATTTCGACCAGCGCACCGGCCTCGGTCGGTGCGGACGAGAGGGGAATGGGGGACGAAAAATCGTCCGACACGTTGTGCACCGAGCCCGCGCCGGGCTCCAGGTTGTTGCGGGCGCGAAAGTGAATGCGGCAGCCGCCGAGTTCGATGACGTCGTTGTCCTTGAGCACCTGCTTCTGGACGACGAGCGCATTGACGTAGGTGCCGTTGGTGCTGTTGAGGTCTTCAATTTCGACTTCGCCGCCGCGCATATGCAGCACGGCGTGTTCGCCACTCACCGCCAGATTGTCGATGACGATGTCGTTGTAGGCGCGCCGTCCCAGCGTGGTGCGGTCCTTGGCGAGCGCCACTTGTTCGATGACAACGCCATCGATCGAAATGATCATTTTCGGCATTGCCGACTCCCCGATTTACAGAAATTGGTTGGTGGCAGGCGCAACGACGGGCAGTCGCTCGGGCCTGGGGCTAGGCGGCAGCAGGCGCATCGCCGACGCGCGCTTTTGCCAGGACAACGGAAATGTTATCCCGTCCGCCATTGTCGTTTGCAATTGCAACCAAAAGTGATGCTTTCTGCTGAAGCCCGACATCGTGGTTCAAAAGCGTGAAAAGCTGCGCATCGGAAATCATCTCACTGAGCCCGTCGGAGCACAGCATATACAGGTCGTCGGGCCTTGCGGTGTGTTCGTGCATTTCGAGCACCACCTGCGCTTCTACGCCCACGGCCCGGGTCACGAGGTTGCGGTGGGGCGAATGCAGCGCCTCCTCGGCGGTGATCGCGCCCGCGTCGAGCTGCTGCTGGCGCAGCGAATGGTCGCGCGTGAGCTGCTCGAGCTTGTTGTTGCGAAGCCTGTAGCAGCGCGAATCGCCGATGTGGCCCACCAGCACGCGCTGCGGCCGGAAAGCCGCCAGCACCAGGGTCGTTCCCATGCCCTGCAGCTCCTCGTTGGAGATGCCGGCTTCGAGAATGGCCGAATTCGCCTCGTCGGTCGCGGCCTGCAAGGCGCGCCGGATCACCCGCGCGGGCGCCTGGGGCCCGGCTTGCGCAAACCACCGGGCAAAGCTGGCGTGCACCAGCGACACCGCCATGGCGCTGGCGACTTCGCCGCCCTTGTAGCCGCCCATGCCGTCGGCCAGCACGGCAAGGCCGAGCGCCGGATCGACATGGAGATCGTCCTCATTGTGGGCACGCGCGCGCCCCACGTCGGTCAGCGCGGCAAACTCCCAGGACAGCGGGGGCCGATTGGAAAAGAGGGACGCGCCGACGCTCACCATTGTGTACAAGCGTGGGCGCGCGGCATTCAGTGCCCGGCCGCAGCGCGAGCGCGCTGCTGCAGCAAGCGGCCAGCGGCCACGACAAAAAACGCACCGGCCGCCGCGGCCGCATAGTGCAGCCAGGGGTTGGCCGCGAGCACGCCATGCAGCGAGACGTCGCTTGCAATGGTTTCACCGCCGACCCAGCCGATCAGGGCGGCACCCAGCATGACGATGATCGGAAAACGTTCCATGAGCTTGATCATGAGCGTACTGCCAAAAATCACCAGCGGAATGCTGATTGCGAGGCCGAGCACCAGCAGCACCATGCTACCTTGCGCGGCGGCGGCCACGGCAATGACGTTGTCCAGGCTCATGACCAGGTCGGCCAGCAGGATGGTGCGCACGGCCGCCAGCATGCTGCCGTATTCCTTGGCCTCGCCGTCATCCTCTTCTTCTTCGCCCAGGAGCTGCAGGCCGATCCACAGCAGCAGCAGGCCGCCGACGATCTGCAGGTACGGCAGCGCCAGCAGCCTGGCCGCGACGATGGTCAGCACGATGCGCAGCACCACGGCCGCGCCCGAGCCGAACAGCACGGCTTTTTGCTGCTGCGCGGGCGGCAGGGAACGGGCAGCCATGGCAATCACCACGGCGTTGTCACCCGAAAGAATGATGTTGATCCAGACAATCTTGACCAAGCCGATCCAGAAATCGGTGCTTTGAAGGAGTTCCATGTCTCTTTTCCACTGTGTTGTAGTGAAAAAAGCGCCCGCAGGGTTTGCGGGCGCTTTTTTCTTTTTGCGTGGTGCGCAGAGAGAAGGTCTGCTGCGGTTTAGAGCTGTGCCTTGAGCAGCTTTGCCAGCTCCGAGAAGTTGCGCGTGACGGTGAAGCCGCACTCTTCCATGATGGCGAGCTTGGCATCGGCCGTGTCGGCGCCGCCCGAGATCAGCGCGCCGGCGTGGCCCATGCGCTTGCCGGGAGGAGCGGTAACACCGGCGATGAAGCCGACCACCGGCTTCTTCATGTGTTCCTTGCACCAGCGGGCCGCGTCGGCTTCGTCCGGTCCGCCGATTTCGCCGATCATGATGACCGCGTCGGTGTCCGGATCGTCGTTGAAAGCCTTCATCACGTCGATGTGCTTCAGGCCGTTGATCGGGTCGCCGCCAATGCCCACTGCCGACGATTGGCCGAGGCCGATCTCGGTGAGCTGCGCCACGGCTTCATACGTGAGCGTGCCCGAGCGCGAAACCACGCCGATGCGGCCCTTGCGGTGAATGTGGCCGGGCATGATGCCGATCTTGATTTCGTCGGGCGTGATCAGGCCGGGGCAGTTCGGGCCCAGCAGCAAGGTCTTCTTGCCGCCGGCCGCTTCCTTGGCCTTCATCTTGTTGCGCACTTCGAGCATGTCGCGAACCGGAATGCCTTCGGTGATGCAGATCGCCAGGTCCAGGTCGGCCTCGACGGCTTCCCAGATGGCGGCAGCCGCGCCTGCCGGCGGCACGTAGATCACCGACACGGTGGCGCCGGTTTGCGAAGCGGCTTCCTTCACCGAACCGAAGATCGGGATGTTGAAGATCGACTCGCCGGCCTTCTTGGGGTTCACGCCTGCCACGAAGGCGTTCTTGCCGTTCGCGTATTCCTGGCACTTTTCAGTGTGGAACTGACCGGTCTTGCCGGTAATGCCTTGCGTGATGACTTTGGTGTCTTTGTTGATGTAGATCGACATGACTTGTTCCTTAGGCCTTCTTGACTGCTGCCACGACCTTCTGGGCCGCTTCCGCCATGGTGTCGGCGCTGATGATCGGCAGGCCCGATTCGGCCAGCAGCTTCTTGCCTTCGACTTCGTTGGTGCCCTTCATGCGCACGACCAGCGGCACTTGCAGGTTCACGGCCTTGCAGGCTGCGATCACGCCGGTGGCGATGGTGTCGCACTTCATGATGCCGCCGAAGATGTTGACGAGGATGGCCTCGACATTCTTGTTCTTCAGCATGATCTTGAAGGCTTCGGTGACCTTCTCGGGGGTGGCGCCGCCGCCCACGTCCAAAAAGTTGGCCGGCTCGCCGCCGAACAGCTTGATGGTGTCCATGGTGGCCATGGCCAGGCCGGCACCGTTCACCAGGCAGCCGATGTTGCCGTCCAGCGAGATGTAGGCCAAGTCGAACTTGGAGGCTTCGACTTCGGCTGCGTCTTCTTCGTCGAGGTCGCGCAGGGCCACGATTTCAGGGTGGCGGAACAGCGCGTTGCTGTCGAAGTTGAACTTGGCGTCCAGCGCCATGACGTTGCCCTTGCTGTCACGGTTGAGCGGGTTGATCTCGACCAGCGAGGCGTCCGTCTCCATGTAGCAGGTGTAGAGCTTCTTCAGGATGTCGACCGTTTGCGCGGTCGAGTCGGCCGGCATGCCGATGCCGTCGGCAATTTCCTTGGCTTGCGCGTCGGTCAGGCCTTCCTTGGGGTCGGCGTAGACCGTAATGATCTTCTCGGGCGTGGAGTGGGCCACTTCCTCGATGTCCATGCCGCCTTCGCTCGATGCGATGAACGCAATCTTTTGCGTCGCGCGGTCGGTCACGGCCGAGACGTAGTATTCCTTGTTGATGTCGGCGCCATCTTCGATGTAAAGGCGGCGCACCTTCTGGCCTTCGGGGCCGGTCTGGTGGGTCTTGAGCTGCATGCCGAGGATTTCGCCGGCGAGCTTCTTGACGTCTTCGATGGACTTGGCGACCTTGACGCCGCCGCCCTTGCCGCGGCCACCCGCGTGAATCTGGGCCTTGACGACCCAGACCGGGCCTCCAAGTTTCTGGGCGGCCTCGACCGCCTCCTGAACCGTATAGGCCGGAATGCCGCGCGGCACCGGCACGCCGAACTTGGCAAGAATTTCCTTGCCTTGGTACTCGTGAATCTTCATGAGGGTTGTCTCTCGGAAGGAGGAAGTTGAGAACGGGAGATCTGGGGTCTGAGGCGTCTTTGGCTCTGTTGTTCGCGGGCGACGGCAACCTGACGGTTGGGGGCGGCGAACAACCGCGGACTGTATCATGGTGCGGCGCACCAATACTCGACGTGACCTTGCGGTCAATACGTACTTTCTTCTAGCGACCCCACGGATACTCCGATATGGCCAAGGTTTTCATCGACGGCGAAGCCGGTACCACCGGCTTGCAAATTCGCGAGCGGCTCCAGACGATGCCGCAAATCGAACTCGTGAGCATTGCGCCCGAGCTGCGAAAAGACGTGAACGCCAAGCGCGAGCTGATGGCCGGCGTCGACCTGGTGGTGCTGTGCCTGCACGACGACGCGGCCCGCGAATCGGTCGCGCTGATCGACCAGCTGCCGGGCAAGAAGCCCAAGATCATCGACGCCTCTACCGCGCACCGCGTGGCGCCGGGCTGGGTGTTCGGCTTCCCTGAACTGGTGGAAGGCCACTGGCAGGCCGTGGCTGCGGCCGACCGCGTCGGCAACCCGGGCTGCTATGCCACGGGCGCCATCGCCATCGTGCGCCCGCTGGTCGATGCGGGCCTGCTGCCGGCCGACTTCCCGGTTTCGCTGCCCTCGGTCAGCGGCTATTCGGGCGGCGGACGGGCCATGATCGAAGACTACGAAGGCGGCAAGGCGCCGCTTTTCGAAACCTACGCGCTCGGCCTCAAGCACAAGCACATTCCTGAAATCATGAAGTACACCGGCCTTACCCGCCGGCCCGTCTTCATTCCTTCGGTGGGCAATTTCAAGCAGGGCATGCTCGTGCAGTTGCCGCTGCACCTCGACCTGCTGCCCGGCAAGCCGAAGGCCGGCGACCTGCACGAGGCCATTGCCGCGCACTACGCCAGGAGCAACACGCCCGAGCAGTTCGTGAAGGTGCTGCCGCCTACCGACAACGGCAAGCTCGACGCGCTGGCGCTCAACGACACCAACGAGCTCGAAATTCGCGTGTTCCCGAACGAAGACCACCGCCATGCGGTGGTGATTGCGCGGCTGGACAACCTGGGCAAGGGCGCCAGCGGCGCCGCGGTGCAGAACCTGAAGCTGATGCTGGCGCTCTGAGCGCCAGCCATCGTTGTTCTCCGTCAGTTCACCTGACGAGCCAAAGCCCGACGCCCAGCAGCACCGCGTGCGCGCCCAGCGCAATGTAAAGCGGCTTGCTTGAGGGCTCCGCCATCTCCTGCAGCGTTTCGTTGATGCGGCGCGTGAGCAGTGCGCGCAGCGTCGGGTCTTGCGCGGCGCCCTCTTCTGCTGCCGCCGGCTCGCCATGTTCCGCACGGCCTTGCTGCCATTCGGCAAGCATGTCGCTCAATGGCAAGCGGTTGAGCACAAAGCCGACCACCGCGCGCACCGCCTTGCCCTCACCCAGCACCGGCGCAAGCTGCTTGCTCAGCGCGTCGACGGACAGCCAGTCGGCCGCACGCTGCAGCGTGCCGTGTGTGCGCGGCATGGCTTCGATGCGGCCTGCGATTGCGCCGCCCAGCCGCTCAGACACGGCCTCGCCCCGCGCGGCCACCAGGTGCTGCATGGCCTTGGCCCGGCCCTGCTGCACACCCAGCATCGCGTAGACGACCACGAAGAGAAACAGCAGCACCGCGACCAGCAGGGGCGGCGAAGTGAGCAGCGCGAGCGCGGCACCGGCGCCGCCCGCACGCGCGCCCGCATTGCCGGGCCCGTGCAGCTGGCTCAGGTAGTAGAAGAAGGCGCCGCCGCCGAGGATGAGCGAGAGCAAGCCGCCCTTGACCACCGATCCGATGAAAGCGGCGCCGGCCTTGGCGCCCGTGCGCATGAGCGACGGCTGGCCTGCAGGTCCTGAAGACATGAGAGTTCCTCCTCCGAAGTTTTATATGAAGGCGGTCCTCGCGCGGGACCGGCCCGCGCCGATCATGCCATCGGCGTCATCTTCAGCATCGCCAGCACGGCGATGCGACCGGCGCCACCCGCTTCATTCGCCGCCGCTGTCGCCGTCGAAATCGCTCCGGAGCACCTTGGCCACCACCGCGCCAGAAAAGCCGCGCGCCATCAGAAAGCGCATCTGCTTGGCGCGCTCCTTCGCATCGGCGGGCGGTGCGTCGAAACGGCGGCGCCACAACGCAGTGGCGCGCTCTACTTCGGTGTCTTGCAGGCTGGCCACGGCTTCTGCGATGGCTTCGGGCGCGATGCCCTTGGCCTGCAGCTCCTGGCGCACACGCAATGCGCCCGAACGGGCGGCGCGCTGGTTCAGCACCGAGGCCACCACCCGCGGCTCGCTGATGAAGTCCTTGGCGGCCAGTTCGTCGAGCGCGCGGGCCAGCGTACCGGGCTCTTCTTCATGCCTGGCCAGCTTGCGCTCCAGCTCCGCGCGCGAATGCTCGCGCTGGCTCAGGAGCCGTAATGCGCGGCCTTTGAGGGAGGGGGCACCGAATGCCATGCCTGGTGGTCGCTTGCGCGGCCCCTGAGAGGCCGCGCCGTACCTTGCTTACTCGCCCTTGTCGGCCTTCTCGGCCTTGGCTGCCTTCGCAGGCTTCTCGGCCTTTTCGGTGGCCGGGGTGTCGGCATCGGCCGCCAGCAGCGGAATGCCCAGCGACTCGCGCACCTTGTTCTCGATTTCGCGCGACAGCTCGGGGTTCTCGCGCAGGAACTCGCGTGCGTTGTCGCGGCCCTGGCCGATCTTTTCGCCGTTGTAGGCGTACCAGGCACCCGACTTGTCGAGGATCTTGGCGTTCACGCCCATGTCGATGATTTCGCCTTCGCGGCTGATGCCTTCGCCGAACAGGATGTCGAACTCGGCCGTCTTGAACGGAGGCGACACCTTGTTCTTCACCACCTTCACCTTGGTTTCGTTGCCGATGGCCTCGTCGCCCTTCTTGATGGTGCCGATGCGGCGGATGTCCAGCCGCACCGAGGCGTAGAACTTCAGCGCATTGCCGCCGGTGGTGGTTTCGGGCGAGCCGAACATCACGCCGATCTTCATGCGGATCTGGTTGATGAAGATGACCATGCAGTTGGTCTTCTTGATGGTGGCGGTGAGCTTGCGCAGCGCCTGGCTCATCAGGCGGGCTTGCAGGCCCGGCAGCGAGTCGCCCATTTCGCCTTCGATTTCGGCCTTGGGGGTGAGCGCGGCGACCGAGTCGACCACGATCAGGTCGACGGCGCCCGAGCGCACCAGCGAATCGACGATTTCGAGCGCCTGCTCGCCGGTGTCGGGCTGGCTGATCAGCAGGTCGGACAGGTTCACGCCGAGCTTCTGGGCGTATTGCACGTCGAGCGCATGCTCGGCGTCGACGAAGGCGCAGGTGCCGGCCTGCTTTTGCATGGCGGCGATGACCTGCAGCGTGAGCGTGGTCTTGCCCGACGATTCAGGGCCGTAGATTTCGATGACGCGGCCGCGCGGCAGGCCGCCGACGCCGAGCGCGATGTCCAGGCCGAGCGAACCGGTGGAGACCACCTGGATGTCTTCGAGCGCCTCGCCTTCGCCGAGCCGCATGATCGTGCCCTTGCCGAACTGCTTTTCGATTTGCGCCAGCGCGGCTTGCAGGGCCTTGGCTTTTTCACTGTTGGCGACCGAGATGCTTGCGCCCTTGACGACTGCGTCCATGTGGAAATCTCCTTGAAAATCAACGGTTTGTGTGTGACTGCCATCCATCTGCTTTTAATTACAGGCTGGATGCTTGAACAGTAGTGTAGGGGCTCATTGGTTTCAGTAGACCCATTTTTTAGTCAGTTTGCTTTACCATTTGGGCCATGGCCGAAAATGCTTTTCCGACCGATCCCGACGCGTGGCGGCAAACCCACCTGGGCCGCCTGCTAGGCCATGCGATGCGCCGCTTCGACGAGCGCGTGCTCGAGCTCATGGCGCACGACGTCGAGGTGCCGCTGGCGCTGTCGAACCTGGCCGCCCGCGCCCAGGTGAGCGCCGCGCACATCCACATCACGCGGCACCTGGCGCGCGAAGGTTCGCGCCTGACCGAGCTGGCCGAGCGCGCCGGCATGACCAAGCAGGCGATGGGCGCGCTGGTGGACCAGTGCGAAGCCTGGGGCCTGGTCACACGCGGGCCCGACCCGCTCGATGCGCGGGCGCGGCGCGTGCTTTTCACCGCCGACGGATTGGCTTGGCTCGACGCCTTCCGCGGCGCAGTCACGCAGGCCGAGCGCGAATTCCGCGCCAGCGTCGGCAACGACGTTGCCACCGTGGTAACCATCGGTCTGGAAGCGTACACAGCGGGCTAGACTCGGCTGGGAGAGAGACAAATGTGAACGGCGCCAGCGCGCGCCTGAACCGGCCGGAGGTGGCTCATGCGGATTCTGATTGCCGAAGACGACCAGGTGCTGGCCGATGCCCTGCTGCGCAGCCTGCGCACTTCGGGCGCGGCGGTCGACCACGTGGCGAACGGTTCGCAAGCCGACACCGCGCTCATGACCCACAGCGAGTTCGACTTGCTGATCCTCGACCTCGGGCTGCCCAACCTGCACGGCATCGAGATCCTCAAGCGCCTGCGTGCGCGTGGTTCGCAGTTGCCCGTGCTGGTGCTCACCGCGGCCGACAGCGTGGAAGAACGCGTCAAGGGCCTGGACCACGGCGCCGACGACTACATGGCCAAGCCGTTCAGCCTGCAAGAGCTCGAAGCGCGCGTGCGCGCGCTCACGCGACGCGGCATGGGTGCCACCAGCAACACCATCCGGCACGGTCCGCTGGTGTACGACCAGGCCGGCCGCGTGGCCACCATCGACGGCAAGATGGTCGAGCTCTCGGCGCGCGAACTCGGCCTGCTCGAGGTGCTGCTGCAGCGCGCGGGCCGCCTGGTCAGCAAGGACCAGCTGGTGGAGCGCCTGTGCGAATGGGGCGAGGAAGTGAGCCTGAACGCGATCGAGGTCTACATCCACCGCCTGCGCAAGAAGATCGAGAAGGGGCCGGTGCGCATTGCCACGGTTCGCGGCCTCGGCTACTGCCTCGAAAAAATCCAGCAATGACACGCAGGCTTGCCCCGCGGCTTCGGAGGCCGTAAGCCTTGAAACTGTTCCAGCGCGCGCAGCGCTCCCTGTTCGGCGAGATCCTCGACTGGATGCTCACGCCGCTGCTGCTGCTGGTGCCGGTGAGCATCGGCGTCACGTGGCTGGTGGCACAGGGCATTGCCAATGCGCCCTTCGACCGCGCGCTCGAATACAACGTGCAGACGCTGGCGCGGCTGGTCACCGTGCAACAGGGCCAGACGCAGTTCGTGCTGCCGCAGCCGGCGCGCGAAATCTTGCGGGCCGACGACGCCGACCGCGTGTACTACCAGCTGCTCGACAGCCACGGCAAGCTGCTGAGCGGCGAGTCCGACGTGCCGCATCCCAACACCGACGAGCCCCCGGTCCCTGGCGTGGTCACGCTGCGCAACGGCGAAATGCGCGGCAAGCCAGTTCGCGTGGCCTCGCTCTGGCTGGCCAATGACGACGACGACTCGGCGCCCGCGCTGCTGCAGGTGGCCGAGACGCGCGAGAAGCAATCGGTGCTGGCCACCGAAATCATCAAGGGCGTGCTGCTGCCGCAATTCGCGATCCTGCCGCTCGCGGTTCTGCTGATCTGGCTGGCGCTGGTGCGCGGCATCAAGCCGCTGTCGGTGGTGGAGGCGCGCATCCGCGAGCGCCGCCCGGGCGACTTGAGCCCGCTCGACGAATCGTCGGTGCCACTCGAGGTGGTGCCGCTGGTGTCTTCGGTCAACGAGCTGCTCGACAAGCTCAATGATTCGATCCATACGCAAAAGCGCTTTCTTGCCGACGCGGCGCACCAGCTCAAGACGCCGCTTGCGGGCCTGCGCATGCAGGCCGACCTGGCGCAGCGCGAAGGTGCCAATGCCGACGAGCTCAAGCAGTCGCTCAAACAGATCGGCCGCGCCAGCGTGCGCGCCACGCACACGGTGAACCAACTGCTCTCGCTCGCGCGCGCCGAAAGCACCGGTGCCGGCACGGGCCGCCAGCCCTGCGACCTGGCCCGGCTCACCATTGAAGTGGTGCGCGAAGCCGTGCCGCGCGCCATCGAAAAGCGCATCGACCTGGGCTACGACGGCGCCGAAGCGGGTGCGCCCGGCGTGGTGCTCGAAGGCAACCCGACCCTGCTGAAGGAACTGGTGCGCAACCTGGTCGACAACGCCATCAACTACACGCCGTCCACCCCCGAGCGGCCGGGCGTGATCACCGCGCGCGTGCTGGCCGATCCGTTCGGGCACGTGGTGCTGCTGCAGGTGGAAGACAACGGGCCGGGCATTGCGGAGTCCGATCGCGAGCTGGTGTTCGAGCCGTTTTACCGCGTGCTGGGCAACGAGGCCGACGGCTCGGGGCTGGGTTTGCCGATCGTGCGGGAGATTGCCAACCAGCACCATGCGCAGGTCAAGCTCGAAGACGCACATCCGGGCCGGCAACCGCCGGGCGCGCGCTTCACGGTGCGCTTCGAGGGCGAAGAACTGGCGCCTTGAGCTGCGGCGCGTTCAGGGCGCGGCGGCAGTGTTGCCGTTGCCGGTCTTGCCATCCTTGCGGATCTGCAGCCACTCGGGATGAACCTGGCGCGAGAGGCGCTGCGGCTCGCGCTCGGTGATGCCGGCCGGCATCAATCCGAAGCCGGCCAGGTCGCCGCGGGCCCACAGCCAGTAGCCGACATTGGCCAGGACGAGAACGATCAATGCGAGGCGCAACTTCATGGTGAATCTCAAAAAGCCATGCCGCGAGGACGCACGCTGACTTCGTCGCTCGAGACCATCTGCAAGCCGCCGGCCGTGCGCACCTGCAGTTCGCCGCCCCAGGCCACGCCTTCGCATGTGCCAAAGCTGCCGTCGCTGAGCTGGACCTCGCGCCCGCGCAACGCGTCGCGCGCGGCAAAACGCTCGGCAAAGGGCGCGAAGCCCTGCGCCTCGAAGGCCTGCACGCTGCGCACCAGCGGCGCGGCCAGTTCGGCAAGCACTTGGGGCGCCGTGGCGTCGGGGCGCCATTGGCGCAGCCACGCGGGCGGCGTGCGCATGCCCTCGGCTTCGCGCGGGCCAATGTTGATGCCGATGCCGATCACCAGGTAGCGCGGCGTCGCCGCCGCATCGGCACGGCCCGTATGCGGCATGGCGGTTTCGATCAGGATGCCGGCCAGTTTGCGGTCGTTCACCCACAGGTCGTTGGGCCACTTGAGCGCCACCTTTGCATCGCCCGACGGGTCGAGGCTTTCCGCCACGCTGACACCCACGGCCAGCGAGAGACCCGACCAGTCGCGCGGCGCGAGCGACAGGCCCAGCGAAAAGGTGAGCGAGGCGGCGTTTTGCTGCTCGCCCTGCTGCGCGCTTTGCCAGGGCCGGCCAAGGCGGCCGCGCCCGGCGGTCTGGCGCTCAGCCACCAGGAGCACCGGCTCGGCGCGGCCGGCACGCGCGCGGCGCATGAGCTCGGTGTTGGTCGAGTCGATCTCGGCCACGGCCTCGACCGCAAAGCCGGGCAGCAGCGGCGCCACTGCCGCGGCAATCCGGTCTTCGAACCAGTCGGCCGTGGTGCTCATGCTCAGCCCTTGTCGGCCTCGTCCTTTTTGGCCTTTTTTTTCTCGGACTTCTTTTCAGCCTTTTTCTCGGCTTTCTTGTCTGCCTTTTTGGCTTCTTTTTTCTCGGCCTGTTTTTCGGCTTTTTTCTTCTCGGCCTTCTTCTTGGCTTTTTTCTTCTTTTTCTTTTCTTCGTCCTCGTCCTCGTCCTTGGGCGTCAGCAGCGTGCCGCGGCAATTCTCGGAGCCGCACCAGCACGGAAACTCGGCCAGCAGCTTCGGCGTGTAGGGCTCGTCGATGATCAGGCCGTAGTCGTAGTTGAGCTCTTCTCCTGCAGCGATGTTGCGCAGCGCCTTGATATAAACGCGGCCGTTGACCTCGTCGGCCTCGCAGTTCGGCTCGCAGGAGTGATTGATCCAGCGCGCGGCATTGCCGTTCACGTTGCCGTCGATCACGCGGCCGTCGTCGATGTGGAAGTAGAAGGTGTGGTTGGGCTGGGACGGGTCGTGCGGATGGCGGCGCAGCGCCTCTTTCCAGCTGATGACTTCGCCCTTGTATTCGATCAGCGTCTCGCCTTCGGCCAGGTCGTCCACGGCGAACACGCCGTTGCCGTGGACATCCGAACGCCGCATCTGGATGCGGCGGCCGGCGAATTGTGGGGATTTGGAAGGCATCGCCGAAGTCTGTTAGGTTGAATATGCACACATGCGCGTGTGCGCGTGCGCACACGCGGGAAGCCGCAGATTGTATGTGGCCCCCACGCTCTCGCACGGCGTGTCGTCGCTGCCCCCCGAAGGGGACCGCAGGCCGCCTTGAGGCGGCTCGGCGCCGGCCAGGGAACTCTTTTAGGAATGTTGATGAAGACTTTGGTAATTGCAGAAAAGCCGTCGGTGGCACAGGACATCGTCCGCGCCCTCACGCCGGTGGCCGGCAAGTTCGACAAACATGACGAGCATTTCGAGAACGAAAGCTATGTCGTGACCAGCGCTGTCGGCCACCTGGTCGAAATCCAGGCGCCCGAGGAGTTCGACGTCAAGCGGGGCAAGTGGAGCTTCGCGAACCTGCCGGTGATTCCGCCCCACTTCGACCTGAAGCCGGTCGACAAGACAAAGACGCGCCTGAACGCCGTGGTCAAGCAGGCCAAGCGCAAGGACGTGACGCAACTCATCAATGCCTGCGACGCGGGCCGCGAGGGTGAGCTGATCTTTCGCCTGATCGAGCAATACGCGGGCGGCAAGACCGGCCTGAACAAGCCGGTGAAGCGCCTGTGGCTGCAGTCGATGACGCCGCAGGCCATTCGCGACGGCTTCGACGCGCTGCGCACCGAAAAGCAGATGCAGGGCTTGGCCGACGCCGCGCGCTCGCGCTCCGAGGCCGACTGGCTGGTGGGCATCAACGGCACGCGCGCCATGACGGCCTTCAATTCGCGCGACGGCGGCTTCTTCCTGACGACCGTGGGCCGCGTGCAGACGCCCACGCTCTCGGTGGTGGTCGAGCGCGAGGAAAAGATCCGCAAGTTCGTGAGCCGCGACTATTGGGAAATCCACGGCGTGTTCCAGGCCGAGGCCGGCCAGTACCCCGGCAAGTGGTTCGACGCCAACTTCAAGAAGCCGCCGCCGGGCCCCGACGGCGTGGCCGACGCGGAAATCCGCGCCGACCGCGTATGGAGCGAGCGCGAAGCGAGCGAAATTGCCGATGCGGCGCGCGGCAAGCCCGCCACGGTGACGGAAGAAAGCAAGCCCACCACCCAGGCTTCGCCGATGCTGTTCGACCTGACCTCGCTGCAGCGCGAGGCCAACGGCCGCTTCGGCTTCTCGGCCAAGACCACGCTGGCGCTGGCGCAGAGCCTGTACGAGCGCCACAAGGCGCTGACCTATCCGCGTACCGATTCGCGCGCGCTGCCCGAGGACTACCTGCCGGTGGTCAAGGACACGATGAAGATGCTCGCCGACAGCGGCATGAAGCACCTGGCGCCCTTCGCCAAGCAGGCGGTCGACGGCAGCTACGTGAAGCCGAACAAGCGCATCTTCGACAACGCCAAGGTGTCGGATCACTTCGCCATCATTCCGACGCTGCAGGCGCCGAGCGGCCTCTCCGACGCCGAGCAGAAGCTCTACGACTTCGTGGTGCGCCGCTTCATGTCGGTGTTCTTCCCGAGCGCCGAATTCCAGGTGACCACGCGCATCAGCACGGTGGAAGCCGGCGGCAAGAAGTATCCGTTCCGCAGCGACGGCAAGGTGCTGGTGAAGCCGGGCTGGCTCGCCATCTGGGGCAAGGAAGCCATCAACGACGATGACGAGAAGGACGGCAAGAACCTGGTGGTGGTGAAGCCCGGCGAAACGGTGAAAACCGAATCGGCCGACCTGAAGGCGCTGAAGACCCGGCCACCGGCGCGCTATTCGGAAGCCACGCTGCTGGGCGCCATGGAAGGCGCCGGCAAGACCATCGACGACGACGAACTGCGCGAGGCCATGCAGGAAAAGGGCCTCGGCACGCCAGCCACGCGCGCCGCCACCATCGAAGGCCTGATCACCGAAAAGTACATGCTGCGCGAAGGCCGCGAACTGATCCCGACGGCCAAGGCCTTCCAGCTCATGACGCTGTTGCGCGGCCTGGGTGTGGAAGAACTCTCCAAGGCCGAGCTCACGGGCGAGTGGGAATACAAGCTCGCGCAGATGGAAAAAGGCGCGCTGAGCCGCGACGCCTTCATGCGCGAAATTGCCGAAATGACGCAGCACATCGTCAAGAAGGCCAAGGAGTACGACCGCGACACCGTGCCGGGCGACTACACGACGCTTTCGACGCCATGCCCCAATTGCGGCGGGGTGGTGAAGGAGAACTACCGCCGCTACAGCTGCACCGGCAAGGCGGGGCAGGAGCCCTGCGGCTTCTCGTTCGGCAAGTCGCCGGCGGGGCGCACCTTCGAAGTGGTCGAGGCCGAAGCGCTCTTGCGCGACAAGCACATCGGCCCGCTGGAAGGCTTTCGCTCCAAGGCCGGTTGGCCTTTCACTTCCGAGATCGTCCTGAAGTTCGACGAGGAAGCGAAAAACTGGAAGCTGGAGTTCGACTTCGGCGACGACAAGAACGGCGACACCGGCGAAATCGTCGATTTCAGCGAGCAGGACACCGTGGGCCCGTGCCCGGTCTGCGGCGCGCCGGTGTTCGAGCACGGCAGCAACTACGTCTGCGAGAAGTCGGTGCCCACCAACGCGCAGCCGACGCCGACCTGCACCTTCAAGACCGGCAAGATCATCCTGCAGCAGCCGGTGGAGCGCGCGCAGATGGAAAAGCTGCTTGCCACCGGCAAGACCGACCTGCTCGACAAGTTCGTGAGCATGCGCACGCGCCGCGCCTTCAAGGCCTTCCTGACCTGGAACGCCGAAGAAGGCAAGGTGACCTTCGAGTTCGCGCCGCGCGAAGGCGGCAGCAAGTTCCCGCCGCGCAAGACCTTCGGCAAGGCAGCGCCGGCGGGCAAGACCGCCGCGGCCAAGAAGGTGGCGGCGAAGAAGACCCCCGCCGCCAAAAAGGCGCCGGCCGCGAAAAAGGCCGCTGCGCCGCGCAAACCCGGCGCGGGCCTGAAGCCGAGCGACTCGCTGGCCGCGGTGATCGGCGCCGAACCGGTGGCGCGCACCGAGGTCATCAAGAAGCTGTGGGACTACATCAAGGCCAACGGCCTGCAGGACGCGACCAACAAGCGCGCGATCAATGCCGACGCCAAGCTCAAGCCAGTGTTCGGCAAGGACCAGGTGACGATGTTCGAACTCGCGGGCATCGTGGGCAAGCACCTGTCGGCGCTATGACGGCACGCTGAAGGCTGGGAGCGCCCGTCAGGAAAGGGCGGGCGTTTCCGGTGTCGGCGCGTTGCGATCGACCTCCGCCAGCAGCCAGCGGCGGAAGTGATCGAGCGTGGCCAGCTGGCCGCGGCCCTCGGGGTAGCAGAACCAGTAGCCCTCGTTGCCGCGGTAGCCGCCGCCCGGCAGCGGCTCGTCCACCAGCCCCGAAGCGATTTCGTCCTGCACCAGGCAGCGCGGAACCAGCGCCACGCCCATGCCCACCATCACGGCGCGGATCATGGTCTGGAACTGGTCGAACTGAGGGCCGGCCAACGGATCGAGCCCGCGCACGCCGTGCGTTTCGCTCCATTGCAGCCACGATTGCGGCACCGTCACGTGGCGCAGCAAGGTGCAGCGCGCCACGTCTTGCGGCGTGCGAATGGCGACTTCAGCCTGGCCGGCACGCGGCGCGATGAGCGCCACGTCCTGCCCCGCCAGATAGTGCGAACGAGCCCCGGGCCAGTGGCCGTCGCCGAAGAGGATGGCGCAGTCGAGCTCGGGCCGCTCAAAGTCGTAGCCATGTGTGTAGGGCACGAAATGCAGGGTGATCTGCGGATGGTGCCGCTGGAAGTCGGGCAGGCGCGGAATGAGCCACTTGGCGCCGAAGGTGGGCAGCGTGGACAGATGAAGCGCGCCGCCGCCGTCGCCGCTGGTAATGAGCTCCAGCGTGGCCGCCTCCAACTGCGCGAGCATGGCGCGTACCGACTTCTCGTAGCGCTCGCCCGCGGGCGTGAGCGCCAGCCGCTTGCGGCTGCGCTCGAACAGCGGCACGCCGATCCAGCGCTCCAGCTCCTGCACCTGCTTGCTGACCGCGCCCTGCGTCAGGTGCAGCGCCTCCGCGGCGCGCGACACGCCGCCGAAGCGCACCACGGTCGAGAAAGCGCGCAGCAGGTTCAGGGGCGGATTGAGGCGGCGGAGCGACATGGCTGGACGCCCATTAAAACATTCCAGATCAGAATGTTAGCTGGTCTATCCTTTGCTTCAGGTAACGCAGCAACTTTTGCTTCATTACTCCCTGTCTCATTGGAATAGATCCCATGCAACGTCGTCATCTTCTTTCCGCCCTGGCCGCTGTTTCTGTCGCTCCAGGAATATCTTTTGCCCAAGGCAAGCCGATCCGCATGATCGTGCCCTTCCCGCCCGGCGGCGCCACCGACATCACAGCGCGCGTGCTCTCGGAGCCGCTGGCCAAGATCCTGCAGCAGCCCGTGGTCATCGACAACCGCGCCGGGGCCGGCGGCTCCATCGGCATGGCCGAGGTGGCGCGCTCGGCACCGGACGGCCTTGCCTTCGGCGTGGCCACGCTCTCTACCCACGGCGTGAACCCGGCCGTGTACCAGAAGCTGCCCTACGACCCGATCAAGGGCTTCGTCGCGGTGACCGAACTGGTGAAGGCGCCGGGCGTGGTCGTCATCAATCCGCGGGTGCTGCCGGTAAACAGCTTCGCGGAACTCGTGAAGTACCTGAAGGCGAACCCGGGCAAGGTGTCTTACGCATCGCCGGGCAACGGCACCATCGGCCACATGTGGGGCGAGCTCTTCAAGAGCAGCACCGGAACCTCGATGGTGCATATCCCCTATCGCGGTGCGGGCCCGGCCATCAACGACGTGCTCGCGGGCGAAGTGCCGGTGTACTTCGACCAGGTGGCCTCTTCGCTGCCGCACGTGAAGGCGGGCAAGCTGAAGGCGCTGGCGGTGTCCTGGAGCAGCCGGCTCGACGTGCTGCCCGAGGTGCCGACGTATCGCGAACTCGGGTACCCGGCCAACAACGATCCCTCGTGGTTCGGGCTGGTGGCGCCCGCCGGCACGCCCGCCGACATTGCGCTGCGCATGCAGCAGGCCGTGGCCACCGCGCTGAAGGACGCCTCGGTGCGCGAGCGGCTGGCGCTGCAGGGGCTCTATGCGTCGGGCACCACGCCGGCGGAGTTCGCGAAGCAGATCGACAGCGAGATCGAGAAGATGAAGAAGGTCGCGGCCTTTGCCCGCATCCGATTGGACTGACCCCCGGCCGCCTATGCATCCTGTCCTGAAACTGATCCAAACCCGCGCCCAGGTGACCAGCGTTGCCGGGCAAACGCCGCTGGTGCTCGATTCGCCACACAGCGGCACCGTGTACCCCGACGACTTCCGGCCCGTGTGCGACCTGGCCACGCTGCGCCGGGCCGAGGACACGCACGTCGAGAAGCTCTACGCCTTTGCGCCCGCCATGGGCGCGGCGTGGATCGAGGCGCACTTTCCGCGCAGCTACCTGGACGCCAACCGCGACACCACCGAGCTGGACACCACCCTGCTCGACGGCCCGTGGACCGAGCCGCTGTCGGACGACCCGCGCGTGCTTTCCAAAGTGCGGCTCGGCAAGGGATTGATCTGGAAGCTCACCGACGAAGGCCTGCCGATCTACGACCGGCTGCTGAGCGTGGACGAGGTGCGCGGGCGCATCGACAACTGCTGGCGGCCGTACCACGCCGCGGTGGCCCAAGCCATTGAAGATGCGCATGCGCGGCACGGCTACAGCATTCACATTAACTGCCATTCGATGCCGGCCATCGCGGGCAGCCATGCCACCGACTTTCCGGGGCTTGCGCATGCGGACTTCGTGATCGGCGACCGCGACGGCAGCACCGCCGACCCAGCGCTCTCGCACAAGATTTGCGAGCACCTTCGCGAGCGGGGCTACAGCGTGGACTACAACCACCCCTACAAGGGCGTGGAACTGGTTCGCCGGCATGGCCGGCCGGCGGAAAACCGGCACAGCATCCAGGTCGAGATCAATCGCAAGCTCTACATGGACGAGGCCACGCTGGCGCTCGACGAAGCGGGAGCGGCGCGGCTGCAGCAGCACCTGAAGTCGCTGGTCGAGATGCTGCTGGCCACCGATCCGCGCAAGGGCTGAACACCTCTGCGCGCGCGACACCCCGCGTGCATTCCGTGCGAGGTGCGTGTTGTTACAGCGACCTGACGAGCCCCGCGCCTATAGTGGGCCAAGTCAAACTTCCTGGAGATTCTGTGAAGCCATTCATTGCAGCTGTTCTTGCCATTGCGATGGGCGTCCTGGTAGCGGGCTGCGCCGGCACGGGGTCGGCCGGCAGCAGTGACCGCGCCGCGTCGTCGTCAGGCAGCGGCGTCACGGTGTTCGGCACCATCGACGCCGGCGTCAGCGGCAGCACGAACCGTTCCGAACGGCGCTAGCCGGCCTCTCCTCTTCGGTCGGCGCTCGGTCAGCGCCGCAGCAGCGCCTGACGCAGCACCCGCGCCGCGCGGTCGCGGATCCGGCCATGCCCTGCATCCGGCACGGTACGCGGCGCCACCTTCGCGGTGGCGCATGCCCACAGAAAGTCGTGCAGGATCGGCGTGTCGTCCACCGTCTCGGTGCTGCCGTATTTATGGAATTCGGGGTGCCACTGCGTGGCGGCGATGTAGCTGCGGCCCCTGTCGGAGCTACGGCGGATGGCCTCGGGCACGCGGTCGGGCAGGCTCCAGGCCTCGATCTCGAAACCCGGCGCAAGGTCTTTCACGCCCTGGTGGTGAATGCTGTTGACCCTGGCGGTCTTCACCTCGGGGTAGAGCTTGGCCAGGCGCGTGCCCTCCACGATCTCGATCTGGTGGAAGTTCTGGTCGTAGGTCACCGGGTCGCGGTGCCGGATGGTTTCGGGGTGCTCGTGCTGCGCCTCGATGTCCTGGTAGAGCGTGCCGCCAAAGGCCACGTTGATCAGCTGCAGCCCGCGGCACACGCCGAAGATCGGCTTGCCGGCCTGCTCGAAGGCTTCGACCAGCGCCAGGTCGTACAGGTCGCGAATGCGGTCGCCCACCCACGCGTCCTTGAGCGGCACCTCGCCATAGCTGCCCGGCCACACGTCGGCGCCGCCGTGCATCACCACGCCGTCGAGCCATTCGGCGTAGTGCGAGAGCTTGGTGTCGCCGCGCGCCGTTTCGCCCGTGGGGCAAGGCACCATCACCACCATGGCGCCGGCCGACATGAGCCAGTGCGCGATCGACTGCTCGACGTACTGCAGCGTCTTGTTGGTGAACAGCGAGCGCGCCGGGTCCGCGTGGGAAAAGCAGGCGGACAGGCCGATCTTCAGCCGGGCGGAAACGGGTTGTGGCATCGCGATGCTGGCAGCGGGTGCAGTGCGAAAAGGAAAGTCCATTTTGGCGCTTTGGCCTCTCGCACGGGGTCGGACGACACGCCAAGTATGCTTTCAACGCTGCCACGACCAAGAAGGAAGACAAAGCCATGAAGACGATCAAGGGCCCGGCCATTTTTCTGGCCCAGTTCGCGGGAGACGAAGCCCCGTTCAACTCGCTCGACGCCATTGCCGGCTGGGCCGCCGGCCTGGGCTACAAGGGCGTGCAGATCCCCAGCTGGGACGCGCGCCTGTTCGATCTGAAAAAAGCCGCCGAGAGCAAGACCTACTGCGACGAGGTCAAGGGCACGCTCGCCGCGCACGGCATCGAGATCACCGAACTCTCGACCCACCTGCAAGGCCAGCTGGTCGCGGTGCATCCCGCCTACGACGCAGGCTTCGACGGCTTTGCGGCGCCCGAGGTGCGCGGCGACCCGGTGCGGCGCCAGCAATGGGCGGTGGAGCAGTTGCACTTCGCGGCCAAGGCCTCGGCCAACCTGGGCCTCACGGCGCACGCCACCTTCTCGGGTGCGCTGGCCTGGCCGTATCTCTATTCGTGGCCGCCGCGTCCGCCGGGACTCATCGAGGAAGCCTTCGACGAACTCGCGCGCCGCTGGCGGCCGATCCTTGACGCTTTCGACACGGCGGGTGTGGACGTGGGGTACGAAATCCATCCCGGCGAAGACCTGCACGACGGCGTGAGCTACGAGATGTTTTTGGAGCGCGTGAACAACCATCCGCGCGCGTGCCTGCTGTACGACCCGAGCCACTTCATGCTGCAGCAACTCGACTACCTGGCCTACATCGACCACTATCACGAGCGCATCAAGATCTTCCACGTGAAGGACGCCGAGTTCAACCCGACCGGCAAGCAGGGCGTGTACGGCGGCTTCCAGAGTTGGATCAACCGCGCCGGCCGCTTCCGCTCGCTGGGCGACGGGCAGGTCGACTTCGGCGCCATCTTCTCGAAGATGGCGCAGTACGACTTTCCGGGCTGGGCGGTGCTCGAATGGGAGTGCTGCATCAAGCATCCGGAAGACGGCGCGCGCGAGGGTGCGGCCTTCATTGCCGACCACATCATCCGCGTGGCCGAGCGCGCGTTCGACGACTTTGCGGCCGGCGGCATCGACGTAGCGGCGAACAAGCGGATGCTCGGCATCGGTTGATGCTACATTTTTGATAGCATTCGATGCGTAAACGGCGGGCGCAGGCAGCTATTTCATGCAATCGTTGTTTTTAAGACAAGCAACTGTCATGCCCCGCGGGCTATAATGTCGGGTTCGTTTCGATACCACGACGAAGCACTTTTCGTCACTCCGCCGGCTGACCTGCACCGTCCCTTGGATTTTTCAGGCCTTTTTCTTTCAAGCCGGCTTCACAGTGTGTTGGAGCGCCAGACCGGGCGCCCATGATTGCCACCACTGCCTTCGTTCTTGTTGAAGCGAATAGCGCGTCCGCCGCGCCGTTCTGGCCGGCCCACGCCCGTTTTCAATCAATTTTTCGGCATTTTGCGCACACTTTTCGCGCAGGGTGCCAAGGCTTCATGGACATCATTCAACACAGTATCGCGGTGGGCAAGTACCTTGTTTCTCCGCTCATTCGCCACCAGGACGACGGCAAGTACGCCGCTTCCGTCTCGATCCGCTCCGGCCGGGGCAGCGGCATGCACGACCGCGTGATGCGTTTCACGCCGCGCTTTGCCAGCCACGCCGCCGCGGTGCGCTACGCCGTCGACGAGGGTCTTTGCTGGGTGCGCGAAAGCAGCAGCCCCCGCAGCGCTGCCCCGCTCGCGCTTTCGTGCGCAGGCTGAAACAATTACGCCCATCTTCATATCCAACACACATCGAACGAGTCAGAGGTAATCACACATGCCCAAGGAAGAACTGATCGAAATGAACGGCGCAGTGACCGAAGTCCTGCCCGACTCGCGCTACCGCGTAACGCTCGACAACGGCCATCAGCTGATCGCCTACAGCGGCGGCAAGATGCGCAAGCACCACATCCGCATCCTGGCGGGTGACAAGGTGTCGCTCGAGCTCTCGCCTTACGACCTGACCAAGGGCCGTATCACCTTCCGCCACCTGGAGCGCCGCGGCCCGCCGCCGACGAACTCCGGCAACAACAACGCACCTCGCCGCTGATCCGCGACGGACGAAGGGCCTTGCAGCACCCCGCGAAGGGTGCCGGCAAGGCCTTTGTTTTTCCGGGTCCGGCTGCCGAACGATGACCACGACCAATTCCACAGCCGGCGGCTCCCCAGCCCAGGCCCAGGCCGACCACGGCTTTGCCACGCTGGCGCTCTCGCCCCAGATGCTGGCCAACCTCACGCAGCTCGGCTACACGCAGATGACGGCCATCCAGGCCGCCGCGCTGCCGCCGGCGCTGCTCGGCAAGGACCTGATCGCCCAGGCAAAAACCGGCAGCGGCAAGACCGCCGCCTTTGCCCTGGCGCTGCTTTCCAACCTGAACCCGCGCCGCTTCGCCATCCAGGCGATGGTGCTGTGCCCCACGCGCGAACTGGCCGACCAGGTCACGACCGAAATCCGGCGCCTGGCGCGCGCTGAAGAAAACATCAAAGTGGTCACGCTTTGTGGCGGCGTTGCGCTGCGCGGGCAAATTGCCAGCCTGGAGCACGGCGCGCACATCGTGGTCGGCACGCCGGGCCGCATCATGGACCACCTGGAGCGCGAGAACCTGAACCTCGAGGCGCTCAACACCCTGGTGCTCGACGAAGCCGACCGCATGCTCGACATGGGCTTTTTCGACGACATCGTGAAGGTCGCGCGCCAGTGCCCGAAGGAGCGCCAGACGCTGCTGTTCTCGGCCACCTACCCTGAAGGCATCGCCAAGCTCGCGCAGCAGTTCATGAAGAGCCCCGAGCAGATCACGGTGCAGGCGCAGCATGAAGGCAGCAAGATCCGCCAGCGCTGGTACCAGGTGAAGGAAAGCGAGCGGCTGCACGCCGTGAGCCTGCTGCTCGACCATTTCCGCCCCGTGAGCACGCTCGCCTTCTGCAACACCAAGCAGCAGTGCCGCGATTTGGTCGAGGTGCTGCAGGCCCAGGGCTTCAGCGCGCTGGCGCTGTTCGGCGAACTGGAACAGCGCGAGCGCGACCAGGTGCTGGTGCAGTTTGCCAACCGCAGCTGCTCGGTGCTGGTGGCCACCGACGTGGCCGCGCGCGGGCTGGACATTGCTCAGCTCGAAGCGGTGATCAACGTCGACGTGACGCCCGATTCCGAAATTCACATCCACCGCGTCGGCCGCACCGGCCGCGTGGGCCAGCAGGGCGGCGCCGAGGGCCTTGCGCTCAACCTGGCCAGCATGGACGAGATGGGCAGCGTCGGCAAGATCGAGCAGCTGCAGGGCCGCGAATCCGAATGGCACGACCTGGCCGAGCTCACGCCCGGCAAGGGCGAGCAGATGCGCCCGCCCATGGCCACGCTGCAGATCGTGGGCGGCCGAAAAGAAAAGATCCGCGCCGGCGACGTGCTGGGCGCGCTCACCGGCGACTGCGGCTACACCAAGGAGCAGGTCGGCAAGATCAACGTCAACGAGTTCTCGACCTACGTGGCCGTGGAGCGCGGCATTGCGGCCGAAGCGGCGCGCAAGCTCTCGAGCGGCCGCGTCAAGGGCAAGAGCGTGAAAGTGCGCCTGCTGGAACTCTGAAAGAAACCCTGTCATGCCCGTTGCTTCGGCTTCTGGCAGGCAAAATCCCCGCTGTGGCCTAATTGAGCCTCGAACATCACTTTTTTTACCCGAGCTTTTCATGCCCAAGAAAATTCGTACCGAAGCCGACCGCGTTGCCACCCCGAAGCCGACGCCCCTGCCCGGCTACGCCGTGCCCAGGTCCGGTGGCGGCCAGAAGGTCAGCCTGGAACGCGGCACCGCCACGCGCAGCAAGAAGAACCCCGGCAAGCGCGCCAAGAAGGGCGGCTGATCCAGCAGCCCCCGCCGGCTCGCAAGGGCCACGACGAACGCGCCCCCGGGCGCGTTTTGTCATTGGGGCAGCCACAGGTGCACGCGCGATGTCCGACGACAACCAGATTTTCATTCCGCCCTCGTTCTTCGCGGTGTACAGCGACGCGCGCCAGCGCCTGCTGGAGCCCATCGGCGTGGTGCGCGAGCGCTACGAGATCTGCGAAGACCTGGCCAACCATCTCGTGGGCCACGCGCAAATCCAGCACCACACCGAGGTGCCGGTCGAAAGCGAGATCCTGCGGCGCATCCACGCCGGGCTGGCCACGCCCGAATCCGGCGTGTCGCCCGCCGAGGCGGGATGGATCGTGCAGCGGCTGGCCGAACTGCTGGGCTGGCCCGGGCCGGAGCCTGAACAGGCGGGCAGCTAGCGCACCGCATCGAACCGAATGACCAGCCGAACCACCGACGTCCTCCTCACCGCGACCGCGCCCGCGATCTGGGGCAGCACCTACATCGTCACCACCGAACTCCTGCCTGCCAACTACCCGTTGACGGTGGCGCTGCTGCGCGCGCTGCCGGCGGGGCTGCTGCTGCTCCTGATCGTCCGTCGGCTGCCCGAGCGCGCCTGGTGGAGCCGCATCTTCGTGCTGGGGGCGCTGAACTTCTCGATCCTCTGGGCGATGCTGTTCGTCGCGGCGTATCGCCTGCCAGGCGGGGTGGCGGCAACGATCACGTCGGTACAGCCGCTCTTCGTGGTGTTTCTTGCGAGCTTCTTCCTCGGGTCGGCCGTGCGCGCACTTTCAGTGGCGGCGGCGGTCGTCGGCATCGGCGGGGTGGCGCTGCTGGTGCTCACGCCGAATGCCGCACTGGATGCGCTCGGCATCGCCGCGGCCTTTGCCGCCGCGGTGTCGATGGCCTTCGGCACGGTGCTGAGCCGCCGCTGGCAGCCGCCGGTTTCGGCACTGACCTTCACCGCTTGGCAACTGACCGCGGGCGGGCTGCTCCTGCTGCCGGTGGCGCTGTGGCTGGAGCCACCGCTGCCGGCGCTCAGCGCGGCAAACTGGATCGGCTTTGCCTGGCTCGGCCTGGTGGGTGCCGCGCTGACCTACATCGTCTGGTTCCGCGGCGTGGCCCGGCTGGAATCGTCGGCGGTCGCGCCGCTGACTTTCCTGAGCCCCGTCACCGCCGTGATCCTGGGCTGGGCGCTGCTCGGGCAGAGCCTGTCTGTACCGCAGATCGTGGGCATCGTCGTCGTGATCGCGAGCATCTGGCTCAGCCAGCATGCGCAGCGCGGTGCACCGCCGGCGTCGCTGGCACGGCCCGCAACGCGCTAGGCCGGCTGGGCCGAGGCCGCGCGCTTCAACAGGCTCAGGTAGCCGGGCTGCACTTCCATGCGCGCAGTTGCGCCGCGTCGCTGCAGCAGCCGGTGCGCCTTCGGCAGGCTCCAGCAGGGCAGGCTGGTGAACATGTGGTGTTCGCAGTGGTAGTTGACCCAATAGGGCGCCACCAGCGCGCGTTCGAGCCAGCCGGCACGCGTGGTGCGCGCCTGGCGCAGTGGGTCGGCCTCGTTCTGCGCCACCAGCGCATGCTCGGCGATGTTGCGCACACGGCTCACGAGCGGCAGCCAGGTGGCCATGGGCAGCAGCCACATCAGCAGCCAGGCCCACCAGAAGCCCGCCAATGCAAACACGAGAAAGCCGAGGCCGTTGCCGGCCAGAAAGCGCCGGTCCTTAGCGAGTTCACGCCCGAAGACCTTGAGCGCCGATTCACCCGGCGCACGATTCCGGATGCCTTCGGCGACATGGCCGAAGCGCTGCTTATAGAAGGTCTGGCCGCTCAGGTCGCGCACGACCTTGCGCCACATCGAGGCACGCGTGATGGGAAAGGGCGCCGACAGCACGAGGTCCGGGTCTTCGGTCTGCTGCACGAAGCGGTGGTGCTGCAGGTGATACGGCCGGTAGTCGCGCAGCGTGGACGAGCACAGCCAGTAAGCCACCCAGTCGTTGACCTTGCGGTTGCGGTGCAATCCCGCGTGCGCGGCGTCGTGCATGAGGATGAAGAGCCCCAGTTGCCGCGCGCCGACGATCGGCACCATGAGCGGCACAGTCCAGGGCCACACGATGCCCACAAGCATTGCGGCGCCGATGACGCCCCAGCAGTGCGCAACCAGCCACAGGCCCTTCCATGACGAACGGCTGGTGAGCGACTGCCACTCTTCGGCGGTGAAGAAATCTTCGGGTTGGGCGCGGGGTGCGACAGCCATCGGGCCAGTATGCGCCGGAGGCCCCGGCAGATCACGCGTAGTTCCCCGGTGTTGGCCGCGAGGCCCTTCGGCCTACTTGTCGATGATTTTTCGGGCGAAAACCTCGAGGTAGTCCATGAGCCGGTTGGCGCCCGCCACGGCCGCGGCCTCGTCGCCGGTCGCAATGCCTTGTGCCAGTTCGAGGTGCGCATTGGCGCCTTCGACGATCTCGCCTTCATGCTGGTAGGCGTACCAGAAGCGCCGGCACTGCACGATGAGCGGAATCACCGCCTTCACCGCCGAATCGTTGTGGCTCGCCTGGTGATTGACGAGGTCGAGCGCGCGGTCGGCCTGCATGTAGTCGTTCAAATCGCCGCGCTGGGCGGCCTCGACCATCACCTCGGCGCAGCGCACGATCTCCTTGCGCTGCAACGCCGTGGCGCGGCGCGCCGAACACGCCGCAATCAGCAGTTCGAGCACCCGCCGGGTCTGGATCACGTCGAGGTGGTCAGCCAGGTCGATGGTCGACACCAGCAGGCCGCGGCGCGGCTGCTGCACGATGAGGCCGATCGACACCATGCGCATCAGCGCTTCTCGCACCGGGGTGCGGCCGAGGCCCGTGCGCTCGGCCAGGTCGGCTTCGACCACCTGGCTGCCGGGCTCCAGCTGCATGGTGGAAAGCAGCGTCTCGATCGCGTCGTAGGCGAGGTCGGCGGCCCGTCGCTTGGGCTGGGGGCGGGAGACGGTCTTCGGAGGGGCCATGGTTTTTTTCTTCTGAAGCTGCTTCGGTTTCATTGTCGGTCCACATCGTTGCCGCGGGCCGCGAGGCCTGCCAGGGTCGCAATGCGCGCCGGCGAGAGCGGCGGCCGTGGCGAAGGCGGCGTCCAGCCGAAGAGGAACTGCGCCGCATCGCCGCACACGCGGCCCTGGCAGGCCCCCATGCCGCATCGGCGATGCAGCTTGGCGTCGGTCCAGCCGCTGCAGCCGGCCAGGGCGGAAAGCGGCACGTCTTCGCAGCGGCACACCAGGGTGTCGGGCTGCGGCATCTGGCGGATGCCGGGGGCCAGCGCAAAGCTTCGATGCAACTGTGCGGCAAAGGCATTCCAGCGGGCACGTTCGTGCTCATGCCGCGTTGCGGCGCGTTCATTGCCGACTGCTGCGTAGCCGGCGATGGTGCCCTGCGCAAGCGCGCGTTCGCTGCCGCCGAAGCCGGTGCATTCGCCGGCCGCGTAAACACCGGGCAGGCTGGTGCGCTGCAAGGCATCGACCGCCAGCGCCGGCGCACCCGTTTCTGCAGGCGCAAGGGCGCAGCCGAGCATCTGGCCGAGTTGCGTGTTCGGTGTGAGGCCAAAGCCGCACGCCACGCGATCGCATTCGATCTGCACCTCGCGCCCGCCTTGGCGGAGCAGGACCGATTCGACCCGGCCACGGCCCTGAACGGAGACGATGCGCGACGAGGTGCGGTATTGCGCATCGCCCAGCGCCAAGGCTTGAACAGCCTTGCCCGGCCAGCGCAGAAGGTTGACGGCAAAACCGGCCACCGCCGCAAGCGAGGCCTGCTCGGCGATGCGCACGACCTTTGCGCCCGCGGCGCGCGCGGTAGCCGCGGCTGCGAGCAGCAAAGGCCCGCTGCCCGTAACGACGATGCGCTCGCCTTCGACAGGCAAGCCCGCCTTGATGAGCGCCTGCAAGCCGCCCGCGCCAGTGACGCCGGGCAGTGTCCAGCCCGGAAAAGGCAGCAGCAGCTCGCGCGCGCCGGTGCAGAGAATCAGCTTCTTCCACTGCATGCGCCAACCGCGCACGGCATCTTCGAGCAGCAGTTCGCCGTGCGCGGGCGCAGCAATCACGCGCGTGCCGCTGCACACGCGGATGTTGGCGTGGCGCTCCAGTGCCTCGCGCCACCTGCGCGCGGCGGGCGGCAGGGCGGCGCCGGGACCGTCGCGCCAGATCTGGCCGCCGGGCGCGGGGTTGTCGTCTATCACCACGATGGATGCGCCGCTGGGCGCCGCCGCCACCGCGGCGGCCATGCCCGCGGGGCCCGCGCCGACGATCAACAGATCGCAATGCTCCAGCGCCATTGTGGTCATGCCGTGGTCTCCACCTGCATGCCTTCGGCGCAGAACGTCTGGCAGGCCAGCATGCCGCGTCCGTCGACCCGCACACGGCATTCCTGGCACACGCCCATGCCGCAGAACGGGGCGCGCGGCTGACCCGAGACGGAGGTGCGCGCCACGCCCATGCCGTCGGCGATGCGCAATGCCGCGGCCACCGAGGTTCCCGCCTTTACGCGGACCAGGCGGCCATCGATGTGCAGCGATGTCTCGCCGCTCATGCGCATTTCTCCACGGCAAGGCCGCGCGGTGCATAGGGCGCCGCATCGAATTGAGGCGCAGTGCCGTTCATCAGTGCCGCGAGCAGATGTGCGCTGCCCGGTGCGGTCGTCACGCCCAGGCCTTCGTGGCCGACCGCGAGCCAGAGCTTCTCGCGCCACGGATGCTTGCCCAGCAGGGGCAGCCCGTCGGGCGTAGCGGCGCGCATGCCGGTCCAGGAGCGCACGGCGGTGAGATCCGCAAGGCCGGGCAGGTACTCGAGCGTTCGTTGCAGCATGCGCGCGAGCATCGGCGCCTCGACGGCTGGATCGGTGGTGTCGAACTGGCGCGAGGAACCGATCAGCAGTTGCCCCGTAGGCCGCGGCTGCACGTTGAAGGCGACCGAATCGCCATCGCTGTGGTGCGCGCTGGTCACGTACCCGAGCTCGACGAGCTGGTGATGCACGGTGCCCGGATAGCGGTCGGTAATCAGCAGGTGGCCCTTCTTGGGGCGGATCGGCAGTTCGGGACACAGCGTGGTCGCCTCGATGCCGTTGGCGAGCACGATCTGCAGCGCGGTGCGGCGGCTGCCGTCAACCAGCCGCAGCGTGCCATCGACTTCAATCTCACCGACCTTCGCATGTTCGACGCGAACCGAATCCCCGGCCTGCGCGAGCAGCCAGCGCGCTGCATTGGGCGCATACAGAATGCCGTCGCCAGGCACTTCCAGCGCGCCTGCAAGGCCGTTGCGAAGCGCTGGCTCGGCGCGCGCCAGTGCTGCTCCATCGAGCAGACGACTCTCGATGCCGTGCATCCGCAGTCGCTGCTGCTTGTGTTCGGCCTCGGCCATCTCTTCTTCGTTCGCGGCAATCCACAGGGTGCCGCAGGCGCTGTATGCACAGTCTTCGCTCATGCGCGGCGCCAGGGCGCGCCATTGCGCCGTCGAATGGCTGCTCAGTGCAAGTTCGGCCGGGTTGTCGTCCATCACCACCAGGTGCCCCATGCCGGCGCCGGTGGCACCGCCGCTGCGCGCGTCGAGCACCAGCACGCGGCGGCCGGTTTGTGCCAGCGCATGCGCGCAAGCGGCACCGACGATGCCGGCACCTATGACGATGACATCGGCGTGCACGGCCTATTGCACTTCGCGGAACACCGCGGAACCGGCTTTGCCGGGCCGCTGGTGTTGCCCCCGGTAGGGGGTTGGCGTAGCGACACGAAGTGCGTGAAGACTGGGGGCGAGCTTCATATCCGGATGCCCCACCCGAAAGGATCGTTGTCGTCGATCAGCAGCGTGGCTTCGGCGCTGATGTGCGCCCGACCGCGCAGGGTTGGAATGACCTTGCCGTCTTCCACCGTGTAGCTGGCTTCGAAGCGGCTGCCGATCACGCTGGCCTGCGTCCACACCTCGCCCGGCGCGAGCTTGCCGTCGGCTGCAAGGCAGGCGATCTTGGCGCTGGTGCCAGTGCCGCATGGCGAGCGGTCGTAGGCGTTGCCGGGGCAGAGCACAAAGTTGCGGCTGTCCGCGCCGCTGTCGTCATCGGCAAAGAGTTCGATGTGATCGATCTCCGCGCCTTCCGCGCCCGTGATGCCCTGCGCCGAAAGCGCCTTGCGAAGTGCCTCGGTGTAGCCGGTCAGCGCCGCAAGGTTGTCGCTGGCCACGCGCTGGCCGTGATCGCTCACCAGGAAGAACCAGTTGCCGCCCCAAGCCACATCGCCGCACACGGTGCCATGGCCCGGCAGCTTGACGGCCACCTGGTGAAGATGCCGGTAGGCGGGCACGTTGCGCACGCTCACCGAACCATCGGCATGCAGCGTGGTCGTGACGGTGCCCACGGGCGTCTCGATGCGATGCTCGCCCACGCCGATGCGCCCCATGTGCGCGAGGCTTGCCACCAAGCCGATGGTGCCGTGGCCGCACATGCCGAGGTAGCCGGCGTTGTTGAAGAAGATCACGCCGGCCGCTGCGTCCCTGGACACGGGCTCGCACAGCAGCGCGCCCACCACCACGTCGCTGCCGCGCGGCTCTAGCACCGTGGCGGCGCGCCACTTGTCGTGCTGCTCGGCCAGCAGCGCGCGGCGCTCGGCCATGCTGCCGGCGCCCAGGTCGGGGAACCCGCCAACAACCAGGCGCGTGGGCTCGCCGCCCGTGTGCGAATCGACGATCTGGATGCGCTGCATGTCTTTCTTCGGCTCAGTAGCTGGCCAGGGGAACGGGCGCTGCGTTCTTGAAGGTGTACACCGTGATCGGCGCTTGCTTCATGTTGCCCTGCTCGTCGTATGCGTAGGTTGCGGCCACGCCCTTGTAGGTGGTCTTGTAAAGCTCGGCGCCCACCTTGTCGGGGTCGATGGAGTTGGCCTTCTGCATCGATTCGCCGATGAACATCACCTGGTCGTAGTACGAAGCCGCATACGCGTCTGCATCGACGTTGAAGCGCTTCTTGAACTTGGCCTTGAAGGCCGGGCCGCTCTGCGCCTTTTCGAGAATGGAGCCGCCCTGTGCGCAGAACACCAGGTCGTTGACCGCGTCGCCGCCGAGCTTGCCGGTGGCCGGGCTGCACACCGTGTCGCCGCCCAGCAGCTTGCCGGGCACGGCAAGCTGCTTCATCTGGCGCGCCATGGGGGCGGCCTGCGGCGCGTAGCCGCCGAAGAAGATTGCTTCGGGCGCCTTGGACTTCATGTTGGTGAGGATGGCGGTGAAGTCCACGGCCTTGTCGGTGGTGAACTCCTGGCCGACGATGGTGAGGCCCTGCTTCTTCGCCTCCTTGGTGAACTCTTCCGCAAGGCCCTGGCCGAAGGCGGTGCGGTCGTCGATCACGCCCACCTTGGTGACCTTGAGCACCTTGGCCGCGTACACGGCCATGCTGGAGCCGATCTGGTTGTCGCTCGCGATGATGCGGTACAGGTTCTTGTAGCCGCCCTGCGTGACCTTCGGGTTGGTGCCCACGGTCGAGACCATGGTGCCACCGCTGGCGTAGATGCGCGAAGCCGGAATGGCCACGCCCGAGCAGTACGGGCCCATGACGTACTTGACGCCGTCGTCCACGAACTTCTGCGCAACGCTCACGCCGGTCTTGGCGTCGCACTGGTCGTCTTCGGACACCAGCTCGAACTTCAGCGTCTTGCCGCCGGCGGTGATCTTCTTCGCGTTGAGTTCCTCGATGGCAAGGCGCACGCCGTTTTCGTTGTCCTTGCCCGCGAATGCATTGGGACCGGAGAGAGGACCGCTGTGGCCGATCTTGACGACCTGCTCTTGCGCACCGGCGTGGCCTGCGAGGGCGAGGGCGGCCAGGCCCACGAGGCCGATGAACGGAACCATGCCTACTTTTGTCTTCATGCTTCTTCCTAGGTTGGGAACAACGAAAAGAGCGGTTATTACATAACCGACTGGTACTGCACAGGCCGCGTTGCCAGCGCCTTCTTCACGATTGCCTCGACAGCCGCGCGCTCCTCGCCGATGAGCGGCAGCCGCGGGCGGCGCATGTGCTCACTGCCCACGCCCACCAGTGCGTCGATCAGCTTCAGGTTCTGTACCAGCTTGGTCGACACGTCCAGGTGCAGCATTGGCGTCATCCACTGGTAGAGCTTCAGCGCTTCGGCAAACTTGCCGGCCTTCATCAGGTCGTACAGCGCCACCGTCTCGCGCGGAAAAGCGCAGCCGACGCCGGCCAGCAGGCCGTCGCAGCCCAGCGCCAGCCCTTCGTATGCCAGGTCGTCCACACCCAAAAACAGCTGGTAGCGGTCGCCCACTGTGTTGCGCAGGTCCGTGATGCGGCGGATGTTGTCCGTGCTCTCCTTGATGGCCGCGATCCATTCGCAGTCCGCCAGTTCGACCATGTGCTCGGGCTTCAGATCCACGCGGTAGGCCACCGGGTTGTTGTAGACCATGATGGGTTTTTGCGCCGCATTGGCGATGGTGCGCACGTTCAGCATTGCCTCGCGCGCATCGGCCACGTAGATCACCGAGGGCATCACCATGAAGCCCGCCACGCCCAACTTGTTGGCTCCGTCCACATAGCGCAGCGCTTCGCGCGTGCTGGTTTCGGACACATTCGCCAGCACCGGAATGCGGCCGTCCGCGGCTTCGAGCGCGATCTTGGCAACCTGCAGCTTTTCTTCGAGCGAGAGCGTGCTCGCTTCACCTAGCGAACCGCAGGTGACCAGGCCGTGGATGCCGTTGCGGATTTGAAAATCGATGTGCCGCGCGGTGCCCTCGGCATCGATGCTTTCGTCGGCGTGGAACTTGGTGGTAATGGCGGGAAAGATGCCTTGCCAGCGGGGATTGGTCACGGATGGTGCTCCTGAGGTGTGCGGTGGAAATCAGGCGCACTTTAAATATATTAACAATATATCGTCAAGACATTTCTGCTTTGCCGCGGCGGTGGGCACAAGGCCGGCTCGCCCAAGACCTGCGTGGTGGGGGTCTTATCCGACGCGCGGCGCGCCGGCGTTGCCGATGTCGGCAAGCCCTGAGCGAAAACGCTCGGCTTCGCTTCGCATGCCCTGCGAAATGGCTTCCCAGGTTCGTACGGGGAAGTCGGCTGGCAACAGGGCCTCTACTTCGCCCAGTGCCTCGTCCAACGACTCCACCATGTCCAGCATGGCGTTCCACACCTCAAGGCCGCCGTTCTTCATTGCCAGTTGGTGCCAATGACGCGTGTGGATGGTGTGGAAAACGTAGTGCTTGTTCTTGGAACGAACCGCCATCGCCAGGCCCGCCTTGCGCGGCTGGAACTGGTTGGGCCCGTTGCCGAAATAAGGCCACATCGAAATGATGTCGTAGAGCGGCGTCATGTCGTAGACGTCGCCTTGGTACAGGCGAACCGAAAAGTTCTTGGCGTGGCCGTCTGTCGCCGCCAGAAGAAAAAAGGCCAGCTGGGTCAGGAGGAACCGGGTGCGATCGTCGGCGCTCCGGCTTCCTTGCAGGAGCTGCAGGCAATTGGGCATGCCGGGGCCTTCGTCTTGCTCGTACTTCCTGGTCGACGGCAGACCCATGGCTTGGCAAAAGTCTTCTTGCGGCAGGCGCGCGATCCATGTGCCGCCCTCCATCCACTCGCGATCGAAGCGCTCCACCACCAGAACCGTCTGGCCCTCGAAGGTCGCAATGGATGTAGGCGCCACAGGCAGGCCAAGCGCCTCGACGATCTGCGCGCACAGCCATTCGTTCTGCACCGAGTCGGATGCGTCCACGCGCCGGGAGCCACCGATGAGCCCAAGCGGCAGCTTGATGATGTGCGTGGTGGGCGTGGCGCCGTGCGGGCGGCACCATGCACCGTTCCAGCGGGTCAGGGCGGTCTTCTCCTGGGCGCCGGCAAGAGAGATGCGAAACAGGTCTTCGTCACGCATGCTTTCCGGCGTGGCGTCGGACGGAACGGTGCGCAGCAGCTCGGCAATTTCGTTGTCGCCGAGAGGCTCGCAGTTCATGGCCCTCCAGCCCTCGGGCGCGGCTCCTTCGGGCAGCAGCTGCACGGCACCGACGCAGTCGCGCCCAATGGCTTCGAGCAGGTCGAAGGTGCCGATGTCCTTGAGCTTGAAGCGACGGCCCAGGCGCACCCGGACTGCGATGTTGTCCGGCAGCAGGTTGTCGAAGTAGTTCCTGACCACGTCGCCGCGGACTTCGAGCGTGCTGTTGATCGGGATCGACAGCGACAGCGATCGCTGCCGGGGCGACTCGAGCCACCGCGGGTGGTACCGGAAAGTATGGGAATCGCGATCGACAAGCCAGGTGCCGACCAGTTCACCGTTCATCCACGCATTCAGCGCCTGCATTACCAGGAGCCCGTCTTTGGCCGGATGACGAAGTTGCGGCGCGACGTGGGTTTGACGTCCTTGTCCGGGTTCAGGGCTTGGAGCTGCCGTAGCAATGTGCCCGGTGCAGCCGATTGGGGCGCCGGAGCGCCAGTCTCCCCGGGAGACAGCGTGACCAGCACGGAGCCATCACTCATCTGCCGGGTCGTCCACGGCCCCGCCGGAAGGTTCACGGCTGCGTTCTGGAGCGGCTCATATGTTGTCGAGGGCTCCTCCCTCGCGTACAGAACGCCGCCCGAAGGCGTGTCTTCCCGCAGGAAGAAGGTCGCGCCCAAGGTCGACAGGAGCTTTGCCAGCTGTTCGAGGCTGACAGCTCCGGGATTCGCTTCAATTTCCGCGATGCGTGCCTGGCTGACACCGACGAGCGCACCGGCTTGCGCCTGTGTCAGGCCACGCTTTTTCCGTAGCGCCTTCAGGTGAGGCCGCAGCTGGTCGACGAAGCGAAGGGGATAGTCCATCTTGCAAGCAAGTTATCGCCCCTGGCTTGTTTTGTCAATATACAAGATCTAGCTTATTTTTTCTCCATATAGGCCGTGGCTTGTATCACGTAAAAACAAGGGGAGTCTTGTAATGTCCGCCTAGTCGATCTTGGCACCCGAAGCTTTCACCACCACGCCCATCGCATCCCAATCCGCGCGCAACAGCTTCTGAAACTCCTCGGCGCTCTGCGTGCGGGGCTCCACGCCCAGGCGCTTGAAGCGCTCCTGGATCACCGGATCGGCCAGCACCTTGTTGGTGGCCGCGTTCAGGCGCTCGACCTCGGCCTTGGGCGTGCCGGCAGGTGCGAGCAGGCCGATCCATGAATCGAAGGCGTAGCCCGGGAGCCCGCTCTCGGCCACGGTCGGCAGGCTGGGCAGGAAGGGGCTGCGCGCCTTGCCGGTGGACGCGAGCAGCTTCATGCGCGGGTCCGCCTGAAAACCCATCACGCCGATGCTCGAGGAAATGACCGCCTGCACCCGACCCGCGAGCACTTCGTTCACCGCCTCGCCCGTGGACTTGGTCGGAATGTGCGTCATCTCCAGCCCCGCCTTGGCGAGGAAAGACGCCATTGCAAGATGCGTGGCGCTGCCGTTGCCGGCCGAGGCGTAGTTGTACTTGCCCGGGTTGGCCTTCACCTCCTTGATGAAGTCGGCCGTGCTCGACACGTTGAGCCCGCTCGCCACCGCCAGCACATAGCCCGCGTTGCCGATGTTGGCCACGCCCACGAAATCCTTTAGCGGGTCGTACGAGAGCTTGCTGTACAGAAAGCCCGCAATGTTGTGGCTCGCGGCGGCGAGCACCAGCGTGTTGCCGTCCGGCGGCGCCTTGGCCACGGCGGCCGCGCCCACCGTGCCGCCCGCGCCCGCACGGTTCTCGACGATCGCGTTGGCATTGAGTGCCGCGCCAAGCTCGGCATTGAAGGCACGCGCCACGGTGTCTTGCACCGCACCGGTGCCAAAGGGCACGACGATGTGGATCACTCGCTGCTGCGCGTGGACGGGCAGCACGAGGGCGCCGAGCGTCGCGGCGGCTGCAAGGGCAGCCAGCGAACGCCGGGTGAACAGGGTCGGGGTCATCGGAGTGGCCGCTTTCATCATCGTTGGCAGTAAGAAATTTCAGGCGCCCGACGGCATCCAGCGCTGTACCAGCTTCACGAAGTAGCTGGCGCCGATCGGAATGATCTCGTCGTTGAAGTCGAACGAGGTGTTGTGGATGATGCAAGGGCCGGGCCCGTGGCCGTCGAGCCGGTGGTCGCCATCGCCATTGCCCAGAAAGGCGTAGCAGCCGGGCCGCGCGAGCAGCATGTGCGCGAAGTCCTCGGCCCCCATCACGGCAGGAAAGTTGTCGGTCACCATGTCGTCGCCCACCACCTCGCGCATCACTCCGGCGGCAAAGCGCGCCTCGGCCGCATGGTTGACCACCGGTGGTGAAGAGCGGTTGAAGAAAACCTCGGCCGTGCAGCCGTGCGCCGCAGCCACACCCGCCGCCACCTCGCGCAGGCGGGCTTCGATCTTGTCGATGGCGTCGATCGAGAAGGTGCGGATGGTGCCGCCGACCGTGGCCACGTCGGGAATCACGTTGGGCGCATCGGAACCCTGCAGCTGCGTGACCGCGAGCAGGGCGCGCTCGGTGCTCGGAATGGTGCGTGGCACGATGGTCTGCAGCTGCTGCGCCAGCGTGACCACCGCGGCCACCGGATCGATGCCGGTGTGCGGCATCGAGGCGTGCGTGCCACGCCCACGGACGGTGATCTTGTAGGTATTGCTCGACGCCATCAGTGCGCCTTCGTTGAGCGCGAAGCGGCCCACGTCGCCCACCGGAAAGTTGTGCAGCGCAAAGACGGCGTCGCACGGAAAGCGATCGAACAGGCCGTCCTGGATCATCTTCTTGGCGCCGGCCTTGCCCATCTCTTCGGCGGGCTGGAAGATGAAATGCACGGTGCCGTCGAAATCATCCGGCCCCTGCTGCGACAGGTGCCATGCCGCGGCCAGCAGCATGGTGGTGTGGCCGTCGTGGCCGCAGGCATGCATGCGGCCGGCGTGGGTCGACTTGTGGGCGAACTCGTTGGCCTCGTGCATCGGCAGCGCGTCCATGTCGGCGCGCAGGCCGATGGTGCGTGTACCGGTGCCTTTGCGCAGCACGCCGACGAGCCCGGTGCCGGCAATGCCGCGGTGCACCTCAATGCCCCATTCGGCGAGCAGGCTCGCCACCTTTTCGGAGGTGCGATGCTCTTCGAAACCAAGTTCGGGGTGGGCGTGAATGTCGCGTCGGATATCGACGAAGCGGGGAGCATGGCTGGCAAAGGAGTCGACGATGTTCATGGTGGCAAGTGGTCGTAGGGGCGAACGATTCTGGCGCAAGGTGGCGCGCGGCGCCATGCGCGGCAACGAGGCAATCGGTCAGAGGCCGGCCAGCACCTGGTCCAGCGTCTCGACCAGCAGGTCGGCATGAGCCTCGGTAAACACCAGCGGCGGGCGGATCTTGAGCGTGTTGGCGTTTTCGCTTGTGGCGCTCAGCAGCACCTGCCGCTCGCGCAGGCCGTTGACGATGCGCGCGGTTTCCGCGGTGGCGGGCGTGCGCGCCCGGCGGTCCGCGACGAGCTCCACACCCACGAACAACCCCGCGCCGCGCACATTGCCGATCAACGCGTGGCGCTCGGCGAGCTTCGCGATCCGCGCACGCAGGTAACCGCCGACGCGCTGCGCATTGGCCATCAAGCCTTCGCGCTCGACAACGTCGAGCACCGCCATGCCCGCAGCCATCGACACCGGGTTGCCGCCGAAGGTGTTGAAGTAGCGGCACTCGCGGCCGAAGGCAGCCAGCACCTCGGGCCGCACCGCAAGGCCCGCCAGCGGATGGCCGGCGCCGAGCGGCTTGCCCATGGTGACGATGTCGGGCACCACGCCATGCCGCTGGAAACCCCAGAACGCGTCGCCGGTGCGTCCCAGGCCGGGCTGCACTTCGTCGGCAATGAAGACGCCGCCGGCGTCGCGCACTGCCTCGACCGCCTCGGCCATGAAACCGGGCGGATCGGTGAAGATGCCGTCGCTTGAAAACACCGTGTCGACCATCAGCGCAGCGGGGCGCATGCCGTGCGCATTGAGGTCCGCGATGGCCTCACGCACGCCGTTCGCGAAAGCACGGCCCAGTTCGCCAAGCGCAGTGCGATAGCTGTCGGGTGCGGGCACAGTGCGCACCGCATCGCCGAGCTGCACGAACTTGCCGAGCGATGGTGAGGCCTCGGCGATCGACGCGGTGACGCCGTGGTACGCGAAGCGCGTGACGATCAGCCCCTCGGCCTTGGTGTGCGCACGTGCAATGCGCATCGCGAGGTCGTTGGCCTCGCTGCCGGTGCAGGTGAACATGGCGTTCGCGAGCTCGGGCGGCATGGTGGCGAGCAGCCGCTCGGCGTAGTCGAGCACGCCTTCGTGCAGGTAGCGCGTGTGGGTGTTGAGTACGCCAGCCTGGCACGCGATGGCCTCGACCACATGCGGATGGCAATGGCCGACCGAGGCGACGTTGTTGTAGGCATCGAGATAGCGTTTGCCGTCGGCGTCGTACAGCCACACGCCCTCGCCGCGCACCGGGTGCAGCGGCGTTTCGTAGAACAGGCGATAGGCCGGGCCGAGCACGCGCGCGCGGCGCTCGACGAGTGCCTGGGTGGAAGGGGCGAGGGTGGTCATGGGCGATCTCTCAGAGGTTCAACGCACGGCGAAAGGCTGCTGTAGCGGCTGCGGTGCCGACGCGCTCGCAGGCCTGCAGCCTCGCCCACGACAGCGGGTTGTTGCGCAGCAGGTAAGGCGCGTTCTCGGGATAGCGCGCGGCGCGCCAGCCGCTGATGGCGACCACCATCACGAGCCGCGCGGCGATCAGGTCGAACAGCACGCCGACCTCGGCCGGCGATAGCGGCCGCACCGCGTGGTACGCGGCGACCAACGGCACGACGGCCGCAAGCGGGTCGTCGCCGGTGCCGGCCTGGTAGGCGGCGGCCACGGCCAGGTCGTTGATGCACGGCGCGCGCACCATGTCGCCGAAGTCGAGGATCGCGGCAATGCGGTCGGTGTCGGCCGGGTCGACCAGCACGTTGTAGATGTTGAAGTCGTTGTGGATCGGCTGCGCGGGCAGCGTACGCAGCACCGGTTTGGCGTCGTGCTCGAAGCGGTCGAGCGCGGCGGCGGCCAGCGCACGGCGCTCCGGCTCTGCGATATGCGCGAGCAGGCCGCGCACGCTGTCGGCGCGCTGCAGGTCCCAGGGCAGCGGCAGATCGCCCGCCGGGTGGTCGAAGCCCGCGAGCGCGACGTCGAGCCGGGCCAGCATGCGCGCGAGGTTTTGCTGTTGCAACGGCGTACGCGGCGCCTCGGGCAGCGGCAGGCCGGGCAGGTAGGTGAAGAGGCGCACCACGCGCGGCAAGCCGTCGCCCGGGTCGCACACGAAGGAGGCGGCGCCATCCCGCGCCGGCACGATGCGCTGCACCGGCAGGCCGGGGTCGGTGGCCGCGAGATGCAGCAGGGCCTGGGTCTGGAAGTCGGCGACCAGCGCGGTCTCGGCGGGGTGCGAGATCTTCAGCATGAAGCGAGCGCCGTCGGTTGTTCGCTCCAGCCGGTAGTTGCGGTCGCGCTCGCCGGTCAGCGGCTTCATCTCGCCTTCGATGCCGTAGCGCTCGTGCGCGAGCTCGCGCACCCAGTTGTCGTCGAGCGCGGGCGAGGCCTCACTGAGCACCTGCGCATCGGCGAAATCCATGGTCGTCATGCAGCACTCTCGAAACCGCGCAGCGCGCTCGCGATGTTCGGGCCGAGGTCGTCGGAGAGATAGCCGCCTTCCTGCACCAGCACCGTGGGCAGGCCCAGCCGCGCGATCTCGGCCAGCAGCACCGCAAAGCCGGCGGTCTGGATCTTCATGCCCTTGTACGGATCGCGCTCGTGCGCGTCGAGCCCCAGCGCCACCACCAGCGCGCCGGGCGCATAAGCGCGAATGCTGTTGCAGGCATCGCGCAGCGCGGGCAGGTAGCCGTCGATGTCGGTGCCCAGCGCCAGCGGCTTGTTGATGTTGTAGCCCAGGCCTTCGCCTTCGCCGCGCTCGTGCGCATGGCCGATGAAGAAGGGCGTGAAGTTGCGCGGATCGCCGTGCAGCGAGATGGTCAGCACGTCGGCACGGCGGTAGAAGATGCCCTGGGTGCCGTTGCCGTGGTGCACGTCGATGTCGAGGATGGCCACGCGGTCATGCACGCCGCGCAGGTGCTGTGCGGCAATCGCCACGTTGTTGAGGTAGCAGAAGCCATTGGCGCGGTCGGCATACGCGTGGTGGCCGGGCGGGCGGCACAGCGCATAGGCCGCGCGCTCGCCATCGAGCACCAGCTGCGCCGCATGCGTGGCCATGTTCGCTGAGGCAATGGCGGCCTCCCAGGTGCGCGCGCCGATGGAGCAGGCGTTGTCGCCCATGTGGAAGCCGGCTTGGCCGACCACGCTGTCGGGGTAGGTGCAGGGCTGGCCCGGAAAGGGATGGATGTTGGGCATCACCTCTTCGGAAGGGTCGTCCAGCAGCTGCCAGCGCGCGTAGGCTGTTTCCAGAAAGCGCAGGTACTCGGGCGTGTGGATGGCGGCGCGCGGGCCGGCGCCGAAGTCGCGCGTGGCAACGATCTCGTGGCCGTCCTGCTGCACCGCCTCGAGCAAGCGGAACGCGCGCTCGGGCTGCTCGTTGCTGCGCTTGAGCTTGCCGCGCACCATGAAGAGCTGCGGGTCGTGGTCCTTGTGGGTGTCGCTGTAGACGACTTTCATCGGCGTGTTTCTCCGGTCTCAGGCATTGGCGGGAAGGGGCGCGGCGCCGTGCTGCTTCACGAACAGCGCGCGCACGTGCTGCCAGGCGTCTTCCAGGTGCACGCGCATCGCGGCCTTGGCGGCCTCGGGGTCGCGGCGCACCAACGCATCGACGATGGGGCGGTGGGTCTCGGCCATGGCGGTGGGGTCGTGGTAGACCGCGTCGATCAGCGCGATGATCATCTGCATCTCGGTCTGCGTGTTCATGAAGATGCGGTGCAGATGCGCATTGCCCGACAGCTCGCAGATCAGCGTGTGCAGCGCTAGGTCGTTGGCGATGCGGTGGTGCTGCGGCTGCGTGTTGGCCTCGCGCACCATGGCCTCGACCAGCGCCTGCACGCGCGCGATGCCCGCGTCGTCGGCCTTGCGGCAGGCCAGCTCGATCGAGGTGAGCTCCAGGCTCAGGCGCACCTCGAACAGGTCGTCGATCTCCTGCACGCTGATGGTGCGCACCGCGAAGCCGTGGCGCGGCTTGGCGACCAGCACGCCCTGGCGCTCGAGCCGCCGCGCTGCCTCGCGCACGGGCGCGCGGCTCACGCCCATGCGGCGCGCGATGTCGGCCTCGACGATGCGGCTGCCGGGCGCCAGGCGGCCTTCGACGATGGCGCGCGTCAGCTGGGCCTCGACCAGGCCGACGAGGTCGGTCGACTCGACCGATTCGAACAGGGCCGCGTCGGCAGAAGGAGGAGGAGAAATTGTGGAAATTGCCATGTTGCTTGTCTCGTCATTGGTGTGCGCCAGGGGCGATTCTTCACCGGATGGCATCTGGCGCGGCCGGTGCGGTCTTCAGGCCCCGCCCCGCCCGCGCCAGGTAGATGCCCGCCGCCATGATCAGTGCAATGCCGGCCATCGCAATCGCGTCGGGCGGCCGGCGGAACCAGAAGGTGCTGAAGGCGACGGCCAGCAGCAGCTGGAAGTAGTTGAGCGGCGCCAGCGTCGAAGCCTCGACGCGCTCGAAGGCGGCCAGCAGCAGCCACTGCGCCGCCGCGCTGCAGGCGCCACCCGCGAGCAGCAGCGCCACGTCGCCCCAAGGCGGCTGGTGGGCGGGCAGGAAGAAGGGCGCGGGCAGCAGCGTGACGACGAAGCAGATCAACGCGGTCCAGGCGTACTGCACCGGCCCCGCGACCAAACCCGCGAGCCGCCGTGTGAGCAACTGGAAGATCGCGTAGCAGACGGCCGCCACGGCCATGAGCACCGTGCCCAGCAAAGGCAAGTCGGCGCCCGGCCGCACGATCAGCAGCATGCCGCCAAAGCCGACCGTCACGGCCACCCAGCGGCTGCGCCGCACCTGCTCGCCCAGCAGCCACGGCGACAGCGCCACCATCAGCAGCGGCGCGGTGAAGTAGATGGCGGTGGCTTCGGCCAGCGGCATCCAGATGAGCGCCGTCATGAAGCAGGTGGCCACCGTCGCGAGCATCAGCCCGCGCAGCAGCAGCAGGGGCTTTTGCGGCGTGCGCCACATGCGCAGGTCGCCGTGGCGCAGCAGCGCCGCGAAGGCCACGCCGCTCACCGCGATGTAGCGCATCACATTGACGAAGGGCGCCGGATAGAACTGCAGCATGTACTTGCAGAACGCGTCGTACGAGGCAAAGGCCACCAGCGCGCAGAAGAACAGCGCCACGCCGGCGCTCCTGGAGCCCGCTGGGCGCAACGCGAGAGCCGTGGCGGTGGTGCTCATCGCGCGGCCTGGAAGCCCCGCAGGAAATTGTCGAGCGCAGGGCCGATGGCCTCCACCATGTAGCCGCCTTCCTGCACCACCACGGTAGGCAGCTTCAGCGCGCCGACGCGTTCGCCGATGTGGCGGTAGGCGTCGAGGTCGAGCTTCAGCACGCTGATGGGGTCGTCCTTGTAGCTGTCGAAGCCCAGCGCGAGCACCAGTGCCTTGGGCGCAAACTCGCGTAGCGCAGCCGCGCCTTGGTCCACCGCCTGCAGGAACGCCGTGTTGTCCGCACCGTGCGCGAGCGGCAGGTTCAGGTTGAAGCCTTCGCCCGCGCCCACGCCGCGCTCGTGCGCGTAGCCGGTGTAGAACGGGTAGTAGCCCGAGGGGTCGGCATGCGTCGATACGGTCAGCACGTCATCGCGCGCATAGAAGATGTTCTGCGTGCCGTCGCCGTGGTGTGCATCCACGTCGAACACCGCCACCCGTCCGTGCCGCTCCCAGAGCCGCTGCGCCGCGATGGCGCTGTTGTTGATATAGCAGAAGCCACCCGCGCGGTCGCGGTGCGCGTGATGGCCCGAGGGGCGGCACAGTGCATAGGCCGCGTCGCCGCTTTCCAGCACCGCGTCGGCGGCGGCCACCGCGGTGTGGGCCGAACGCAATATCGAGCGCCAGGTGTGCGGGCCAAGCGGGCACGAAAGGTCGCTGATGTAGTAGCCCGTGCGCGCCACCAGCGAAGGCGAGGGGCAGGGCGGGCGCGCCACGCCCGGCGTGCCGTTGTAGTAGGGCGAGAGATTCGGCAGCACTTCGATGCCGGGCTCCACGCCGGGCACCTTCAGCTCGCGCCACAGCGCATAGGCGGTTTCAAGATAGTCGAGGTAGTCGACGCTGTGCACGGCTTCGAGCGGCGCGCGGCCGTAGTCGTGCGGCTCGGTCAGCGCAATGCCGCGCAGGGCCAGCGCGTCGCGCAGCGCATGCGCGCGGCTCGGCAGATCCGTCGGTTTGCAGATGCGGCCCAGCCGCATGAACTGCTGCGGGTCGTGCAGCAGCTGCTCGTCGGTGAAGAAGGCCTTCACGCGAAGCTCTCTTCGAAGATCGCCATCGCGCGGCCGAAGCGCGCGAACATGTCGTCGACCTGCTGGGCCGTGATGATGAGCGGCGGGCAGAAGGCAATCGAATCGCCCATCGCGCGCACGATGAGCCCTTGCGCCAGCGCGAGTTCGGCAAGACGTGCGCCCGCCTTCTGCGCGGGATCGAAGGCCGTGCGCTTTGCGGGGTCGGCATACAGCTCGATTGCGCCGATGAGCCCCACGCCGCGCACCTCGCCAACGTACTTGCGCCCGGCGTAACTCTGCAACCCTTGCTGAAACTGCGGTGCAAGCGATTGCACGTGCGCGACGATGTTCTCGTCTTCGTAGACCTTGAGCGTCTCGAGCGCAATGGCGCAGGCTACCGGATGGCCCGAGTAGGTGAAGCCGTGGCCGAAGGTGCCGATCTTGCCGCTGTTGGCAGCCACCGCCGCATGCACCTTCTCGCTGACCATCACGGCCGAGATCGGCACATAGCCCGACGAGAGCGCCTTGGCCGCGGTCAGGATGTCGGGCTTCAAGCCGAAGGTGGTCGAACCGAACATTTCGCCGGTGCGGCCAAAGCCGCAGATCACCTCGTCGGCGATCAGCAGCACCTCGTACTTCGCCAGCACCTTCTGCACTTTGTCGAAGTAGGTGACCGGCGGCACCAGCACGCCGCCCGCACCCATCACGGGTTCGGCGATGAAGGCGCCGACCGTCTCGGGGCCTTCGTCGAGGATGCGCTGCTCGAGCGCAGCGGCCAGCCGCGTCGCGAAGTCTTCCTCGGTTTCGCCGGATTCGGCATAGCGGAAATGGTGCGGGCAATCGACATGCAGGATGCGGTCGATCGGCAAGTCGAAGTCGCGGTGGTTCGGCACCAATCCGCTCAGGCTCGCGGCCGCGACAGTGACGCCGTGGTAGGCATTGCGGCGCGCAATGATCTTCTTCTTTTCGGCCTTGCCGATGGCGTTGTGGTAGTACCAGACCAGCTTGACCGCGGAGTCGTTGGCCTCCGAGCCCGAGTTGGCGAAGAACACTTTCGACATCGGCACCGGCGCCAGTGCAATCAGTTTTTCGGCCAGCGCAATCGCGGCCGGGTTCGACCGGCCGTTGAACGTGTGGTAGTACGGCAGCCCGTGCAGTGCCTCGCTGCCGGCCTTGGCCAGGCGTGCGTTGCTGAAGCCCAGCGAAGCGCACCACAGGCCCGACATGGCTTCGAGATAACGGCGGCCCTGGTCGTCTTCCACGAAGATGCCGTCGCCGCACTGGATCACCAGCGGGCCGACCTGCGGATGCGTCGCAAGGTTGGTGAAGGGGTGCAGGTGCGCGGCAATGTCTGTGGCGGCGGTCTCTTTGTGCATGCTGGCGTTCATGGGTGGGATTCCGGTTTGTGGAAAGTTCAATAGCCGCGCGCCAGGTCGACCTGGTTGGCGGGGCGCCGGCCCTCGCGCACCGACGCGAGGTTGTCGAGCGTCTGGCGCGCGATCACGAGGCTGTCGGTACGCGTGGCGATGTGCGGCGTGACGAGGATGCGCGGATCGCCCCAGAACGGATGCTCCGGCGCCAGCGGCTCCTGCGAAAAGGCATCGAGCGTGGCCGCCGAGAGTTGGCCCGCATCGAGTGCCGGCTGCAGGTCGGCCTCGACCAGGTGGTCGCCGCGTCCGACGTTGATCAGGTGCGCGCCGCGCGGCAGCTTTGCAAACAGCGCGGCATCGAGAAAACCGTGCGTCTCGACGGTGAGCGGCAGCAGGCACACCAGCGTGTCGCAGCCCGAAAGAAATTCATCGAGCTGCGCGGCACCATGGAAGCCCTCGACGCCGGCCGGCAGCGCCTCTTTCTTGCTGCGGCTCCAGCCACGCACCGGGTAGCCGATGGCGGCCAGCGCTTCGGCGCACGCCATGCCCAGCGTGCCCAGGCCCGCAATGCCCACGCGGTGGCGGCGCGGCGACACAACCGGCTGCTCTTCCCACCGGCGGGCCGCGGAACTCGCCACATAAGCGCCCATGCCGCGGTGCTGCTGCACCACGGCCCAGCAGACGTAGGCTTTCATGCCGGCCGCCATGCCGGTATCGACGATGCGGCACAGCGGCAAGTGGCGCGGCAATTCCACATCCGCCGTGATGTGCTCGATGCCCGCGGCCAGCGACTGCACGAGCCGGAGCTTGGGCATTTGCGCGAGCAGGCCATGTGGCGGAAACCAGCAGACGGCCGCTTCGATTTCGTCCAGCGCGCCGAGCTCTTCGCCCAGGCGCAGGTCGATGCCCGGATGGGCCTCGCGAAGCGCCACGGCGAGGTATTCCATGTCCAGCACCGCGCTCAGAATCGCCACGCAGGGCATGCCGCTCTTACTCTTGTGGTCGTCCGGCGCCACCATCACGCGACCAGCGCCTCGGCCGGCGACGCGGCGGACACCAGCCGCGGCACCGCCTCGATCAGCTTGCGCGTGTAGGCGTGCTTCGGATCGCCGAGCACCTTGTGCGTCTCGCCGTATTCAACGACTTCGCCGCGCTGCATTACCGCGATGTGGTCGCACATCTGGCCGGCCACGCGCAGGTCGTGCGTGATGAAGACCATCGCAAGCTGGAACTGCTCGCGCACCTGCGCGAAGAGCTCGAGCACCTGCGCCTGCACCGAGACGTCGAGCGCCGACACCGGCTCGTCGGCCACCAGCAGTTCGGGCTGCATGGCGAGCGCACGCGCAATGCCGATGCGCTGGCGCTGCCCGCCCGAGAATTCATGCGGATAGCGCTCGGCCGCATCGGCGCCCAGGCCCACGAGCTTCAGCAGCTCCATCGCGCGCGCCATGGCTTCGGCCTTGCCCACGCCCTGTGCAATGGGGCCGCCCGCAATGGCCGCGCCCACGCGGTGGCGCGGGTTGAGCGATGCGTACGGGTCCTGGAACACCATCTGGATCTTGCCCGCGGCCTCTCGGCGGAAGGCTGGCCCTTGCGAGAGGCTGCGGCCCTTGAAGAGGATGCGGCCGCTGTCGAACGGCGAAAGCCCCACCAGGCAGCGGCCCACGCTCGACTTGCCCGAGCCCGATTCGCCAACGAGCCCCAGCGTCTGGCCTCGGCGCAGCTCGAAGCTGACGTTCTTCGCCGCCTGCACCGAGCGGCCGCGCTTGAAGAGTCCGTTGCCCGAGCTGTAGGTCTTGCACAGGTCCTGCACCTGCAGCACGCGCGTGACTTCGCCCGTGGGCGTGTCGCGCTCGGCATTGCCGGTGGGAATGGCTGCGATCAGCTTGCGCGTGTACGGGTGCTGCGGCGCATCGAGCACCTGGCGCACCGGCCCGGCCTCGACCACCTTGCCGGTCTGCATCACGACCACGTGGTCGGCAATCTCGGACACCACGCCGAAGTCGTGCGTGATGAACAGCACCGCCGTGCCGCGGCGCTGCTGCAGCTCGCGGATCAGCGCGAGGATCTGCGCCTGCGTGGTGACGTCGAGCGCGGTGGTCGGCTCGTCGGCAATCAAGAGAACGGGCTCGAGCACCAGTGCGCAAGCAATCATCACGCGCTGGCGCTGCCCGCCCGAGAGGCGGAACGGATAGGCATCGATCAGCAGCTCCGGATCGGGCAGGCCGACGTCGGCCAGCGCGGCCAGAATGCGCCGCCGCTTCTCGGCCGCAGGCACACTGCCGTGCGCATCGAAGACTTCGCCGATCTGCTCGCCGATGCGCATCACGGGGTTGAGCGCCGTCATCGGCTCCTGGAACACCATGCCGATGCGGCGGCCGCGCAGCTCGCGCATCTGCGGCTCGGTGAGCTGCAGCAGGTCGCGGCCCTCGAACAAAATCTGCCCGGCCACGGGCTCCACATGCGGGCGCGGCAGCAGGCCCATCACGGCGTTGGCGATCATCGATTTGCCCGAGCCCGATTCGCCGACCACGCACAGCGTCTGGCCCGGCAGCACCGACAGCGTGGCGCCGTCGACGGCCAGCGCGCGGTCCGCGCCCTTGGGCAGGCGAATGCCGAGGTTGACGACGTCGAGCACTGGCTGCACCGGCTTCATGGGCGTGACGGTGGCGCTCATTTGCCTCTCCCGTCGAGCCGCGTGTTGAGCCCGTCGCTCAGGCCTTCGCCTACCAGGTTGAGCGCGAGCACGGTCAGCACGATGGCCAGGCCCGGAAACAGCGCCATCCACCAGGCCTGGCGCAGCACGGTGCGCGCCGCGCCCACCATGTAGCCCCAGCTCATCTGGTTGGGGTCGCCCAGGCCGAGAAAGCTCAAGCTCGACTCCAGCAGGATGGCCGTGGCTGTCATGAGCGAGGCCATCACGATGATGGGCGACATGGCGTTGGGCAATATCTGCGTGAGGATGATGCGTGGCGTCGACTGGCCCGCGAGCAGCGCGGCCTGCACGAAATCGCGCTGGCGCAGCGTGAGAAATTCGCTGCGCACCAGCCGCGCCACAGGCGGCCACGAGACGATCGCAATCGCCACGACAATCGAATTGACCGAAGGCTGAAAGATGGCCACCAGCACGATCGCAAGCGCGAAGCTCGGCACGGCCTGGAACAGCTCGGTAAAACGCATCAGCGCCGCGTCGATCCAGCCGCCGAAGTACCCCGCAATGGCGCCAAGCGTCACGCCAATGAGCAGCGCGACCACGGTCGACACCAGCCCGATCAGCAGCGAGATGCGCGCGCCGTAGATCACACCCGAGAGGATGTCGCGGCCCAGCGTGTCGGTGCCAAGCGCAAAGCCGGGCTCGGTCCATGGCCGCAGGAAGGGCTGCTCGACCATGTTCCACGGATCGTTGGTCGCAACCCATGGTCCGATGATGGCGACGACCGCCACCAGCACCAGCACGGCCATGCCGAGCACGGCGCCCTTGTTGCGGCAGAAGCGCCGCCAGAATGGACTTTGCAGCAATGTCATAGCTCTATCCGCGGATCGACCAGCGTGTAGACGAGGTCGGTGATGAGGTTGAACAGCACGGCCATGGCCGCGGTGACAAGGAACGCGCCGAGCAGCAGGTTGTAGTCGCGCTGCAGCAGTGCGTCGAACATCAGGCGGCCGATGCCGGGCCAGGCGAACACGGTCTCGGTCAGCACCGCGCCGCCGATCATTCCGCCGGCCTGGATGCCCGCGAGCGTGACCACCGGCAGCAGTGCGTTGCGCAGCACGTGCGCGCGCAAGATGCGGCCGGGCTTCACGCCCTTGGCGCGCGCGGTCTTCACGAAGTCCATCTGCGCCACCTCGAGCATGGCGGCGCGCGTCATGCGCGCATACACCGCCATGTAGAAGAGCGCGAGCGTCAGCGCCGGCAGCACCAGGTGGCCCGCGATGTCCCAGGCCAGCGCCAGGCCGGTGGCGCCGGAGCCCACGGTGCTGAAGCCGAAGCCCGGCAGCCAGTCGAGCTGCACCGTGAACACCAGCACCGCCATCAGCGCCAGCCAGTAGAGCGGCGTGGCATAGAAGATGAGCGCCACCACGGTGATGGAGCTGTCGACCCAGGTGCCGGCCCGCCGCGCGGCCAGCGCGCCGAGCGTGACGCCGAACAGCAGCGACAGCGCAAAGGCCGTGCCCGTGAGCAGCAGCGTGGCCGGCAGCCGCTCCATGATGAGCTTGAGCACCGGCTGCTGCTGGCGATACGAGAAGCCCAGGTCGAGCTGCACCACCTTGCCGACATAGGTGGCGAGCTGCGTCGTGATCGGCTGGTCGAGCCCGAACTGCGCGCGCAGCTGCGCCACGAATTGCGGATCGGACGCGCCCGCCTCGCCCGCCAGCACCGACACCGGATCGCCCGGCGCCGCGCGCACCAGCATGAAGTTGACCGTGGCAATCAGCAAGATTGCCAGCAGACCCTGCATCACGCGGCCCAGCATGAACTGCGTACGTTTCATCGGCGGCTCCTGTGGAATTGCATGTGCTGCAGGCTGGCCGTCATGCGAGCGTTGCGGTGCCCAGGCTGTCGTTCAGGCCGATGCCGGATGTGATCAGGTTGCCAAGCTTGGTGCGGTACAGCGTCGGAAAGTTGAGCTCGTGCAGCCAGGCCACGGGCACCTCGTCGAGCAGGATCTTCTGCACCTGCAGGTAGATCGCCTTGCGCTTCTCCGGGTCGGCTTCTTTCGCGCCGGCATCGAAGAGCTCGTCGACCTTCGGGTTCGAATAGCCCTCGACATTGTTGAAGGGCGAGCCCTTGGCGATGTTGCTTGTGGTGTAGTTGCGCGCCACGCCCAGCGCCGGATCGCCGTACTGGTACACGTAGGTAAAGGCGAGATCGTAGTCCCACTCGTTGAGCTTCTGGTTCCAGCCGGCCACGTCGGTGGCCACCAGCTCGACCTTGATGCCGGCCTGCGCGAGGTTCTGCCGCAGGATCTCGGCGGAGCGCGCCCAGGTCTCGCCATAAGGCAGCGGCAGCAGGCGCAGCGTTTCGCCCTTGTAGCCGGCTTCTTCCAGCAGCTTCTTGGCCGTGGCCACGTTGCGCGGGTACTTGGCAACGTCGGTGCTGTGGAACTTGATGTTGCTGTTGAACGGGCCGGTGGCGGGCTTGGCAAAGCCCTGCCAGGCGATCTTGGCCATGGCCTCGCGGTCGATCGCGTACATCACCGCCTGACGGAACTTGACGTTGTCCATCGGCGCCTTGCGGTTGTTGAGCCACAGCCATGAATGCGGCGCAAAGAACTCCCAGCCCTTGGTGGTCACGGCCGCGCCCGGCAGCTTGGAGAGCCGCAGCACGTCGAAGTATTCGACCGCGCCGCCCGGCACCAGGTCGACCTTGCCCGACTCGAAGGCCGCCGCGCGCGAAGCCGCATCGGGAATGACGTGGAAGTACACGCTCTCGACCAGCGGCACGTCCTTGACGTGGTACTTGTCGTTGGCCACAAGCTGGATGTACGAGCCCTTGACCCATTCCTTGAACTTGAACGGCCCGGTGCCGATGGGCGTGGCGTTGGCCGGGTTGGTCGCGAAGTCGGTGCCTTCGTAGATGTGCTTCGGGATCATCGGCATGCTGCCGACCTCGAAGATGCCGATGAACGGGCCGAAGGGGTACTTGAGCTTGAACTCGACCGTGAGCGGATCGATGGCCTTGATGCTTTCCACGGCCGCCAGGTTGGCGCGAAGGCGCGCATGCGTCTTGCGCAGGAACACGTCGGCCGAGAACACCACGTCGGCCGAGGTGAAGGGCTTGCCGTCATGCCAGGTAACGCCGGGCTTGAGCTTGAAGGTGTAGAGCGTGCCTTCCTTGTTGACGGTCCACGAGGCGGCCAGCGAGGGCAGCGGGTTGATTTTCTCGTCGTAGCGCAGCAGGCCTTCGTAGATGTTGCCCGAGATCATCTGCGTGGGGCCGTTCTGCGTGATGCCCAGCATGAGGCCCGGCGGCTCGGGCTGCACCACCGCGTTGATCACGCCGCCTTTCTTGCCCGCGGCAAGCAGGTGCAAGGGAACGCCTGCGAGCGTCAGGCCGGCGGTGGCGGCGGCTCCCATCTGAATGAGGTTGCGACGTTTCATGTGCGAAAACTCCTTGTGGCTCGGTGCGAGCAGGTGGGGACGAAGAAACGGGGAACGGAAGAACGCAGGCGCCGCACATGGCGGGCGCCGCCGCGCTCAGTCGCGGTAAGACGTGGCGGGAAGCGGATCGATGCGCTGCAGCAGTGCGCGCCACTCGCGCGCATTGGGGTCGGGCTGGCCCGGCTGGCGCACGCTGTCGCCGCTTTCGTACTGCTGCGCGGTCTTCTCGCAAACCTCGGCCGGCACCGGATACACCGGCAGGCCGCTCGACTGGATGGCCACCTGCACGCGGCAGGCGCGCTCCAGGTTCAGCATCAGGATGAACGCCTCCGACACCGTGCGCCCGAGCGTGACCAGCCCGTGGTTGCGCAGGATGAGCGCACGCGCGGTCGGGCCCAGGTCGGCCACCAGGCGCTCGCGCTCATCGGCGTCCAGCGCAATGCCTTCGAAGTCGTGATAGACCACCCGGTTGTAGAACTGCAGCGCCCACTGGTTGCACGGCTGCAGCCCGCCCGCCAGCGACGACACCGCCACCCCCGCCACCGTGTGCGTGTGCAGCACGCAGGCTGCGTCGTGCCGCGCCGAATGCACCGCGCTGTGGATCGTGAAGCCGGCCGGGTTCACGTCCCAGGGCGAGTCGTCGAGGATGCGGCCGTCCATGTCGATCTTCACCAGCGACGAGGCGGTGATGTCCTTGAACAGCATGCCGAACGGGTTGATGAGGAACTGCCCTTCGGTACCCGGCACGCGCGCGGAGATGTGCGTGTAGATGCTGTCGTCCATGCCGTAGTGCGCCACCAGCCGGTAGGCCGCGGCCAAGTCGTCGCGCACTTGGCGCTCGGCATCGGAAACTGTGGCGGCCTTGCGGCCCACTGCCTGCAATTGCATGTCGCGTCCTTTTTCAGGTCCGGCGGAAACAGCCGGCGCCTTGTTCGGGGTTCATCGGATCGACTGTGCAAACTGTCGACAGTCAACCGACGACAGTCTTAAGCAATATGCGGGCCTGCGTGATGGGGTAAGCCCTTGGTAGCGTTTTGCAAGGGTCTTGTCAGGGCGCCTTGCCGCCCCGAATGCCGCGCCAGCAAAGCGGCCGCGCCAAAAAGCAAACGCCGCGCGCACCGGAAAAAGTGCGCGCGGCGCAGTGCCGTGCGGGTTTGCCTGTGCGCCAGAACGGCGCCGGGTGCACCAGGGTGCACCGCAGGAATGCACCTCAGCGCAGGCGGCCTTGCTCGCGCAGTTGCGCGCCGATACGCCGGATCTCGGCCTCGCCCCGGTCCAGCGCGGCCTTGCTCGTATGCACCGAGTAGTGGCCCATCACCAGGTCATGCGGATGCTTCACGGCCGAGCCCAGCACGAAAGACGTGTTGCCGCGCGCCACGAAGTCGATGGCCGCGCCGGACTCTTCGAACACCGCCAGCTCGCCCGTGCCGACGGGTTCGCCGCCAGTGCCCGCGTCGAGACGGCCCGCGCTCACTGCCACCCACCCCACCGTGTGGCCGGCGGGCGGCGTGTAGCGCCAATGCTCGCCGTCCTTCAGCTGAACGGCCAGGTAGTTCATCGGTGCCGGCGCCGGAATGGAGCTTTGCGCCGCGCCGTAGTGGCCGAGCAGCACGCGCGCCGGGCCTTCCTTCGGCACCTGCGAGGGCGCGAGATAAATGCTCTGCGCCGGCGCGTTTTCTTCCGCAGCGGGCAAAGCCACCCAGAGCTGGAAGCCTTGCACGCGCTTCGTGCCCGGCGCGGGCGCGCCGTCGTGCCATACGCCGTCGCCGGCGCGCATCCACTCGACCCCACCGGCCCGCAGCACGCCCTGCTCGCCGGTCGTGTCTTCGTACAGCGTGTCGCCTTCGATCAGCCAGGTGAGCGTTGCAATGCCCGAGTGCGGGTGCATGCCGAAGCCCTTGTGGCCGCCCGTGGTGTCGAAACCGAAGAGATCCAGGAACACGAACGGCTTGAGAAATTCGCCCAGGTCGCCCGGGCTCATGAGCCGGATGATCGGCCCGTGCTGCGAGCCGAGCGTGCGGTAGACGATGGCGCGGGCCGCGGTGGCGGCAGGGGCGACCGCGGTTGCGGCGCTCATGCGGCCTCCCTTGCGGTCTTCAGCGCCTTGGTCCACCACGCGAGGTCGTCGAGCATGCCGTTGGCGGCCTGCGCCAGGTGCGGAAAGTCGTCGAAGGTCTTGCCCTGCTGCCAGATGCCGAGAAACTCGACCATGCCGATGTGCACCGCGTTGCGCACCGGCGCCATCTGCATCTCGACTGCGACGAGCCGCAGTTGCTCCACAGCGCGCGCAGCCCCCACGCCGCCGTAGCCCACGAAGGCGATCGGCTTGCGGATGAACTCCTTGTAGGCCCAGTCGATGGCGTTCTTCAGCACCGCGCTCGGGCCGTGGTTGTATTCGGGCGTGACGACGATGAGCCCGTCGAGCGTGTCCAGCTTGGCGGCCCAGCGCTGTGCGGCCTCGTTTTTTACTGGGCCCCAGGCCGGCGCGCCTGCTTCGTTGAAAAAGGGCAGCGAATGGTCGCGCAGGTCGATCAGTTCGAACGAGAGATCGGTGCGCTGCCTGGCCAGCTCATGAATCCAATGCGCAGGCTTTTCGCCGAAGCGGCCTTCGCGAGTCGAGCCGATGATGATTCCGATGCGGGGTGGTTGTTGTTGCGAGGTCATGGGTACAAGGTTAGGGTTGCACCCATTGATCGACTAGACGGCAGAATCGGATTTCACTCGTCCATTTGCAGAAGGAATTGCCGCCATGCTCGACCTCAACGACATCGCCATGTTCGTGCAGGTGGTGCGCCACGGCAGTTTTGCCGGGGCGGCGCGCCGGCTGGGCCTGCCGCCGAACACGGTGAGCCGGCGCATCCAGCAACTGGAGGCCCAGCTGGGCACACGGCTGATGCAGCGCTCCACCCGCAAGCTCACCCTCACCAGCGCGGGCCAGGCTTTTCACGAGCGCTGCGCCGGCGCCGTCGACGGGCTGGTCGAGGCCGGGCAAGAGCTGATGACCGGCAGCCGCGAGCCGAGCGGCCTGATCCGCGTGGCGGCAACGGCCGATTTCTTCGACTTCTTTCCCATGGAGTGGGTGGCCGACTTTCTGGCCGCGCATCCACTGGTGCGCGTCGACTTCGTGCTCAGCGACGCCAAGGCCGACCTGATCGCCGAGCAGATCGACATTGCGTTCCGCGGCGGCGAACTGGCCGACTCAGGCTATATCGCCCGCAAGCTCCTGAACGCCCTGACCGACGGCATGGTCGCCAGCCCCGCCTACATTGCCGCGCGCGGCGCTCCCGCCACCTTGCAAGATCTGGTGAACCACGACTGCGTGACTTCGCCCCATCCCAGCGGCCGCACCATCTGGCGCATGGCCGGCCCTGACGGCGTACAGGAAGAGGTGCAGGTCGCCGGTCGCCTCAGCGGCAACACCGCCCAGGCGCTGCGCAAGGCGGCAATCGCCGGCCTGGGCGTCGCACTGCTGCCGCCCACCATGGCGCGAATCGACGTTCAGGCGGGCCGGCTCGTGCCGGTGCTGCCGCAATACCAGCGCACGGGGCAGGGGCTGAGCGTGCTGTATCCGAGCCGCAAACACCTTCCGCTGGCGGTGTCGGCCTTCATCGGAATGGTGACGGAGAAGCTGAGTGCGGTGGAGGCGTTGCCGGAGATGCTGCGGGTGGCGAAGACCTAGCCTCACCGGCCGATCGATTTGCACAGAAAATGCCTCCATGAAAATCGAAAAAGACACCGTCGTCACCCTCAAGTACAAGGTCGCCGACGCTCAAGGCAAGCTCATCGAAGCCAGCCCCGAGCCGATGGCCTACCTGCATGGCGGGTACGAGAACACGCTGCCCAAGATCGAGGAAGCGCTCGATGGCAAGGAAAAGGGCTACCAGACCACACTCAACCTTGCGCCTGAAGACGCCTTTGGCCTGCGCGACGAATCGCTGGTGCGCAGCATTCCCAAGGCCGAGTTTCCGCCGGGCGTGAAGGTGGGCGGGCAGCTGCAGGGGCGGCTCGACGACGGCACCGAACACGTTTTCACGGTAATGAAGATCAAGGGCCCGGTGGTGCTGCTCGACGGCAACCATCCGTGGGCGGGCAAGGCGCTGAAGTTCAGCCTGCAGGTGACGGATGTGCGCGCCGCGCTGCCGGTGGAGATAGAACATCGTCACGTGCATGGGGCGCACGGGCACCATCACTGATCGAAGCTTCGACCCTCCGGCTTTCAGGCGCGCGGCCTACTTCTTTGTCCAGAAGCGCCGCGCCTTCTCGATCTTGCCCAGCGCCTTGCGGCAGGCCTTCGCGCCAGCCGCATGGCGCGCGCTGAACCAGCCGACTGCGAACCATGCGCGCGCATCGTGTGCAGCGGCTTCGCGGTAGAGCGCCATCGCCACCGCTTCGTCGTTGAACTCGCCCAGCGCGTCTTGCGCCGGGCGCAGCCGCTTCAGGTAACGCTCGACGGCTGAATTTTTTCCGTCGTCGGCATCGGCGAACAGCGGCGCCACGAACTCGGCCAGATAGCGCAGGCGCTTGAGCCGCTTGCGGGTGCGGTGCTGGTCTTCGGTGGGCAAGGATTCGAAGCGCTGCCCGTCGCGGATAACCTGCTTGTGCAAACGCTGCAGGCGTTTGCGCAGGAAGCGGCGGGCATCGCCGGCATCCAGCGGCACCGGTTGCTCCTGCTGCTGCGCAGCTTCTCCGGCTTTCGCCGCTTGCGCGTGCGTCGTCGTCGCGGTAAAGCCGATGAGCGAAACCAGCACCGACTGGAATCCCGGCGCGCGCACGATGTCGCCGGCTGACTGCGCGCCAGCCGCGGCCTGGTCTCCCGCGAGCGGATCGAACTCCGGTGCGCCGGCGCTGCGCAATTGCGGCTGCGCCAGCTTCACGACCTGCTCGCGATCGCGCAGCGCGCCAAGGGCGCGAAAGGCTTCGACCAGGGGCGGCTCCCATGCGGCCGCGTCGAGAAGACCCGCGGTCGCGTCGAGCCCCGCGAGTTCGCGCAATGCGGTGCGCAGCCGGCGGATGCCGATGCGCAACTGGTGGATCTGTTCCTCATCTGTGCTGCCGGCCGCAATCTCGCTGGCGTTGGGCAGCATCTGGGCGAGGCAAGACGCGACCACGGCTTGCTGGATGGTGCGGCCGTCGAGCTTGTTGTCTTTCTCATCGGCGAAGCGGGGCGGCTCGGCCTTGATGGCCGGCACGACCTCGAGCTTTGCCAGCAGGCGGGCGCCGCGTTCGGCCTTGGAAACGGTGCTGAACCACAGGCCGTGCTGCTGCGACCAGCGGCGCGCAAGCGCCACCAAACCTTGCACATCGCCCCGCTTGAGTTCGAGCTCCAGTTCGCACACCGGCGATTCGCGCTGCTCGGGCGTGCCGGCATGGGCGACGACCTTGCCGAGGTCGAGCGCCAGCTCCACTACCGCAGCGCCGGCTCCCGTGGTGCGCACGTCGCGTGTCAGCCGAACAATGTCCGTGGACTGGCGCTCGACCAGCGGCGCACCGCTTTCGGCCAGCACCTTGGCGAGCCGGTCACCCACGGGCGTGCCTTGATGGCGCTGCGGTTCGATCGTGGGCAATGCATTGCCCGCCGCAGCGCCGAGGTCGACGTTGTGTTCGAGCCGATGCAGGGCGTTGTCGCCGGTGGCCTTTACGGTCTGCACCCAGCGCCGCCCCTCTTTGCGCAGCCGCAACACGATGCCTTGTGCGGCCAGCGCCTGGTCTGCGGTGTCGAAGTAGCGCGCCTGCAGACGGGTGCGCACCACGGTGCCGCGGCGCATGGCGGCCTCGACGGCTTTCAGGCGCTCCGCGGGAATATGAAACTTGAATTCGACTTCCATGACGGCCATGATGCCCCGTCTTGCGCACATTGCTATCTGCCGCTGCCAATAGGCGGCAAGAAAGGTCCCCATGGCCACGACATCGCTCGATCCCATCGCCTTGCTGGCCGCGGGCGCCGCACGGTCGGCCAGGGCGCTGGCCGCCGGAGAGGTGAGCTCGATGGATCTGTGCAAAGCCGCCATCGCCCGCATTGAAGCGCTCGATGGCCCGCTCAACGCAGTGGTGGTGCGCGACTTCGACCGCGCATGCCGCCAGGCCGCCGAAGCCGATGCGGCTCTCGCGAGCGGCGAGCGCCGGCCGCTGCTCGGCGTGCCGATGACGGTGAAGGAAGCCTTCAACGTCGCCGGCCTGCCAACCAGTTGGGGCCTGCCGCCGTTTCGCGGCTTCATGCCGAGGGAGGATGCGGTGGCGGTGCAGCGCCTGAAGGCGGCTGGCGCGGTGGTTCTCGGCAAGACCAATGTGCCGTCGGCGCTGGCCGATTGGCAATGCGCCAATCCGGTCTATGGCCGGACAGTGCACCCGCTCGATCCCAGGCGCACGCCGGGCGGTTCATCCGGCGGCGCTGCGGTGGCGGTGGCCACGGGCATGGTGGCGCTGGAGTTGGGCAGCGACCTGATGGGCTCGCTGCGCATTCCCGCAAGCTTTTGCGGCGTGTATGCGCACAAGCCGAGCCATGGCCTCCTGCCGACGCGCGGCTTTGCGTTTCCGGGCACCGAAGAGGCGCCGGCCGGGCTGCCCTCGGTGATCGGGCCGATCGGCCACTGTGCGGCGGACCTCTCGCTGGCGCTCGATGTACTGGCCGGACCTGATGCGGCCCACCTTACGGAAGGCCGCTTCGCGTTGCCGGCGCCGCGCCACACAGCCGCGAAGGACTGGCACGTGTTGGTGGTCACGGCGCATCCACAGGCTGCGGTGGCCGCCGATGTGCGCGCGGCGGTCGAAGGCGCGGGCCAGCGGCTGGCAAGGGCGGGCGCCTCGGTGGTTGATGCATCCGGCCTGCTGCCCGATATGGCCGAGATCAGCGACACCTACAACCAGATCGTGCAAGCCGTGCTCGCACACGCCGAGCCGGGCGGCCAATCGCCGATGTCGCTTCGCGCCTGGTTCAACCTTCTCGCCACGCGCACGCGCATCCGGGCGCAATTGCGCACGCTGTTCGCGCAGTTCGACGCGGTGCTGTGCCCGGCGGTCGGCTGCGCGGCCTTCGAACACGTGGCCGAGGAAGACTGGGGCAAGCGTACGCTCACCATCGATGGAGTCCAGACGCCGTATGGCGCGCAGGGCGCCTGGGTTGGACTGGCCAGCCTGGGTGGACTGCCCGCCACGGTCGCACCCGCGGGCCGCACGTCGAACGGATTGCCACTGGGCGTGCAAATCGTCGGTCCGCATTTCGAGGACCGGAGCACCGTCGCCCTGGCCGATCAGCTGGCCGAAATCGATGCTTGAAAAAATATGTGGACGCCGTCCATTTTCTTTGATATCTTTTGTGGACGGCGTACACAACACACCGGCAAACCACCCGATCCACTCTTCATCGACACAGGAAGACAACCATGGCCAACAAGCAAATCTTCGTGAACCTCCCCGTCAAGAACCTGGAAAAGTCCAAGGCATTCTTTGCCGCACTGGGCTACACCTTCAACGAGCAATTCACCGACGCCAACGCCGCGTGCATGGTGATCAACGAAGGCAGCATCCACGCCATGCTGCTGGTCGAAGACTTCTTCAAGACCTTTACGGACAAGAGCCTCACCGACACCAGCAAGAGCACCGAGGTGCTGCTGTGCCTGTCTTGCGAAAGCCGCGCCGAGGTCGACGAGATGGTGGCCAAGGCGGTGGCCGCGGGCGGCACGGTGCCGCGCGCGCCGCAGGACTACGGCTTCATGTACGGCCACGGCTTCCAGGACATCGACGGCCACCTGTGGGAGCTGAGCTTCATGGACCCGAACGCCGAGATGCCGCCGCAGTAAGGCACGGCTGAAAAGAACAAGAACGATGCCCATCGTTCCATATGCGCTCTTCACTGTTGCACGGAAGGCACCTTCCTTAAAGCACGTTCGCCCCGATATTCCGAAGAACAATGCTGCCGCGCGTTCCGCGGCGCGATCAACGGAAAGGAATATCGAGGTGTCCAGCAACAACAGCAATGAAGAAGGCCGCAGCCCCGTGCTGCAGGTGAGCGCGCTCGGCTTTCCGTGGCAGACGATCGATCCGTTCTTGTTCTGCGTCTATCACGACGACGCTTATCCCAAGGCCAATGCGCAGATGGGGCCCGAGGCTCCGCTGACGGGCCGCCAGATCGGCCAGGACTTCAGCCGCAAGGACGGCTGGAGCATGTACCACGGCGAAACGGTGCCGGGCTTTCCCTCGCATCCGCATCGCGGCTTCGAAACGGTGACCATCGTGCGCAAGGGGCTGGTCGATCATTCCGATTCACTCGGCGCTACCGCACGCTTTGGCGGCGGCGACGTGCAGTGGCTCACCGCGGGCAAGGGCATCGTGCATTCGGAAATGTTTCCGCTGCTCGATGCGAACGCGCCCAACCCGCTGGAGCTGTTCCAGATCTGGCTCAACCTGCCGGCCAGGAGCAAGATGGCCGACCCGCATTTCACGATGTTCTGGTCGGAAGCGATTCCGCGCTTTGCGTCCGACGATGCGAACGGCGGCCGCACCGAGGTCGCAATCATCGCGGGCCGCTTCGGCGATGCCGCGGGCAACGGCAACGCTGCGGAGCCGATCGCACCGCTTGCGCCGCCGCCCGATTCGTGGGCTGCGCAAGCCGATGCCGATGTGGCGATCTGGACGCTGAAGATGACGCCGGGCGCGCAATGGACGCTGCCCGCCGCAACCGGAGAGGGCACGCGGCGCATGCTGTACTTCTTCAAGGGCGCCGCCGCACACATTGCAGGGCAGCGCATAGAAGGCCCGGCCGCCATCGAGCTGCGTGCCGATACGGCGGTGGAGCTGATCAACGGCAACGAAGAGGCCAGCGAATTCCTGCTGCTGCAAGGCCGCCCGATTGCGGAGCCCGTGGTGCAGTACGGGCCCTTTGTGATGAACACGCAGGCGGAGATCAGCCAGACGCTGTCCGATTACCGTCGCACACAATTTGGCGGCTGGCCGTGGAGCGACCCGGCGCCGGTGCATGGCCGCGATGCGGCGCGTTTTGCGCGGCACCCGGGTGGGCGCGAAGAAAAGCCGAAGCCTTGAAAAAGAAGACGCAGGCCAGCCTGCGGCGAATCAGAAAGTTTTAAGCAACTCGACGGCGGGCGCGGTCATGCTGGGCACGAACTCGATCACGTGCGTGCTTGCCACGCCGCTTTGCACGAACGGGTCGCGTGCCAGCACCGCGTCGAGCGCAGCCCGGTCGCCCGAACGCGCGAGGATCACGCCGCCCTTGCGCGGCACCTGCCGGCCCGAGGCCACGAAGAGGCCGCTTGCGTAGTGCTTTCGTAACCATGTCATGTGCCCATCCATCAGCGCATCGAGCTCTTCAAGCGGACGGATGTAGGTGAGAGTGACGATGAACATGGACGAGGCGGCAAGTAGATCTGGAACTTGCAATCCTATGGCCTGAAGCGTGGGCATTCCGTGACACGAGAAGTAACGGAGTGATCTATGTTTTGCAGCTTCTGCTAACTTCTTTTTCATTGCTTCAACTACTCAGGGGAGTCGTTCAATGCCGCTTCAGTCGCCGCACCTTTTGCCGCCTGGTTTCGTTCCGCCGTATCTGCTGGACCGGCTGGCCGAACGTGCGAGCGCGCATGCGAGCGCACGGGCGGCGCAAACGCTGATGATCGACCGCGAGCACCGCGGCCTTCGCGAGGCGGTGTCCGCCCAAGGCACGCCAGGGGTTTCTTCGGGCCGGCCACCGGCTTATGTGCGGCGAGACTCGCCTCAGCGCGCCGTTCACGACTCGGAGCACACCATGAGCCTGCCGGGCCGGCTGGTGCGCGCCGAAGGGCAGGCACCCACACGCGACATTGCAGCCGACGAGGCCTACGACTACCTGGGCGCCACCTACCGGCTGTACCGCGACATCTACGAGCGCGACTCCATCGACAACGCCGGCATGCCGCTCACGGGCAGCGTGCACTACGGCAACGACTACGACAACGCGTTCTGGAACGGCAAGCAGATGGTGTTTGGCGACGGCGACGGCGAAGTCATGAACCGCTTCACCATCGCGGTGGACATCATCGGCCACGAGCTGACGCACGGCGTCATCGACCACGAGTCGGGCTTGATCTACCAGGGGCAGTCGGGCGCACTCAATGAATCGGTCTGCGACGTGTTCGGCGTTCTGGTCAAGCAGCACTTGCTCAAGCAGACGGCGCAGCAGGCCGACTGGCTCGTGGGCGCGGGGCTTTTCACCGCCAAGGTAGAGGCACGCGCGTTGCGCTCGATGGCCGAGCCCGGCACGGCCTACGACGATCCGGTGCTCGGCAAAGACCCGCAGCCCGCCCACATGAAAGACCTGGTCGTCACGCGGCAGGACAATGGCGGCGTGCACATCAATTCCGGCATTCCGAACCGCGCTTTCTATCTTGCGGCCACGGCCATCCAGGGCCAGGCCTGGGAAACAGCGGGCCGCGTCTGGTACGACACCGTGTGCGACAGGCGGCTGCGCCAGGACTCTGACTTCCTGGCCTTCGCGCAACTGACGGTGGAGAATGCAGCCAGGCGCTTCGGCGCCGACAGCGCGGCGCACAAGGCCATTGGCGCCGCATGGAACACCGTGGGGGTCACACCATCATGATTCAGCTTCCGCCCCTGGACCAGGCTTCGGTCGTGCGAGTGACGCGCGAAGGCGGCGTTGCCTACCTGCCGGGCCTTTCGCGGCCGCGCAGCTACCAATTGGGCAATTGCAGCGAAGAACTGCGCCAGCAGATCGGCGAAGCCCTGCAAAGCGCCGCACCGCATGCGGAGCAGCGCAACGGCCCCGCCTCGCCGGGCGGCGACCAGCGCTTCTACCGCGTGGAGGTGGTGGTGGAAAGCGCCACCACGCATTCGGGTTCGGTCAGCTTCGAAGTGCCAGAGAACGAGGCCCCTGAAGCGTTGGTGCATCTCTGGAAAGACGCGGCCGACCGCTGAGCGCGGCCTCGGTTCAGAGCCCGCCGCGAATCGTCGACACCACGAGCCACACGTTGGCCGAGCTGATCACGCCAAACAGCCCCCACGCCAGCAGCTTGACCACGGTACCGTTGGCAAAGCCGCCCATCATGGAGCGGCTGCTCGTGAAGCGGATCAGTGGCCACATTGCGAACGGCAGCTGAAAGCTCAGCACCACCTGGCTCAGCACCAGCATCTTGCCCACGCCGCCGTCACCGAACCACCACACGCCCAGAAAGGCCGGCCCGAGTGCCAGCGCCCGCGTGATGAGCCGGCGCTGCCAGCACGGAATCTTCAGGTCGAGAAAACCTTCCATGATGATCTGGCCCGCAATGGTGCCGGTGAAGGTCGAGCTCTGGCCCGATGCCAGCAGCGCAATGCCGAACAGCGTGGCCGCCACCGCACTGCCCACGATGGGTTCGATGAGCCGGTAGGCATCGTCGATCTCCGTCACTTCCACATGGCCTGTGCTGTGGAAGGCACTGGCCGCCAACACCATGATGGCCGCGTTGACCAGGAGCGCGAGCGAAAGGGAGATGATTGCATCGAAGGTGCAGAAGCGCACCGCCTCGCGCCGCGCCGCATCGCTGTCGGCCACCAGCCGGGTCTGCACGATGGATGAATGCAGGTACAGGTTGTGCGGCATCACCGTGGCACCGACCACGCCGATGGCAAGGTACAGCGCGCCGGGCTGCTGCAGCCGCTCGAAGCTCGGCGCAAAGCCCATGGCCACGCCAAACCAGTTGGGCTGCGACATCGCAAGCTCCACCACGAAACAGCCCGCGATGGTGCCCACCAGCCCGAGCACGATCGCCTCGACGCGCCGGAAACCCGCGCCTTGCAACCCGAGCACGAGCAGCGTGTCGAACGCCGTGATCGCAATGCCGACCGGAATCGACACGCCGAACAGCAGATGCAAGGCGAGCGCGCTGCCCAGCACCTCCGCCAGGTCGCAGGCCACGATGGCGAGTTCTGCGCCCAGCCACAGAAAGCGGCTGACGCGCGGCGAATAGTGCTCGCGGCAAGCGCGCGCAAGATCCTTCTGCGCCACGAGACCGAGCCGCACGCACAGCGTTTGCAGCAGCATGGCCGCCAGGCTCGCAAGCAGCACCACGAAGAGCAGGCCGTAGCCGAAGCGCGAGCCGGCCTCGATGTCGGTCGCCCAGTTGCCCGGGTCCATGTAGCCCACCGACACCAGCAGGCCTGGGCCCGCGTAGCGCAGCAGCTTCTTGCCGAAGGGCAGGTCCTGCGGGACCGCCACGCTGCCTTTGACTTCGGAAGGGCAGAAGGGCGCGGTGGCGGTGCGGGGCAGCGGAAAGAACATGCGGGCGATGATAGGGGTGGCGCATCGGGTCTCGCGCGGGACCGACACCAAAGCGTCGGATCTTTTAGATTCGACGCTCGCCATTCCATTACCGTCACAACACCGGAGTCCGTTCCAATGATCCACGTCGTCGCCGTCATTACCGCCAAGCCCGGCCAGCGCGCCCAGTTGCTCGAAGCCTTTGCCGCCAACCGCGCGGCCGTGCTGGCCGAAGAGGGCTGCATCGAATACGGCGCCACGGTCGATGCGCAGGGCGTTCCGCCGTCGAAGGCCAGCTTCGGGCCTGATACTTTCGTGGTGATCGAGAAGTGGGAAACACTGGCCCACCTGCAAGCGCATGCCGTCGCGCCGCACATGAAAGCCCATGGCGAAAAGACCAAGGCGCTGGTCGAGAGCAAGCTGATCCACGTGCTCGAACCGGTCTGACAGCCACGGCAAAGGGCCTTCGCGCGCGGCGCAATGCCTGCTACCCTCGCGCCGGGATCAGGCATCCCGAGGAGGGACTCACGGCATGGCGATCTTCTGCAGACCGCGCGGCTGGCGCGTGCGCGCTTTCACCTTGGGGCTGGGCACAATGGCCGCGGCCTTGCTGTCGGCCGGTTGCGCGCAACTCGCTGCGCCGCCTTACGCGGCCGACTATGAAGCGCTCGACCGGCTCGAGGCCACCCGCTCCGGCATGGTGGCCGTGGCCAAGGTGCAGCCCACCGATCCAGGCGACAAGGTCAACACCCTGAGCCTGCGCCGCGCGAAACTGCTTTCGCCCAGCGGCACCTTCGCGCAATACCTGGAAGACGCGCTGATGCGCGACCTGGGCGAGATATCGGCCTATGACCCCAAAGCGCCCACCCGCATCGCGGCGCGAATACTGGTCAATGAACTCGACCTTGGCGTGATCAACGGCACGGGCCGCATGGACGTGGAAGTGGTGGTGACGCGTGCCAACGCGCAGCGGCTGCGCAAGACCTACCGCGGAGAGATCGCCTTCGATTCGAGCTACGCGAACATCGTCGCCGTGCCCGCCGGGCAGGCCGCCTACCCAAGGCTGGTGCGCGCGCTTTTGCGCCAGGTGTATGCCGACCCGCAATTCATAGCGGCCATTGCGCCGTAGAACCGGAGAGCGCCGCGCCATGACGCCGTTTTTTCCTTTGTCTTCAGCCGCACGCGCGTGCACCGCCGCGGCGCTCGCGGCCTTGCTGGCCGCCTGCTCCCATCCGATCACCATGATCACCGAGACCGCGCCGCCCCGTTCGATGGCCCACCTGGTGCCCAAGAAGGTGGCCTATGTGATGACCGACGCGCAGCGCGACCAGCGGGTGACGAGCCCCGGCGGTAGCGGCGACCGCGTGAGCTACTACCCCTACCGCGATCTGGAAAAATCGATTCGCGATGCGCTGCGCGCGGTGTACCGCGACGTGGTCGTGCTGCGCACTGCCGGCGACGCAAAGGCCAATGAAGCGGCGGGCGTGTCGCTGGTGTTCACACCGCAGATCAAGACCGATTCGAGCTCGTCTTCATGGGTGACCTGGCCGCCCACTTCGTTCACCGCCGAGGTGAGCTGCGTGGTGAGCGATGCCGCTGGCGCGGAGGTCACGCGCGTGCGTGCGATGGGCAACGGCACGGCGAATTTCGGCGAGTTCAATGGCGACTACGGGCTGGCCGCCCGGCGCGCGGCCAAGCAGATGACTTCGCAGCTCAGCAGTGAGATCCGACGGAACGAGAAGCTGCGTTGAAGCACTGCGCTTGCTGGCCGGGCGCATAAAAAAACGCGCCCATGAGGCGCGTTTTTCATTGAAGCATCGAAGCCTTACTTCGAGACGACCTTCACCATTTCGAGGCACTTGTTCGAGTAGCCCCATTCGTTGTCGTACCAGCTCACGAGCTTGACGAAGGTGCCGTCGAGCGCAATGCCGGCTTCGGCGTCGAAAATCGAGGTGCGGGGGTCGCCGCGGAAGTCGGTGGCCACCACCTTGTCTTCGGTGTAGCCCAGCACGCCCTTGAGCGCGCCTTCGCTTTGCGACTTCATTTCAGCGCAGATTTCCTTGTAGGTGGCTTCCTTCTCGAGTTCAACCGTGAGGTCGACCACCGACACGTCGGAGGTCGGCACGCGAAAGCTCATGCCGGTGAGCTTCTTGTTGAGTTCGGGGATCACCACGCCCACGGCCTTGGCAGCGCCGGTGCTCGAGGGGATGATGTTTTCCAGGATGCCGCGGCCGCCGCGCCAGTCCTTGTTGCTCGGGCCGTCGACGGTCTTCTGGGTGGCGGTGGCGGCGTGCACGGTGGTCATCAGGCCGCGCTTGATGCCCCACTTGTCGTTCAGCACCTTGGCGAGCGGCGCCAGGCAGTTGGTGGTGCAGCTGGCGTTGCTCACGATGGCTTCGCCAGCGTACTTCTTGTCGTTCACGCCGTAGACGAACATGGGGGTGTCGTCCTTCGAAGGGGCCGACATGATCACCTTCTTGGCGCCCGCATCGAGGTGCTTCTGGCAGGTTTCCTTGGTGAGGAAGAGGCCGGTCGACTCGAGCACGATGTCGGCGCCGACTTCGTTCCACTTCAGCTGCGAGGGATCGCGCTCTTGCGTGAGGCGGATCTTCTTGCCGTTGACGATCAGCATGTTGCCTTCAACCGTGACTTCGCCCTTGAAGCGGCCATGCACCGAGTCGTACTGGAGCATGTAGGCCAGGTAGTCGGGCTCGAGCAAGTCGTTGATGGCGACGATCTCGATGTCGTTCTTGAAGTTCTGCACCGCAGCGCGCAGCACGTTGCGGCCGATGCGGCCGAAGCCGTTGATACCGAGTTTGATAGCCATCTGATTTGCTCCTAAGGTTGAAAAACTTGTGATCTGACGGAAAGAAGAAACGCCTGGCTGCCGGCTCAGTCGCGCAGGGCGGCTTCGACGGTGGCGGCAACGTTCTCTGCCGTGAACCCGAAATGCTTGAACAGCGCCGGTGCGGGTGCCGACTCGCCGTAGCTGTCGATGCCCACGATGGCCGCGCAGCCGTATTTCCACCAGCCGCCGGTGCAGCCCATTTCGACGGCGATGCGCGGCAGCTTCTTGGGCAGCACGCTCTTCTTGTAGGCCACGTCCTGGCGATCGAAGGTGGTGGTCGAGGGCATCGACACCACGCGCACGGCAATTTTCTTCTCGGCCAGCAATTTCTGCGCGGCAAGGGCCAATTGCACTTCGGAGCCGGTGGCAATGATGACTGCGGCGGTCTTCTTGCTCTTGAGGCCGACGGCCTCGGGCTCCGACAGCACATACGCACCGCGGCTGATGTCGCCGAGGTCGCCCTTGGGCGCATAGGCGATGTTCTGGCGGCTGAGCAGCAGCGCGGTGGGGCGCGACTGGTTCTGCAGCGCCACGGCCCAGGCCACGGCGGTTTCAGCCGTATCGCCCGGACGCCAGACGTCGAGGTTGGGAATCAGGCGCAGCGACGCGGCGTGCTCGATCGACTGGTGCGTGGGGCCGTCTTCGCCCAGGCCGATGGAGTCGTGCGTGAACACGTGCACCACGCGGCGCTTCATGAGCGCGGCCATGCGGATGGCGTTGCGGCTGTAGTCGCTGAAGGTGAGGAAGGTGCCGCCGTAGGGAATGAAGCCGCCATGCAGCGCCACGCCGTTCATGATGGCCGCCATGCCGAACTCGCGCACGCCGTAGTTGATGTGGCGGCCGATCACGCCATGGGGAGGCTCGGCCTTGTCGGCGGTGCTGTCGGGCTTGGGCTCGTCTTCGGCGCCCTGGGCGGGCTGCTGCGGCTGGCCCATGACCACGGCACCGGTCTTTGCGTCGAAGCGCAGGGCCGCGGTGCTCTTGGTGTTGGTGAGGTTGGAGCCGGTGAGGTCGGCGCTGCCGCCGAGCATTTCGGGCAGGGCGGCGGTAAAGGCTTCCAACGCCAGTTGGCTGGCCTTGCGGCTGGCCACGGTTTCGCCCTTGGTGTGCGCAGCCACCACGGTGTCGAACGCCACCTGGTGGAAGTTCTTGGGCAGCTCGCCCTTCATGCGGCGGGTGAACTCGGCGGCCAGGCCCGGGTAGGCTTCGGCGTAGGCGGCGAACTTGTCGTTCCAGGCGGCTTCGGCCTTGGCGCCCTCGGCCTTGTGGTCCCAGTCGGCGTAGGCTTCCTGCGGCACTTCAAAGGCCGGGTACGGCCACTCCAGCGCGGCGCGGGTGAGGGTGATTTCATCGGCGCCCAGCGGCTCGCCGTGGGCCTTGGCGGTGTTGGCGCGGTTCGGGCTGCCCTTGCCGATCTGCGTCTTGCAGATGATGAGGGTGGGCTTCGAATCTTCCTTCTTGGCCTTGGCGATGGCCTTGGACACGTCCTTGGCGTCGTTGCCGTCGATCGGGCCGATGACGTTCCAGCCGTAGGCCTTGAAGCGCTCTTCGGTGTTGTCGATGAACCAGGGCTTGACCTGGCCGTCGATGCTGATGCCGTTGTCGTCGTACAGCGCAATCAGCTTGTTCAGGTGCCAGGCGCCGGCCAGCGCGCAGGCTTCGTGGCTGATGCCTTCCATCATGCAACCGTCGCCCAGGAAGGCGTAGGTGTGGTGGTCGACGATGTCGAGGTTCTTGCGGTTGAACTCGGCCGCAAGCAGCTTCTCGGCCAATGCAAAGCCAACCGCGTTGGTGATGCCCTGGCCCAGCGGGCCGGTGGTGGTTTCCACGCCGGGGGTCACGTCGACCTCGGGGTGGCCGGCGGTCTTGCTGTGCAGCTGGCGGAAGTTCTTGAGCTCGCTAATGGGCAGGTTGTAGCCCGTGAGGTGCAGCACCGCGTACAGCAGCATCGAGGCGTGGCCGTTCGAGAGCACGAAGCGGTCGCGATCGAACCAGTGCGGGTTGGCCGGGTTGTAGCGCAGGTGTTCGCCCCAGAGTGCGACGGCCATGTCGGCCATGCCCATCGGTGCGCCCGGATGTCCGGAGTTAGCTTGTTGGACGGCATCCATGGCCAGCGCGCGAATCGCGTTGGCCATCAGGGCTTGGTTTGCCATGGGCGGTGGACTTTCGGGGAATGTGGATTGGGGGGAACCCGCGATTTTACCGGGCTCGCTCCAACCCGCTCCAATACGGCCTGAACACCCGACTGATGTTCTTTGGCGACAGCCGGACTGCTAGAGTTGCCACCCATGCATGGGCTGCACCTCACCGCCGATCTCCACGACTGCCGATGCGCAATGCAATGGCTCACTGACAAGGAGGCGCTCGGCGCCGTTTGCCTGAAGGCCGTAACGGCCGCCGGGCTGCAGCCGGTGGGCAAACTGGTGCACGGGTTTCCGGCCACGCCGCAGGGGCCGGGCGGCGTGACGGCCACGGTGCTGCTGGCCGAATCGCACCTGTGCATCCACACCTGGCCCGAGCAGCGCGGCGCCACGCTCGACGTGTATGTGTGCAACTTCGGCGCCGACCATTCGGCCAAGGCGCATGCGCTGATGGAATGCATGGTGGCGCTGTTCCAACCCGGCCACAGCGAACGCAACGAGCTCGTACGCGGCCAGGTCGGCCAGGTGGCCGCTTGAAGCCGGCGCCTTCCTTGGTGCGGGCAATGATCCTTGCGGCCGGTCGCGGCGAGCGCATGCGCCCGCTGACCGACACCACGCCCAAGCCGCTGCTCGAAGTGCGCGGCAAGCCGCTGATGCAATGGCCGATGGAAGCGCTGGCGGCCGGCGGATTCACCGAGCTGGTGGTCAACACCGACTGGCTGGGCGAGCAAATTTCCGGCCGCTTCGGCGCAGAGCCGCAGCTTGGCGAGCAGCGCGCGCTATCAATTTCATATTCCGACGAAGGCCGCGAGTTTGGCGGCGCGCTGGAAACGGCGGGCGGCATCGTGCGCGCGCTGCCGTTGCTGGGCGATGTTTTCTGGGTGGCGGCGGGCGATGTGTTCGCGCCGGATTTTGCCTTCACGCAGGCTTCGGTGGCGCGGTTCGCGGCCAGCGGCAAGCTCGCGCACCTGTGGCTGGTGCCCAACCCGGCGCACAACCCGAAGGGCGATTTCGGGCTTTCGGCCGAAGGCCTGGCGCTCAACTCGGCGGCCGAGAAGTACACCTTCTCGACCATCGGCCTGTACCGCGCCGCGCTCTTTTCGCCGCCTTACTGCAGCATTGCGGCCGGCAACCCGGCGGGCCTCAAAGCCCCGCTGGCACCCATCTTGCGCGCCGCGATGGACAATGAACTCGTGAGCGCCGAGCTCTACACCGGGCCCTGGACCGATGTGGGAACGCCCGAACGGCTTCTTCAACTGAACACGCCAAGATGACCTCAGAAGACCTCAAGATCTACGCCGAGCGCCGCGCGCGCCTCGCCTCGCAACTGGGCAAGGACGGCATCGCCATCGTGCCGACCGCGCCCGAGCAGCAGCGCAACCGCGACACCGACTTCCTGTTTCGGCACGACAGCTACTTCTATTACCTGACGGGCTTCACCGAACCGAACGCCTGGCTGGTGCTGGCGGGCGACGGCCGTAGCACGCTGTTCTGCGCCCCCAAGGACCTGGAGCGCGAGATCTGGGACGGCTATCGCCTGGGCCCCGACGCGGCCCCCGAGGCGCTAGGCGTGACAGAGGCCTTTTCGGTCAACGACCTCGACGCCAAGCTGCCCAAGCTGCTCGAGAACAGGTCGACCGTGTGGTTTCCGTTCGCCACCCACAAGGGGCTCGAAACCCGCGTCGACGGCTGGCTTCAATCGGTGCGCGCGCGCGTGCGCTACGGGGCGCTGTGCCCCCAGGAGCAGCACGACCTGTGCGGCCCGCTCGACGAAATGCGGCTGATCAAGGACGCGCACGAGCAAGACATCATGCGGCGTGCCGCGCAGATCAGCGCCAGGGCGCACATTCGCGCGATGCAGCTTTCGGCGCGCATGCTGCGCGAGGGCAAGGACGTGCGCGAATACCACCTCGATGCCGAGCTGCTGCACGAGTTCCGCCTGGGCGGCTCGCAGTACCCGGCCTACGGCTCCATTGTGGCGGCGGGCGCCAATGCCTGCGTGCTGCACTACCGCGCCGATGCGGCCCCGGTGCGTAACGGCGAACTGGTACTCATCGACGCCGGCTGCGAACTCGACGGCTACGCCAGCGACATCACGCGCACCTTTCCGGCCAACGGCAAGTTCAGCGGCCCGCAGCGAGCGCTGTACGACCTGGTGCTTGCGAGCCAGGACGCGTCGGCCGCGGCCACCAAGGCCGGCAACCGCTTCAACGACCCGCACGATGCGGCCGTGAGGGTGCTTGCGCAGGGCATGCTCGACCTGGGCCTGCTCGACGGCAACAAGGTCGGCAGCGTGGACGACGTGATCGACAGCCGCGCCTATTTCCAGTTCTACATGCACCGCACCGGCCATTGGCTGGGCATGGACGTGCACGACTGCGGCAGCTACGTCGAGCCCACGCAAGTGGGTGAGGTGAGCGAGCGAAAAGATCCGCTGTCGAACGAGGTCATCAAGAACCGGCCGAGCCGCATCCTGCATCCAGGCATGGTGCTGACGCTGGAACCCGGCATCTACGTGCGGCCCGGCGAGGGCGTGCCCGAGCGGTTCCACAACATCGGCATCCGCATCGAGGACGACGCCATCGTCACGGCCACTGGCTGCGAGCTTATTTCGCGCGGCGTGCCGGTGAAGGCGGACGAGATCGAGGCACTGATGCGAGCTTGACCGCCCGCTGAGACACCGGCGGCGGCACATGCCGCGCCTGCAGGAAGTCGATGAACACCCGAAGCTTGCGCGGTATTTGCGCGGAGCTCGGGTGATAGAGGTAGAAGCCCGGAAAGGTCGGCCACCAGGGTTCGAGCAGCGGCACCAGGCGGCCGCTGTCGAGATCGCCGCGCACCGAGCCTTCGAAAGCCACGGCAATGCCCGCGCCATCGCGCGCAGCGGCCAGCAGCACGTCACCGTCGTTGCTGATCAGCGGGCCGGCCACTTCAATGTCGAGCACGCGGCCGTCCTGCGCGTACTCCCACCGATAAAGGCCGCCGGTGGTCAGGCGGTAGTTCATGCACTGGTGCTCGCGCAGGTCTTCGGGCGTCTTCGGCAATTGGCGTTGCGCAAGGTAGCGCGGCGACGCAACAGTCACCATGCGTTGCGGCCCGCCCATCGGCAACGCCACCACGTCTTGCGCCAGGCTTTCGCCAAGCCGGATGCCGGCATCGAACCCGCCTTCGACCAAGTCGACCATGCGGTTGTCGCAAACCAGTTCGAGCGTGATGTCGGGAAACGCTTCGGCAAAGTCCCCCAGGTGCGGATACAGCAGGAGCTCGGCCGACGCGCGCGCAACGTTCAGCCGCAGCAGCCCCGCCGGCTTGTCGCGCACCTCATTGATGCCTTCGACCGTTTGCGCGAGTGCGGCGAGCGCCGGCTGCGCGCCCTTCAGCAGCTGCTGGCCCAGCTCGGTCACGCCCACGCGGCGCGTGGTGCGGTCGAGCAGGCGCACACCCAGCCGCCGCTCGAGCGTGCGCAAGGTCTGCGACAGCGCCGAAGGCGAGACGCCCAGTTCTTCCGCCGCCCGCGTGAAGCTAGCGTGGTGCGCAACGCGTGCGAAGGCGGCAATGGCGGGAAGCAGTTCGGGCGACATGCGCCCGATTATCGAGACCCCGGCAAACTCGAGCTACTTGGCCTGCAGAAACGCCCCCGCTTCGAGCAGCACCAGTTCGTTGTCGTCCGCCTTGTTCGGCTCGCGGCTGCTGGAGAACGGCAGGTTGTTGTCGTTGCCCACCACGATGTGCGTGGCGTCGACCACATCGACGTTCTCGATGGTGAAGAACGGGAACTTGAGCACACCGTCGTTCAGCGGCTTGCGCGCAAGCTTGGCCGGGTCGGCAAGGTTCAGCAGGTCGATGTAGCCGATCTTGCGCACCGCGCCGCCCACGTTGGCGTCGTTCAGCTCGACCTTGTAGACGCGCTTGAACTTGGCGATGTCGTGGAAGCAGTCGGTGCGCTTCTGGCCTTCGGGGCAGGCCTTGTCGCTCGTGCCTTCGCCGTTGTCGCGTTCGATGATGAGGCCGGTGGTGCCATCGATCATGTTGAAGTCGCCAATGGCATGGCCGTTGGCTTCGAGCACGTATTTCCAGTGGCGGCCGGTCCACTTTTCAGAAGCCACGTCGAACTCCAGCACGCGCAGCGCTTCCTTGCCGTCCTGCTTCTCGTAGTCCTTCGCCTCGGCGTTCCACACCGGGCCTTCGAGCAACGCATAGAGCTTGCTGCCATCCTTGGAGGCCGCCATGCCTTCAAAGCCCTTGGAGCGCTTGAGCTGGAACTCGACCGCGCCACCCGGCGCACCCGGCGTGGTTACCGCGGGATGGTCCGGCGAACGAACGGCCTTGCCGTCGACCTGCGTGTCGAACACCGCGAGCACCTTGCCCTTCAGGTCGGCCTTGATCAGGAAAGGACCGAATTCGTCGCCGATCCACATCGCACCGCCGGCAAACTGCAGGCTCTCGGGGTCGAAGTCGGAACCCGTGAGGTAGCGCTGCTTCGTGCCTTCATGAACGATGCGAAAGGGCACCTTCTTGTCGGGGTCGTGCAAAAACACGGTGTTCAGGCGGTTGAGCTTGCCGCTCTTGAAGTCCACCTTGTAGTGGTTCAGGTAGAGCATGAAGTCGGGCGAATTGGCCTTGGCGCCGGCACCGTTGTCGGTCAGGATCCAGAACGATCCGTCGTCCATCTTCTTGATGCCCGAATGGCCCTGCAGCGGTTGGCCCTTGAAGGGCACCGAAACGCCCGTGCCGCGCCCGCCGGAGAGGCCTTCCACAGTGCCCAGCGCCTCCACGCGCTTGCCCGAGGTGAACTTGCCGCTTGCCTGCAGATCGGCCGGCGCATCCTTGGGCGCCGCAACGAAGCTCTGCGCGGGCAGCACGGCATGGCCGGCGAGGGTTGCGGGGAAGGCGGTCTGTGCAGCGGCATGGCCGCAGGCGAGCGCGGCGGCAAAGGCGATGAAAGTGAGAGGGGCGAGACGCGTCATGAGAGCAAGAAGAAAGGTTTCAGTCGAAACGCGAGACCATGCCGATTGCGCGTGACGCGGCCATGACATGCAGCGCTCAGAATTGGCGGCGTCATGCCGCGCCGTTCCCGTGCTGCATTCGTTGCCACTCAACGACCTCTGCTGCGTGCCCGGCCAGGAAATCGCGCAAGCGACTGAAACGCCGCTGCGTCTGCCGCGCGAAGATCCAGGCCACCACGGGTTCCATCAGCCAGCGCAACGCTGGCGGCCCGGCCTCGATGGTGTAGGCATAGATCAGCACCGAATGGCCTGGGTGCGTGTCTCGGTGCCGCATCGAAGCAGCCCAGCGGCTGAAGGGAAAGGAGCGTCCGACCATCGAAGCCGCCGCCACGCGCGGCCGGTCGAACGCGACGAAGCGCGTGCGCATCGACAGCCCTCGCAGCCAGCCACCGCCCGTGTTTTCTGTTTCGGCACCGACGAACGGGCACGGCGCGCCACCCAGGACACGGGCATCACTCACCAAGGAATCCCAGCGTGCGCGCCAGATGTGATAGTGAAAAGCATCGAAGACCACGTCGGACGGCGCCGGCATCTCGAATTCAAAGCGTTGATGCGCCATGGCTCGTCGCTTTTTCGTCGATCACATCTGTCACCATGCCCCAGCGCGCGAACTCGGTTTCGAACTCGCTCAAGGCCAACAAGCCGCTACAGGCATGCGCGCCAACGGGCAGCGCATAGCCGCGCGCCAAGCGCCGTGCCAGCAGGATCGCGGCCATGCAGGGAATCTCGGGGCCGTGGTTGTCGTCGGCGGCAATGTGCCAGGCACGGCGCGCGGCGGCGCCTTGCGCGTCCAGCCCTTCGACACGCACCACCATGCCGCCCAGCGCCGTGCCGAAGCGATCGAACACGCGGCCTGCGGAATACAGCAACGGTGCGAGTCTTGCCGGTGATGGCAGCAGGCCCACGCGGCGCATCGATGCAAGGAACGCGAACGCATGCTGCGCCAGGCCGACCTCGAGCGCCGCTCGAAACATGACGGACTGCACGCCGGCATAGCGCGCCGGAAAAAGCTCGAGATCGGGAATGTCGCAGAGGGCACCGCGGCGCGGCTTCATGCGCGCGAATTGCACCGTCGTGGGCTTGGCCCATCCTGGTTCTTCGGTCCACGCGCCGTCACGCCAGACCTGGATCGGCTCGCCGCAATAGGCCAGCACGCCGGCAAGCGTGGCTTGGCCGCGCGGCGCACCTTGTGCCGGCGCAATGCAGATATCGATGCTCCGGATGCTGCGCCATCCTGCGGTGAGATGGTCCACCACCGCGGACGACAGTGCCGGCACGGTGCTGGCGCCGGCAACGGCGGTGCGGCCCGCGCTGCGAAAGGCTGCGTCAAGCGCGGCGGGAAAGTCGCAGACGAAGCGCCGCCCATCGGCCAGGCCGATGTAGTGCGCGCCGGCTGCCGCCACGGCGTGCGGCACGCGATAGTCCTGGTTCTGGAAAGGGCCCGCGGTGTGAATGACGAGTTCGGCGCCAAGGCTACGCAGGTTTTCGACGAGGTCGCCGGTCTGGACGTCGATGCGCACGCCACGGGGCGCATTGCCCAGCGACTGCGCAAAACCGGTGGCGCGCTGCATGTCGCGGCCGCCGATCATCAATTCGATACCTGCATCCGCTGCCAATGCGCGGCAGATGCGCGCGCCGAAGTTGCCGTAGCCGCCGAGCACCAGGATTTTCATGCGGCGACCGTGCCCGCAACGTGCCCGCGCGTGAAGGCTTCTTCAAAGATCGAATAGCCCGACCAGTCCGCATGCGCGAACGAGAGACACCCGGCGGCAACGTGGCCGCGGTGCGCAGTACCCACGCGCGCCAGCAGGCCCGGCGTCGGAATGGCCATGGCGTGGCCGTAGCGGGTGATCTCGACGCGCGTGGCCAGCTCCGGCAGGTCTGGATGCGGCACCGAGAGCTCGGCGAGCAGGTCGTCGCGCCATCCGGTCCAGGGGCGGTCTTGCAACAGGCGGCGGCCATCGGCCGTGTCGTAGCTGCTCGGGCCAAGCGGCCTGTACCAGCTGATGACGGTGCCGCGCGGCGTAGGGTCGAGCGTCTGGTGGCGCGCATCGACGTACCCCAGGCCGCGTGTGCCGTACACGACGTTGTCCCAGCTCGGCGCTGCGCCGGGACGATCGGCAAGCGGGCCGCTCAGGTGCACATTGGCGACCAGCCAGGGCGCATAGCGCGTGTGCGCTGCGGCATTGCGCAGCACCTCCGGCGCGTTCTCGACGATGCGGGCGGCGATGAACACCGGCAGCGCGACGACGCAGCGCTCTGCTTGCCAGCGCACCAGCGATTTTGTTTTGGCGTCCCACGCGTCGACCTCGACGCCACCGCGCAGATCGGCGATGCGCGTGACCACCTGCCCGGTGTGCAGCCGGTCACCAAGGGGCTCGGCGAGCCGCTTCGTTAGCCAGCCATTGCCCTCGGGCCACGTAAGCACGCCGTCGCGTTCGGGGTTCGAATCGGCCCCGCCGCCCGACGAACCCGGCGCATGAAACCCATGCCGGCTTGCGAAGTAGTGGATGCCGGCCCAGGCCGAAACGTAGGCGATGCCGGCGCCATAGTCGTCGCGGCAGCAGTAGTCGAGGTACCAGCGCAGTTGCGGATCGCTGAAGCCTTCGCTGTCGAGCCAGCGCTCGAACGGAACGGCGTCGAGCGCGAGCAGTTCGGGGGTTGCCGCCACCTTGAGCGTGGGAATGGCGAAATGCGCCGCGTGCTGCAGCGCATCGATTCGTTGCGCGAACTTGCGGTACTGCGCATGGGTGCTCTCGCCGACGTCGTGCACGGGCAGGAGGCCGTCTTGCCATTCGCCGCGAAAGAACAGGCGCTCCTGCGGGCTGTGGCAAAGGCTGCGCTCGTCGTATTCCCAGCGCCCGGCCACGCGGCGGCGCAGGCCTAGTTCCTCGAGCAGGTCTTGCACTTCGCGTGCGTTGTCGTCGGGCACCGGCAGGTAATGTGCGCCCAGCGGGCAGGCAATGCCGTTGACCATGCCGGCGCGGGAGTTGCCGCCGGCCGTGTCTTCGAGTTCGAGCAGGGCGAAGTCTTCGATGCCCGAAAGACGCAAGGCGCGCGCCGCGGCAAGGCCTGCAACGCCGCCTCCGGCGATGACCACGCGCGTGCGCTTCACGGCTGCGGGGGCGCGGCTCGTGAGTGCGCCGTCGCGCATGGCGTGGCCTCGCGCCATGTCGATGCCGGTGAAGCTGCCTTCGATGATTGGCTGCGGGGCCTCGCAGCCGGCGAGCGCCAGTGCCCCCGCCGCACCCGCCATGCCCAAAAAATCGCGCCGCTGCATGCGGGGGCTAGTGTGTCATGACCTTGCCCCACTCTTGTTCGTAAGTGGTGACGAGGTTCTGGTTCGACAGGCGGTTGACCTCGGCCGGCACGCGCGCCATATCGAGCGGAAAGTCGAACATCAGCGGCAATGTCGAAGGTGCGAGGAAACGCAACCCAGAAGGCAGCGCATCCGGCATGCGATACGGGCGGCGGCTGGCGATGATGTAGCCCCACTCGCCGAAGCTCGGTACATGCGCGTGATACGGCGTGGCCTTCAGTCCGACCGATTCGATGGTCGTCGCCACGGTCCAGTAGCTCTTGCGCGCCACCAGCGGCGAGGTGGTCTGGATGACCGCATAGCCGCTTGCGGAAAGACGCTTTTCCAGCAGCGAATAGAAGCTGTTGGTGTAGAGCTTGCCGATGGCAAAGTTGGTGGGATCGGGAAAGTCCACCACGATGACGTCGAACATGTCTCCGGGTTGCTGCAGCCACTGGAAGGCGTCGGTGTTGACGACCTTCACCTTGGGCGACGACAGCGCATGGCCGTTGAGCGCAGCCAGCGTTTCATGCCCGGTGAAGAGCTTGGTCATGTTCGGATCGAGCTCCACCAGCGTGACCGATTCGACCGAGGGGTACTTGAGAATCTCGCGCACCGCCATGCCGTCGCCGCCGCCGAGCACCGCCACTTTCTTCGGTGCGCCGTGCGCGGCCATCGCGGGATGAACGAGCGCCTCGTGGTAGCGGTATTCGTCGCGCTCTGCGAACTGCAGGTTGCCGTTCAGGAAAAGCCGGTGCCCGAGCTGTCCGCGCGTGACCACGATGCGCTGGTAGGGCGAACTGGCGCTGAACACGATGTGGTCCTGGTAGAACTTGTCTTCGGCCAGCGTGGTGATGTGGTCGGCCCACACAAAGGCGCCAAGCAGCGCCGCGAGCGAAAGAAAGCAGGCCACCGCGTGGGCACCCGTGCGGCGCAGCTCATGGCGAAACAGCCACAACGCCCACACCGCCACGGCCGCGTTCATGAAGCCGAACAGGAGCCCGGTGCGGATCATGCCGAGCTGCGGCACCAGGATGAGCGGAAAAGCCACCGACACCGCCAGCGCACCAAGGTAGTCGAAGGTGAGCACCTGCGACACGAGATTCTTGAGCTGGATGTTGCGTTTGAGAATGCGCATCACGAGCGGTATCTCGAGCCCCACCAGCGTGCCCACCACCATCACCAGGCCGTAGAGCAACAGGCGGAACGCGCCGGGCACATACGCGTTGGCCAGGAAAAGAATGGCCGGCAGCGCGCCGCCGATGAGCGCAACGAGCAGTTCGATGCGAAGGAAGTGCGCGGGCAGCTGGCGCTCGAAATAGCGCGAGAGCCACGAGCCGACGCCCATGGCAAAGAGGTAGGTGCCGATGATGGTGCTGAACTGCAGCACCGAATCGCCGAGCAGGTAGGAGCTCAGCGCGGCCGCGGTCAGTTCATAGACCAGGCCGCAGGCGGCCACCACGAACACGCTGGCGAGCAGCGCGATTTCAACAGGCTGCGGCCCCTTGGCCGGCAGCGCCGGACTGGCAGGAGCGTCCACGGAAGCCAAGCAAACGCTAATGGATGGCCGCCGCCACGATGACGCAGATGCCCAGGCTCATGGCCGCGACCACCAGCCCCAGCGCGACGTTCTGCTTCTCGACGATCTCGCCCCACAGGTCGTACGGGGTGAGCTTGTCGATGATCAGGAAGCAGAGCCAGAAGATCAGCACGCCAAGCAGCGCATACACGAGCGATCCGAGGACCACGCCCGGTTTCAGCCATTCAAATCCCATGGGGACCTCCAGTCGTAGTAGCAGTAGTGAGAGAAGACATCGCGCGAAACTCCGCCGTCATTTGTGGCCGCCGCCGCTCGAGTAGCCGCCGTACGAGCCGCCCGTGCTGCGCGAGCTCGAACAGTTTTGCACGCGCGGGTCGCAGCGCGACGAACAGGTGCTCAGGATGATGAGCAGAACGATGACGATGATCACGATGAGGATGATCGTGCCGCAGCCCATGCCCGACGCAGCGCTGACGGGCAGTGCGTCGCCGCGCACGAACATGTCCTTCTTGTCGTCGAGCTTGAACGCGGCGGACACCGCGCCGCTGTCGAGCTTGCTGCCCGAAGACCAGGTCAGTTCGTTGGCCGAGCGCTCCATCGACAGCAGCGCATTGCCGCTCGCGAAGTCGCGGTTGAAGGTTTTCTGTCCGCGCTCCACCTGCCAGTAGAACTCGCCCGCCACATAGGTGGTCTCGGCGTTGTAGGCGTATTGCTGGGTGTACCGCTTGCCAAGGTAGCTGGCGCTGCTGCCGTTCTCGGCCATGACGGGCGCGCCGGTGGTCGGCTTGACCATGCTCCAGCCATCTTCGGCATCGACCAGGAAGCTGAAGCCGCGCTTCTTGTTGTACAGCAGGTACTCGCTCCAGCCGAAGTGCTCGTCGTCGCCGGGCTCGGTGCCCATGCGATGCTGGAAGCCCACCACCTGCCACTGCGCGCCCTGCAGCTGGCCCACGCTGCCGATGGCGATGAGCGGGCGAACGGGTTCGTTCTGCTCCGCGTGCTTCAACTCGCCGCCGATGCCTTGCGACAGGTCGATGATGCTGTTGCACGAGCCGCAGGTGATGCTCTTGCTGTCGGCCAGGTTGACGGTAACGGGCGCGCCGCAATTGGGGCAGTTGAAGGCGCGGCCTTTTTCGTCCTTGGCGGATTCGTCGCGCAGCCCGGTGAGCTGCAGGTCTTCCAGCTGTACGGAGCGGCCCAGGTAGGCGCCGGGGGGCTGCGTGCTGTAGTCGAGGCTGAGCACCAGCCCGTTGCCGCTGCGCAGTTCGACCATGGGGAACGAGCGGCCCAGTTCCGGCAGATGCGAGAGTTCGCCCTGCGCGGAAAGCAGCGCCACCTGTTCGTTCGACGAAACGGTGTAGCTCTGGCCGTTGAAGGCGCTGGTGGCGCCCACGCGCAGGTCGGTCGGCGGGGGCGCGTCGCGCTGCAGTTCGAACGGCAGCGCAAAGACATAGGCGCCGTTGTCCTCGCTCAGGATGCCGGCGCGGCCGTCTTCGAGTGCGGCGACCCATTCGGTCCAGCGACCGCCCGGATGGCTGTATTGCAGCCGCCCGACGATGGTGAACGGCTGGTCCTGGATGCGGCCCGCGGCAAGCAGCTGCAGCGGGCTGAAGTCGTCGAACAGCTCGGCCATCTTGCCGATGCGCGCGAGCGTGTCGCCTTGGCGCACGACGGTGCTCTGGCAATACGGACACACCGCATGCGTCGATTGCGCGGAACGGAATTCGACCGGTGCGCCGCAGCCAGGGCAGGGCGCACGGTAGGCGCGCTGGGCGCCTGGTTGCTCAGCCATTGCCGGTGCTTAGACCAGCTTCTTGAGCAGCTCCGCCTTCTTGGCGTCGAACTCTTCCTGCGTGAGGATGCCCTTGGTCTTGAGCTCGCCGAGTTTCTCGAGCGTGGTCATGACATCGTTCGGGCTCACCACGGCCACGGCAGGCTGCTGCTGCGTCGCCGCGGCCTGCGCCGCTGCGTTGGGGCTCAGGCCCTGCGCTAGGTTTTGCGCCAGCACCTGGCCGAGCGCCACGCCGGCGCCAAGGCCCATGGCGTCGCCCGCAATGCCGCCGCCACCGTTGGCAGCGCCTTCGGCAAACTTGGGAATGGCTTGCGCGGTCTGGTACTGCATGAACTTGCCCATGTCGTTGCCGACCATGCCCATGCCGATCTTCTGGTCGAGGATCTTCTGCAGCTCTTCGGGCAGCGAGACGTTCTGGACCGTGATGTTCTCGAGCTTGATGCCGATCTTCTCGAACTCGGGCACCAGCTGCGCGGCCAGCGCCTGCGCAAACTGGATCTGGTTGGCCGCAAGGTCGAGAAAGGGCACGCCGCTGGAGGCAATGGCGTTGCTGATGTTCTGCAGCACCAGGCCGCGCAGCTGGCCGTCGAGGTCCGCCACGCTGTAGATGTCGCGCGTGCCGGAAATCTCGGTGTGGAACAGCTTGGCGTCGCCGATGCGGAACGAGTAGTTGCCGAAGGCGCGCAGGCGCACGGCGCCGAAGTCCTTGTCGCGGATGGTGATGGGCTGCGGCGTGCCCCACTTCTGATCGACCTGCTGGCGCGTGCTGAAGAAGTACACGTCGCTCTTGAAGGGAGATTCGAAGAGCTTGTCCCAGTTCTTGAGGTACGTGAGCACGGGCAGGGTCTGCGTCGTGAGCTTGTACATGCCGGGACCGAACACGTCGGCCACCTGGCCTTCGTTGACGAACACGGCCACTTGCGACTCGCGCACGGTGAGCGAGGCGCCGTTCTGGATTTCCATCTCGGCCATTGGGAAACGCCAGGCCAGCGTGCCATCGCCAGTCTCGGTCCACTGGATGATGTCGATGAACTGTTTCTTGATGAAATCCATCAGGGCCATGGCCGCTCCTCGTCGAATTTTTTTACAGACTGCGCATATTGCCACATCGCCTTGACAGGCCGTGATGCTTTCGGCATGCCTTGTGGCTCGCCATGCGGCCTATGGCGTCATGGGCCGAGGTCTACAATCGGCGCCCCCAGAAGAAGCGCCACCAGGAGCAACGGCACATGTCCGATTCGACGAACTCATCGACCCCTACGCCCGAAGACAAGCGCGCCGAGTTGCGGCGCGCCGCCCTCGAGTACCACGAGCTTCCGGTGCCGGGCAAGATTGCCATCGCCGCGACCAAGCAGATGGTGAACCAGCGCGACCTGTCGCTGGCCTATTCACCCGGCGTGGCCGCGCCCTGCGAGGAAATCGTCAAGGACCCGGCCAACGCTTTCAAGTACACGGCACGCGGCAACCTGGTGGCGGTAATCACCAACGGCACCGCCGTGCTCGGCCTGGGCGACATCGGCCCGCTGGCCGCCAAGCCGGTGATGGAAGGCAAGGGCGTGCTTTTCAAGAAGTTCGCCGGGGTCGACGTGTTCGACATCGAGATCGACGAGAAAGACCCGGCCAAGCTGGTCGAGGTGATCGCTGCGCTGGAGCCGACCTTCGGCGCCATCAACCTGGAAGACATCAAGGCCCCTGACTGCTTCTACGTCGAGCGCGAACTGCGCAAGCGCATGAAGATCCCGGTGTTCCACGACGACCAGCACGGCACGGCCATCACGGTGGCGGCGGCCATGCTCAACGGCCTGAAAGTGGCGGGCAAGGACATCACCCAGGTCAAGCTGGTCACCTCCGGCGCAGGCGCCGCGGCGCTGGCCTGCCTGAACCTGCTGCTCAAGGTGGGCCTGAAGCGCGAGAACGTGTTCGTGACCGACTTGGCCGGCGTGGTCTACGAAGGCCGCGAAGAGCTCATGGACGACGACAAGCGCCAGTACATGCAGGAAACCACGGCGCGCACGCTGGCCGAGGTGATCGAAGGTGCCGACGTGTTCCTGGGCCTGTCGGCAGGCGGCGTGCTCAAGCCCGCCATGGTGGCCAAGATGGCGCCCCGCCCGGTGATCTTTGCGCTGGCCAACCCGAACCCCGAAATTTCACCCGAAGACGCCCACGCGGTGCGCCCCGACGTGATCATGGCCACGGGCCGCACCGATTACCCGAACCAGGTCAACAACGTCCTGTGCTTCCCGTACATCTTCCGCGGCGCGCTCGACTCGGGCGCCACCACGATCACCGACGAGATGGAAATTGCGGCTGTGCACGCCATTGCCGACCTGGCGCAAGCCGAGCAGAGCGAGCGCGTGGCTGCCGCCTACGTCGGCGAAAAGCTGTCTTTCGGCCCTGAATACCTCATTCCGAAGCCGTTCGATCCGCGTTTGATGATGAAGATCGCTCCGGCGGTGGCCAAGGCCGCGGCGGAAAGCGGCGTGGCCACGCGTCCCATCAAGGACATGGACGCCTACCGCGACCGCCTGCAGAGCTTCGTGTATGCGTCTGGCACCACCATGAAGCCGATCTTCGACGCCGCCAAGCGGGCGCAGAAGAAGCGCGTGGCGTACTGCGAGGGCGAGGAAGAGCGCGTCCTGCGTGCCGCGCAGATCGTGGTGGACGAAGGCATTGCGCGCCCCACGCTGATCGGCCGCCCGGCCATCATTGCGCAGCGCATCGAGAAGTTCGGCCTGCGCCTCAAGGAAGAGCTCGACTACGACATCGTCAACGTCGAGCAGGACCATCGCTACCGCGACTTCTGGCAGACCTACCACCGCATGACGGAGCGCAAGGGCCAGACGGTGCAAACCGCCAAGATCGAGATGCGCCGCCGCCTGACGCTGATCGGCGCCATGCTGCTGCACAAGGACGAGGTCGACGGCATGATCTGCGGCACCTGGGGCACCACGCTGATCCACCTGCACTACATCGACCAGGTGATCGGCAAGCGCCCGGGCGGCTGCGAAAGCACCCCGCAGGACGTGCCGGTGTACGCCTGCATGAATGGCCTGCTGCTGCCCGACCGCCAGGTGTTCCTGGTCGACACCCACGTCAACTATGACCCCTCGCCCGAGGAGCTGGCCGAAATCACGACCATGGCGGCCGAGGAAATGATGCGCTTCGGCCTCAAGCCCAAGGCCGCGTTGTTGTCGCATTCCAACTTTGGCACCAGCAACGAGCCCAGCGCGGTCAAGATGCGCAAGACGCTCGACTTGCTGCGCGTGCAGGCGCCCTGGCTGGAAGTGGACGGCGAAATGCACGGCGACGTGGCGCTCGACAGCAAGCAGCGCGCGGTCGTCATGCCGCACAGCGCGCTCGCGGGCGACGCCAATCTGTTGGTTTTTCCGAACATCGATGCAGCCAATATTTCTTACAACCTGCTCAAGACCGCGGCAGGCGGAAATATCGCCATCGGCCCGGTGCTGCTCGGTGCCGCCAAACCTGTGCATATTCTCACGGCCAGCGCAACTGTTCGGCGCATCGTGAACATGACAGCCTTGACAGTCGCTGACGCAAACGCGGAGCGATAGGCCATCTGGCGAGAGTGGCTGCCCACTTAATCAGCCACTCTCCGCCCCTTCGCACTGCTCAAACTTTGGGCAGTCGCTTGCTATTTTCGCCAGCGTGGTGCACACTCGCGGGCTTGAATTTGCGGGTTAACCCCAAGGTTTATCCGCCAATTCGGAACCCCCCGCTCTTTTCTTGTGGTGCCCCATGGCGGCTTACGCCTCGATCACGTCCTCTGTCACTAAGTTTGCGCTCACCGGCTTTGTGCTGGCGGCGTTGGCGACGGGGGCCGAGGCCCGCCGCGAGTGGTTCGGCACCGGAAAGCCCGCCCAGGAATCGATCGCACTGTCCGAATTGCCGGTTCAGGGCCAGCGAACCTACGAAGCCATCCTGAGTGGCGGCCCCTTCCGATACGAAAAGGACGGCACTGTATTTGGCAATCGCGAGCGTCTTTTGCCGCCCGCGCGGCGCGGTCACTACCGCGAGTACACGGTGGCAACACCCGGCTCGCGCGATCGCGGTGCACGGCGCATTGTCTGCGGCGGTGAACAGCGCACCACACCCGAGGCCTGCTGGTACACGGCAGACCACTACGCGAGTTTCAGACGGATTGCACCATGAGCGATGACAACGACTTGAGCGGCGCCCCCAAGCGCCCCGAAGAAATGATGATGACTATGGAAAGACCAGCGGAGATGACCTTATCCCTTCGTGCCGTACGCCCGAACATCGTGCAATCGATTCGTGCGTTCCGCGTGAACGACCTGCAGGAAGCCGCCAACGCAGCAGGCCAGCACTTCCTGTACGCCAACCTGGGCAATGCCCAGACCAAGCAGGACGTTCTCGACCTCATCGCGCAGCAGTTCACCTTTCCGGCGCACTTCGGCAAGAATTTCGACGCGCTGTACGACTGCATGACCGACCCGTTGCATAAATCGGGCCCGCAGCCCGGTTTCGTCATCGTGCTCGAACAGATCCCGGCCAACGCCAAGTTCGACAAGGAAGCGCGCGAGCAGCTGCTCGACATCTTCCGCGACGCCTCCGACTACTGGGGAGACCGGAAGGTCCCGTTCCGGTGCTTCTATTCTTTTCTGTAGCCCGTTCTGCACACACCAGCCAAGCAGAACGGGCGAACGAGGCTCAGCCGAACGGCGCAGCACTCGATGGCATCGAAATCAACGGCGGCACAGCTGCCGCGGCAACCGGCACGGAGCCGGAAGGCGAAAAAATGCCGACCGATAAACTGGTCGACGTTTCGCCGCTCGCATTGCGCATGAGCAGCCCCTTCAATGCGGGGTACTGGCTGGCGGCGGCTTAAAGCTCTCGCCCCAGGCGCAAGAAAAAAGCCCGTCTCGACGGGCTTTTTTATTTGGGCTCGGGAGGCACCGCCTGCGCCAAGGCCACGTATTCGGCCACCGGCACTTCCTCGGCCCGTCTCTGGGCGTCGAATTCGCCCGCAAAGCCGTGCTCTTCGAGCCACCGGCCCAGGGTATGCCGCATGATCTTGCGGCGCTGGCTGAAGGCGACCTGCACGATCTCACCAAGCCGGGCGGCGTCGACAGCCGGCGGCTGCGCCAGCGGCACCATCCGCACCACGGCGCTGTCGACACGCGGCGGCGGATCGAAGCTCTCCGGCGGCACGAATAGCACGTTTTCCATCTCATAGCGCCACTGCAGCATCACGCTCAGGCGGCTGTAGTCAGACGTGGCGGGCTTGGCGACCATGCGGTCGATCACTTCCTTCTGCAGCATGAAATGCTGGTCGGCAATCAGGTGCGCGAAGCTCAGCAGATGAAACAGGATCGGAGTTGAGATGTTGTAGGGCAGGTTGCCGACCACGCGCAGCGGCGTCGGGAACCGGGTGGCCAGTTCGGCGAAATCGACCTTGAGAACATCGGATTCGATGACGTCGAGCTGCGGATGGTCCCGCAGGCGCTTGGCCAGGTCCCGGTCGAGCTCGACCACCGTCAGGCGCCCCAGCCGTTCGACCAGCGGCTGCGTGAGCGCCGCGAGCCCCGGCCCGATCTCGACCATGGCATCGCCGGGCTGCGGTGCGATCTCGTGCACGATCGCATCGATGATGCCGCCGTCGGACAGGAAATGCTGCCCGAACCGCTTCCTGGCGATATGTGCCATCAGGACTGGGGCGTCTCGCGGTATTCGACGTAGGCGCGCGCGCGCACTTCCTGCACCCAGGTGGTGAAGGCTTCCTCGACCCGCTGCTCGCGCAGCACGGCCCGTGCGGCTTCGCGCTGCTCGGCCTGCGTGAGCTTGGATTCGCGGCGGCCGACCACCTGGATCAGGTGGACGCCAAAGCGCGACACCACGGGATCGCTGATCTGGCCCGGTGCGAGCCGGTCCATGGCTTCTTCGAACTCGGGCACGAACTGGCCCGGGCGCGACCAGCCGAGATCGCCGCCTTCCTTTGCGCTGGCGTCTTGCGAGTTGTCGCGCGCCAGGCCGGCGAAGTCGGCCGTGCCGGCTTGCAAGCGGCGCTTGAATTCGGCCAGCTGCGCCACCGCTTGCGCGGTCGTGCGCTTGGGGTCGTTGAGCAGCAGGATGTGGCGCACCTGGGTTTGTGTAACGGTTGCATCCATGGCACCCAACTGGGCCTTGGCCAGCACCTTCAGCACATGAAAGCCCGCACCCGATCGGATGGGGCCGGCAATGCCGTTGACCTGCGTCGACTGGGTCGCTTCGACGAACAGGGTCGGATAGCGGTCGGCACTGCGCATGCCGATGGCGCCGCCGTTGGCGCGGTCGGGCGAATCGGAGTTTTCCTGCACCAGCTTGGCAAAGTCTTCGCCTGACCGGGCGCGCTGCGCAAGACCCTGGGCCTTCTGCTGCAGGGTGGCGACTTGCGCATCGGTGGCGTTCTCGGGCACGGCGACGAGCAGCTGCGCGAGATTGATGTTCTGCAGGGCCGCGGCCTTGGTGGGCGAATTGCGCTGGTCGCGCAGGTATTCGTCGGCCTCGGCATCGCTGATCTTGACCTTCGACTCGACTTCCCGGTCGCGCAGGCGTGTGAGCAGCAACTGGTCGCGCAGGTCGTTGCGGAACTGGCGCGCCGTAATGCCTTCAGCCGCCACGCGGCGACGCAACTCTTCAACGCTGAGTTCGTTCTGGCGTGCCACGGTCTGTTCAGCCTGGTCGATCGCCAGATCGTCCACCTTGATGCCGTTTTCCTTCGCCAACTGGAGCTGAGCGCGCTCGGAGATCAGGCGGTCGAGCACGAGGCGCGTGAGTTCAGCGCGGGGCACGCGCTCGGCCTCGGGGTTTTCGCGAACGAGGCGCGTGACGCGCGTTTGCACCTCGGTATTGGTGATGGGCTCGGAATTGACCAGCGCGACGATGTACTCGGCCGAGCGCTGCACGGGCGCCGCCGTGGAAGGGGCACTGCGCGGCACCGGAGGCGCAAGGCGCGGCCCCGCCCGCATGATGTCCGTGATGCCCCCGCCGCCGGAACGCAGGCCCTGCGCACCCGACGTTGCGGCCAGCGCCGCGAGGCAGCTCAGGGTAAGGATGGAACGGATGTGTTTCATGGCGTTGCTCAATCGTCTCAGTCGTAATTGGTGAAGCGGCTCGGCGCCTCGGTGGGCTCGCGAAGGGGCTGATAGCGCTGGATGTTTTGCCGCAGTGCCTGCATGGGACTCGATCCGATGCTAGAAAATCCGACGAATTCGAGCTGGAACATGATCCGGGTGTTGGCCGTCACCTGCCCGGTGGTCACGCGCTGCAGCACCACGCGGCCGATCCAGCAGCAGCCGTCGTACTCGAAGCCGAGCACGCCGTCCGTGAGTTTCTTGTCCTGCAGGCTGTAGTTGAGCCGGCCCACCGCATACCAGCGGCCGCCGCCCTGGCCCTTGCCCGGGCCGAGGTCCTTGCCCTTGTCGCCCCACAGGTCGTTGAGCGGCCACTGCCAGCCCACGTCGATCGACTTGTTGCCGTCGGTGGCGGTCGGGGTGCTGGGCGCCTGGTAGCGGAAGGCGGCGCTGAGATTGTGGTATGGCTCGGGGTTGTAGCGCGCGCTGATGGCCGAACGCGTGGACCTTTGCGTGTCGGGGTTGTATTGCACGACGGTGTCCAGGCTCCACTTGGGCGTCCAGTTGATCTGGCCGCCCACCAGCAGGTCGCTCGCGCGGTCGGTGACCGGCACGCCGCCCGGCAGCGTGACCTTCTGGTCGCTGAAGCGCAGCCGCTGCGCAATGCCGAAGCGCGCCGCCTCGACGCCCGTATCGGGGTCGATCAGGCGGGAGGTCACGCCGAGCGTGAGCGTGTTGGTGTCGGAGATGCGGTCGTTGCCCGAGAACGCGTTCTCGGTATAGATCGTCGCAAAGCTGAAGTCGTTGGCGGCCGAATCGTAGTTCGGCAGCATGCTCTGGTTGCGGTACGGCGTGTAGACGTAGTACGCGCGCGGTTCCAGGGTCTGGCGGAAGGCACGGCCGAAGTAGCTTGCGTCGCGCTCGAAGATCAGGCCACTGTCGAGGCTGAAGGTCGGCACCGTTCGGCTGCTCGACGTCGGGAAGAAGTACAGCGAATTCGGGTTGTAAGGCACGCCGTTGACATACGTGATCCCGTTGACGGTGAGCTTCGGAATGTCCGCTTGCGGCAGGTAGTAGTTGTACGAAGTCGCGTGCAGCTGCAGCTTCGGAATGACGAAGGAGCTCGGCGTGATGAACGGTCGGCTGATGGTTGCCTGCGCAAAGGCGCGGTCCCCGTCGGGCTGCGACTGCTGGTTGACGTCGAAGCCGGGCTGGCCGCTCAGGATGCTGTTGACCCGGAAACGCGTGTAGTCGAGGTTCAGCCCCACGTCGAAGCCGTGCCAGTCGTACTTGGCGTAGTTCGCGGTGATCTGCGGCATCCGGTCGTACGACGGCACGATCGGCGAGAGGTTGTATTGCAGCGTCTGGTAGCGCGTGGTGCGCAGGATGCCGCTCCAGTCGCCCTTGGCCCAATTGAGCGCCGCTTCGTTAGGGAGTTGCCGCTGCGCCAGCGTGGGCGTGCGCGTGAAGTCGCGCCAGTAGTCGTCGTCGCTGACGCGGTTGATGTTGATGTTGGCCGACAGCGAATCCAGGCCCAGCGCCTTGGCGTTGAACTCCTGGTGATGGGTGCCCCAGATGCCCCAGCGCTTGCTGCTGTTGGGCGCCGCGGTCAGGTCCTTGGCCTGGATTTCCCCATTGGCGAGCTGCTGAAGCTGGCTGGCGCGCAACTCGTTGTAGCGCTGGCCCACAAGGCGGTCGCTCCCCATGAAGTCGAGGCGAATGCTGCCGTCGTACCCCTTCTCGAGATAGCGGAATTCCGAGCCCAGGTTGAGGCCCCGCTTGCTCATCAGCGTGGGCGTGAACGTGGCATCGCGGTTGGGTGCGATGTTCCAGTAGTACGGCTGCGAGATCTCGATGCCGTTGGTGTTGTCGATGCCGATCGTGGGCGGCAGCAGGCCGCTCTTGCGCTCGCTCGACAGCGGAAAGCTCACGCTCGGCAGCGGCGGCGTGCTGATGCCCATGAAGCTCAGCCGCGCATTGGTGGCCACGCCGACATTTTCCTCGGTGTCGGTGGTCATGGTGGCCGCGGTCAGCAGCCAGGCCGGCATCCAGCCCGGGTAGTCTTCGCGGCGGCAGGTGGTGTAGGTGGCGGTTCGGGCCACCGACACGCTGCTGTCGACGAAATCGATGCGCTGCGCCTCGCCGTGCCCGCCGGTGGCGAGAAAGCTGTAGCGCACATTGTTGAAGAAGCCTTCGAAGGTCTCGAGCTTGAGTTCGAGCTCGGGGCCTTCGTATACGTTGCCGGCCTGGTTCACCCGCACGTTGCCGCGCGCCTTGGCACGGTCGTCGGGCTGGTAGTACTCGAGCCGGTCGGCGGTGATGGCGACTTCGCCGCGCCGCAGCGTGGCATTGCCTTCGACCACGGTCTCCAGGTCCTGCCGGCCCGACAGGCGGTCGCCGGTGATCAGGCTCGGCAGCTGGCTGCGCTCGGCGGGAGGCAGTGTTTCGGTCAGTTGCGGCGTGCGCTTGAGCACCAGCGGACCGTCCAGACCGCCTGCGGGCTGCGCGGACGCGCCGTGCGCGTGCAGAAGCGCCAGCGACAGCAACGCCAATGGCAGCGGCGGACCGGAACGCCGCAAGGCAGCAGCACGTCGGCTCATCAAGCGCCCCGCCGCATCGTTCCGGAGAAGGACCGCAGTCTCCCCGAGGAGGGCTGCGAGTGCACAAGGTGCCAAACGTGGGAGCTTTGGATCGTAGGCATCGGTCAGGAACGAAGGATCGTCGGGAGGACGGCGCGGCAGGCCGGCAGGTTGCAGGAGCCGGCGGCAACTCTGTTCGACCAGGGAGGACCGCAGGAGTTGCCGCGCCAGGCGGATTTGTAGAATCGATTATCCATGACAGCACCCCCGTCCCCGGCCACAGAGCCCGCACCCCCTGCCAACCCCATTCTCTGGGCCGATCCGCAGCGCGCCGCAGTGTTCGAAGGCTGGCTGGCCGGCATTGCCGGCGCGCACCGCCTGCTGCCTGGCACCGTGCGCCTCGCGTCGGCCGATGCGAGCTTTCGGCGCTACTTCCGTGTCGACACCGCGGAGGCCGCCGGCACCCGCATCGTGATGGATGCGCCGCCCGACAAGGAGAACAGCGAGCCGTTCGTGCACATCGCCCGCCTGATGGCCGAAGCCGGCGTCACGGCGCCGCGCGTGCTCGAGTGGGACCGGCCCAACGGCTTTCTGCTGCTCGACGATCTCGGCCACCAGACCATGCTCGACGTGATCGACCCGGCCAAGCCCGACGCGAGCCGTCCGCTCTACGACCAAGCGATCGACGCGCTGATCCGCTGGCAACTGGCTTCCAGGCCGGACGTGCTGCCGCCCTATGACAGGGCGTTGCTCGAGCGGGAGCTGGCGCTTTTCCCAGAGTGGTACATCGGCCGCCACCGCGGCATTGCCGTCGAAGGCCAGCTCAAGGAGCGGCTCGAGCGCAGCTTCAAGCTCATCGTCGAGAGCAACCTGGCAGCGCCCAGTGTCTACGTCCACCGCGACTTCATGCCGCGCAACCTGATGGTGAATGTGGCCCCCACTCTCGGCACTGGCGTGTCCTCGCTGCCCCCCGAGGGGGCGCTCGCCGCCTTGGGGCGGCCCGGCGGCGGCTCGGCTGCCGACCTGGGCGTGCTCGACTTCCAGGACGCGGTCTACGGGCCGATCACCTACGACATCGCCAGCCTGATGCGCGACGCCTTCCTGAGCTGGGACGAAGAATTCGTGCTCGACGTCACCATCCGCTACTGGGAAGCCGCCCGCAAGGCCAAGCTGCCGGTTGACGCGGATTTCGGCGCTTTCTATCGTTCCGTCGAATGGATGGGCCTGCAGCGCCACCTCAAGGTCGCCGGCATCTTCGCCCGCCTGACGCTGCGCGACGGCAAACCGCGCTACCTGGCGGACACGCCGCGTTTCATCGCCTACATCCGCTCCACAGCCAGCCGCTACATGGAGCTGACCCCGCTGCTGCGCGTGATCGATGAAATCGAAGGCAACTCGGCCATCACCGGCTTTGCCTACGGCAGGGTCTAGATGCCCCGCTTTCATTGCCCGGTGCCGCTGGCCGCCGGCGCCACACTGGCCCTGCCGCCCGGCGCCGCGCGCCACGTGCAGGTGCTGCGGATGCAGCCCGGCGATGCACTCACACTGTTCAACGGTTCCGGCGGCGAATACGCGGCCACGGTCGAGCGCATGGGGCGCAGCGACGTTTCCGTCACGGTCGGCGTCCACACGCCGGCGGAGCGCGAAGCTGCGCGCGCGGTGCATCTCGCGGTCGGCATGCCGGCCAACGAACGCATGGACTGGCTGGTCGAAAAGGCCACCGAACTGGGGGTCGCAAGCATCCAGCCCCTGGCGACCGCCCACGGCGTGCTGCGCCTTTCGGGCGAGCGTGCCGAGAAGAAGAGGGCGCATTGGGAAGCGATTGCCATTGCGGCCTGCGAGCAATGTGGCCGCAACCGCGTGCCGGTGATTCATCCGGTGCGGTCTTTCTCGAGCCCCTCGGCGTGGATCGACGCAGCGGCAGGCAAGGAGGCGCTGCGCCTCATCCTGAGCCTGGCCGAAGGCACGCGCCGCCTGGCCGACGCCATTGAGTCGGCTCCGGCCGATCGAAGCGTGCTGGTGCTGAGCGGTCCCGAAGGCGGCCTGAGTGCCGCTGAAGAGCAAGAGGCGCTCGCGTGCGGCTTTGCGCCGGTCACGCTCGGCCCCCGCGTGCTGCGCGCGGAAACCGCGGCCCTCGCTGCGCTGGTATCGCTGGCCGGTCACTAGCGCGGCCCGCCCGGGGTGCAAGTTGCGGAACAATGCTTGCTTCACCCATTCATCACAACCAGAGAAGGATCTTCACGTCATGCTTCGCTCGCCACGCGCGCTCCGATTTGCGCCCCTCGCTCCCCTTGTGCTGGCCATGCTCTTCGCCGCCCAGGGGGCGCAGGCTCAGAACACTGCCGTGGCGCCCACGCCCGCGCAAGTCGCTCCTGAGGTGGACAAGGCCTTTACGCAGCTGACAGCGGCGCCTTCGATCCAGAAGCTGCTCGACGCAGTCAAGGCCGACCACGACCGTTCGATCGAAGACCTGAAGATGCTGACCGAGATCGAGGCGCCTCCCTTCAAGGAGCAGAAGCGCGCCGAAGCTTTCCTGGCGCGCATGAAGGCGCTCGGCCTCACTGACGCGAAGATCGATGCCGAAGGCAACGTGATCGGCCTGCGCAAAGGCACCGGCAACGGCCCCAAGCTGCTCATTTCGGCGCATCTCGACACCGTGTTTCCCGCCGGCACCGATGTGAAGGTGAAGGAGCGCGACGGCAAACTGCACGCGCCCGGCATCGCCGACGACACGCGCGGCCTGTCGGTGCTGCTGTCATGGCTCAAGGTGCTCAACGACAACAAGGTGCAGACGGTCGGTGACCTGCTGTTCGTTGCCAATGTCGGCGAGGAAGAACTCGGCAACCTGCGCGGCATGAAGGCGATCTTCCGCGACAACCTGGACATCGACGGCATGGTGGGGCTCGAGCCTTCGCCCGATGGCAACGTGCTGATTCTCGGCACCGCGAGCCACCGTTATGAAGTCACGTTCAAGGGCCCGGGCGGGCACAGTTTTGCCGCATTCGGCCAGGTGCCGAGCGCCATCCACGGCATGGGCCGCGCCATCGCCAAGATCGCAGAAGTGCGCACGCCCAGCTTTCCGAAGACCACCTTCACGGTCGGCACCGTGGGCGGCGGCACCTCGGTGAACACCATTGCACCGGATGCGCGCATGGCCATCGACATTCGCTCGGACGACATGGCGTCGCTGCTCGAAACCGAGAAGAAGATCCTTGCGGCCATCGACGAGGCCGTGGCCGAGGAAAACAAGCGCTGGAACGTGTCCACGCTGAGCGCCAGCAACAAGCTGATCGGCGACCGGCCCGGCGGCCGCACGCCTTCCGATTCGGTGATCGTGGAAGCGGCCATCCGCTCGAACACCGCCTTCGGCCACAAGACGCTGCTGCGCGGCGGCAGCACCGACGCCAATGTGCCGATGTCGTACGGCATTCCAGCCATCATCATCGGCGGAGGCGGCAAGTCGACCGGCTTTCACGCTTTGAGCGAATCGATCGACGTGACAGACGCATGGAAAGGCGCGCAGAATTCGCTGGTGACTGTGCTCGGCCTGGTCGGCGTGCAGGGGGTCAGCCCCGCATTGCTGCCGAAGCGCGCGGCGCGCACCAAGTAATTTGTCACGCTGCGCGCTCGAAAGTGGGCAACCCCTTTCGCTCGCAGCTCATCTTGCTGGCGACAATGCCGGCAGTTCTGTCACACACCAAGGAAACGTCCATGGGAATGCTCGATTCGGTACTCGGCCAAGTGCTGGGAGGCGCTGCCCAACAGCAGCAGCCACAAGGCGGCGGCATCGGCGGCTTGGGAGATCTCGGCGGCCTGGCCGGCGCGCTGGGCGGCCTGCTAGCCAATAACGGCGGCCAAGGCGGCCTGGGAGGGTTGGTCTCCAAGTTCGAACAGGCCGGCATGGGCGACGTGATCGGCTCGTGGATCGGCAAGGGAGAAAACCAGCCGGTCTCCGGCGGGCAGCTGCAAGACGCGTTGGGCAGCGACACCATCGCCAACATCGCTTCCAAGCTCGGCATCAATGCGCAAACGCTGCTGCCCATGCTGGCGGCCATGTTGCCCACCCTCATCGACCAGCTCACGCCGCAAGGCAAGGTGCCGGAGCAAGGCCTCGACACTCCGAACGACCTCCTGGGTTCGCTAAGCAGCCTGCTGCAGAACAAGCAGCTGTAAGCCAATTTGCTCACAAGAACTAAGGCGCCCGCGAGGGCGCTTTTTTTTGGCTGGCGCATCCGGGGCGAATCACGTAGAACCTCAGCCTTCATGCCGCAACCTGCTTCCACCTTCTTCCGATGAACCGCAATCTCTGGCTGCTTGCCATCTGCCAGGGCTTGTTCCTGACCAACAACGTCACGTTCATTGCCATCAACGGCTTGGTGGGCCTGAGCATTGCGCCGCGCGGCTGGATGGCCACGCTGCCGATCATGGGCTATGTGGTGGGCGGTGCGCTGACCACCGGGCTGGTGGCACGCACGCAGCAGCGCTTCGGCCGGCGCGGGTCGTTCCAGATCGGCTTGGCGGTCGGGCTCGGATCGGCCTTGCTGTGCGCGTTCGCGGTGGTTTCGAAGAACTTCTGGCTGCTGTGCTTTGCCACCGTGGTGGCCGGCTACTACAACGCCAACGCCGGCCTCTACCGCTTTGCAGCCGCCGAACTCGCGGCACCGGCGTGGCGCGAGAAGGCAGTGTCGCTGGTGATGGCCGGTGGGCTGATCGGCGCCGTGGCGGGGCCCAACCTCGCCACGGCCACGCGCGAAATGTTCGCCGTGCCGTTTGCGGGTGCCTACATTGCGCTGGCGGCGGTGGCGCTGCTGTCGATGGTGTTCATGCGCTTCATTGAATTTCCGCCCCCGCTCACACGCCAGCAGGCCATGGGTGGAAGGACGTTGTCGCAGCTCATCCGCCAGCCGGTGTTCATCGTGGCGGCCGCGGCGGGTGCGTTGGGTTTTGGCGTGATGAACCTGCTGATGGCCGCCACACCCATTGCGATGCAGATCTGCAGCCTGCCTTTCTCCGATGCCGCACTGGTGCTCGAATGGCACGTGATCGGCATGTTCGCGCCCGGCTTCTTCACCGGCCACCTGATCCGCCGTTTCGGTGCGCTGCCGGTGATGGGCGTGGGGGTTGCGCTCAACTTCGGCTGCATTGCCGTCGCGCTGTCGGGTGTGGAGCTTCAGCATTTCCTGGTGGCGCTGTGCCTGCTGGGCGTGGGCTGGAACTTCCTGTTCACCGGCAGCACGACCCTTTCGCTCACGGTCTACACCGCGGAAGAACGAGACCGGGCGCAGGGCGCGCTCAACTTCTGCGTGTTCGCGACAGTGGCACTGACCTCGTTCGCCTCGGGTGTGCTGGTCACGACGCAGGGCTGGCAGCTGTTGAACTACGGTTCGCTGGTGCCGGTGGTGCTCACGGGCGCCGGGCTGCTGTGGCTTGCGAAGTCCCGCCGGCGCGAGGCCGCCGCAAACGCCTGAACCCCGCTCAGCGGGGCGGAAAGCGCGTGTCGAGCCACCGCTGCAGCGCGGCGAACACGGGCCCGGCATCCAACTCGTTGAATATCTCGTGGTACATGGCCTCGAAGCAATGCGCCTCGACCATGCCACCGGCCGCGGCCGCGGCCGCAGCAGCAAAGGCACGGCTCGCGGCCGGCTTCACGAGATGATCGTCGCCCGCATACATCAACAGCGTGGGCACGTGCCAATGCGGCGCGGCCTGCTGGATGGCCGCGCCTTCGTGCGCGAGAAAACGCGCCAGCCGGCTGCCGATGCGGTCATGCGTGAGCGGATCGGCGCGGTAGGCCCGCACGACGGCCGGGTCGTGCGAAAGAAAGTTGTCGTCGAGCCCGTTGCCGACACGCAGGTTCGGCGCAATGCGCGGCAGCACCGCGAGCAGCGCCTTCTGTAGAGCGCTCAGGCCGGGATCGAGCCCCGGGGACGACAGCACCAGCCCATCCACCGGCCGAACCTCGCGCGACACCAGGCTGGCCGCGACCAGCCCGCCCAGGCTGTGGCCCAGCAGCACCAGCGGTAGGCCGGCGTTCTCGCGGCGAGCGTCGTCGATGACCAGCGCAAGATCTTCGACCAGCCGCAGCTCGCCCGGCAAACCGCCGCGTGCGCCCGACGATTCGCCGTGGCCGTGGTGGTCGTATCCCCACACCGCGAAGTTCCATTCATGCAGGCGCGCGGCAAGCCCGGCATAGCGCCCGGCGTGCTCGCCGAGCCCGTGCACCAGGACCACCACCGCACGCGCCGCGCCGGCCGCGGGAAGGCGGCGCAGCGCCAGCGTTTCGCCGTCCGGCGTGGGCAGTGAAACGTGCTGCGGCGCAGGTCCGGTCAAGCGGCGGCCGGCTCAGCGGCGGCGGTGCGGTGCGCAGCCGGCAAGGCCGCGATCACCTCGGCCACGGCGGCCGTCAGCTTCTTGGCATAGGGCACATGAAGGAACTCGTTCGGCCCGTGCGCGTTGCTCTTCGGACCGAGCACGCCGCAAACCATCATCTGCGCCTTGGGAAAACCGGCGCTCAGCATGTTCATCAGCGGAATGGTGCCGCCCTGGCCGATATAGCCGCACGACGCGCCGAAGTGCGCCTGCGAAGCCTTGTTGAGCGCGTCTTCGAACCAGGGCGTGATCGTCGGCGCGTTCCAGCCGGTGGCGCCGCCGCCGCTTTCGAAGGTGACACGCGCCTGGTAGGGCGCGTTGTCCTCGAGCAGCGCCTTCAGCTTCTGCACCGCCTCGGCCGCATCGACCAACGGCGGCAGGCGCAGCGAGAGCTTGAACGCGGTGTAGGGGCGCAGCACGTTGCCCGCATCCTTCAGCGCCGGAAAGCCTTCGGCGCCGGTAACCGACAGCGTGGGTTTCCAGGTCCGGTTGAGCAGTGCTTCCACCGGATCTGTGGTGGTCGGCAGCGCGAACATGGTCGAGCCGCCGCAGTCATAGTGCGCCCACGGAAAGCGCTTGTAGACCTCTTCGCCAAGGATGGCGGCGGTGGCCTTGGCCTGCGCCAGGCGGTCGGCCGGCACTTCGCAATGAAAGCTCGCGGGCAGCAGGCGGCCGGTGGCGCTGTCTTCGAGCCGGTCGAGCACCTGCCGCATGATGCGGAAGCTCGACGGCACCAGGCCCGACGCGTCGCCGGAGTGAATGCCCTCGGTCAGCACCTCGACCTTGAGCGTGCCGCTGGCCATGCCGCGCAGCGACGTGGTGAGCCACAGCTGGTCGTAGTTGCCGGCGCCGGAGTCGAGGCAGATCACCAGTTCCACATTGCCCAGCCGCGGGCGCAGCGCATCGACGTACGGCAGCAGATCGTAGGAGCCGCTTTCCTCGCAGGTCTCGATGATCCCGACAATGCGTGGATGGGCCGCGCCCTGGTTCTTGAGCGCCTGCAGCGCCGCCACGCTCGCGTAGACCGCATAGCCATCGTCGGCGCCGCCGCGGCCGTAGAGCAGGCCGTTCTCGTACTTGGGCGTCCAGGGGCCGAGGTCGTTGCGCCAGCCGGTGAATTCGGGTTGCTTGTCGAGGTGGCCGTACATCAGCACGGTCTCGCTCATGTCGGTGCCGGTGGCCGGCACTTCGAAGAACAGCACCGGCGTGCGGCCTTCGAGTCGCACGATTTCCAGCTTCAGGCCTTCGACCTTCTGCGCCTCGACCCAAGCGGCCGCGTTGCGCAGCACCGTTTCCAGGTAGCCGTTGGCCGACCAGTCCTTGTCGAAGCCGGGCGACTTGGCGGGAATGGCGATGTAGTCGGTGAGTTGCCTGACGATGTCGCCGTCCCATTGGGCGGTGACATCGGAGAGGGCGCGCTCGGCGTCGAGCGTTCCGGCGGGCATTTCGCGGTGCAGGGGGGCGTTCATCGGTGGGTTCTCCGCGGGGGTGACGAAAAATCGCATTTTGCGCCTCGCCGCGACCCCGCGTAGAGTGCGGCGATCTCAACCCGGAGCGCAATGTGAGCAAGGCAACATCGACTCGGACCCAGGCAAATATCAAGGTGGGCATCGGCGGCTGGACCTACGAGCCCTGGCGGGACAACTTCTATCCCAAGGGGCTCGCGCATGCGAAGGAGCTGCGCTATGCGAGCCGCAAGGTCAGCGCCATCGAGATCAACGGCACCTACTACAGCACCTTCAAGCCCGAGACCTTTCGCAAGTGGCACGACGAGGTGCCCGACGACTTCATGTTCTCCATGAAAGCCTCGCGCTTTTCGACCAACCGCAAGATGCTGGCCACTGCGGAAGACTCGATCAAGCGCTTCATCGACAGCGGCGTGAGCGAGTTGGGCGACAAGCTCGGGCCGATCGTGTGGCAGTTCATGCCCACCAAGCAGTTCGATGCGGAAGACTTCGAGGCCTTTCTGGAGCTGCTGCCCAAGAAGGAGGGCAGCCGCGTGCTGCGCCACGTGATGGACGTGCGGCATGAGAGCTTCATCACGCCCGCCTACCGGGCGCTCGCGAAGAAGCACAAGGTGTCGACCGTGTTCACCGACGCCGACAAGTTTCCGTCGTTCGAAGAGCCCGAGGGTGACTTCGCGTACGCCCGGCTCATGATGGCCGATGCCAAGCTCAAGACCGGCTATGCGCCGAAGGCACTCGACAGCTGGGCCGAACGCGCGCAGCAATGGGCCGAAGCGCCGAAGAAGCGCGACGTGTTCGTCTACTTCATCAACGGCGCCAAAGAAAAAGCACCGGCCGCGGCCGGTGCCTTGCTGGAGCGCCTGGGCTGGAAGCCACCCGAAGAGGCGGCGTAACAGCTAAAAGTCAGAAATGGATCAGGTGGCCGATTGCAGCGACTGCTTGGCGCCGAAGCTGATTTCGCCCGAAAGCTGGCCGCCTTCTTCGATCACGATCTTGCCGTAGCGGATCTTGCCGGTGACCTTGCCGGTCGAATGGATCACGAGCTTTTCGCGCACCGTGAGGCTGCCGTCGAAAACGCCGCGGATTTCGGCGATGTCGATTTCGGCCGAGCCCTTGAATTCGCCCTGCTCGGCGATCTGCATCAGGCGCGAATCCATGGTCGCCTCGACCAGGCCTTCGACCACGAGCGTGTCGCAATCGGTGATCTCGACGCCCTTGAGCTTGATGTTGGGGCCGACGGTGAGCTTGCTGCCGCCTTCCTTGGCGGCGGGAGCGGCCGCCGGAGCCAGGCCGCCTTGCTGTGCGGTGAGGGAAGAAGGATTGACGGGCGAACCTGAGAGATTGGTACCCGAGCCCACCAGCGGCGCGGGGCGGGAGGTCAACGAGTCGGTGTCACGATCACGCTTGCCGAAAAATGGGGACTGTGTAGCCAAAGGGGAGCTCCTCAACAAAGGGGCTATCGTAAGAACCACTCCATGGCCTGCGGCACTTCATTGCGCAAGAAACGTAACTGAATAAATCCCCGCCGGGTTGGACAATGCCCCCTTTCGTGACCTCCCGGCTTGCAAGATGACCCGATCGAACACTGCTCCCGCTGCCCGGACCCTGGCTATCTCCTCGACCATCGACGCGCGCTTCGACAAGCCGGCAAGCGGCTGGCGACGGCGCTTGTTCACCGTGATCTTCGAGGCCGACACGCGTGCTGGCCTGCTCTTCGACCTGGCGCTGATCGCCGTCATCGTGACCAGCGTGCTGGTGGTCATTCTGGACAGCGTGCAATCGATCCGCGACCAGTGGCGGCCTCTGTTCAATGCATTCGAATGGGGCTTCACCATTCTCTTCACGCTCGAGTACATTGCGCGGCTCGCCTGCGCGAACAAGCCGATGCGCTATGCGCTGAGCTTCTACGGCGTGATCGACCTGCTCGCGCTGCTGCCAACGTACCTGGTGGCGTTCGCGCCCGAACTCGCCTACCTCATCGATGTGCGCGTGCTGCGGCTTTTGCGCGTGTTCCGCATCTTCAAGCTGTCGCGCTACTCGGTGGAGTACCGCGCGCTGGTCTCCGCCGTGGCTGCCAGCCGCCGGAAGATCACAGTGTTCGTCGGCTTCGTGATGCTCGTGGTGCTGGTGATGGGCACGCTGATGTACGTGGTGGAGGGCCCGGTGCACGGCTTCACCAGCATTCCGGTGGCGATCTACTGGGCCATCTCGACCATGGCCACGGTGGGCTTCGGCGACCTGGTGCCGAAGACCGATCTCGGCCGCGCCATTGCTTCGGTGATGATGCTGGTGGGCTGGGGCGTGCTGGCGGTGCCTACCGGCATCGTTACCGCCGAGATGGCGCGCCGCGGCCCGGACGACGATGAGGCACCCGTGGCGCTCGCGCCGCGCGGCGTGCTGGGGATGGCAGCGCCTCCAGCGGTGCCCGCGAGGCGGCTTACGCCGGCGGCCAGACGGCGCGCCCTTGCGCAGCATCGTCGAGGCGGGCGATGAAAGCGTTGGCGTCGGGCTCGGGCAGCGTGAATGCGAATTCCACCGCATCGCCGTGCCGCACGTCCATGAGCGAGGCACCGCTCACAGCTGCAATCTCGCGCCGCACGAGCCCTTCGAGCGCATAGGGCACGGTGCATTGCAGCAGCCGCTGGCGCACCAGAGGGACCAGCGTCGCTTCGAGGCAGGCCTGCGCGACGGCATCGGTGTAGGCCCGCACGAGCCCGCCCGCGCCCAGCTTGATGCCGCCGAAGTACCGGACCACGGTGGCGAGCACGCCTTCGAGCTGCTGGTGCCGCAGCACCTCGAGCATCGGCCGTCCGGCGGTGCCGCCCGGCTCGCCGTCGTCGTTGGCCGCCGATTGGCCGCCTGCCATCAACGCCCAGCAGACATGCGCCGCGGCGGGGTGTTCATTGCGCAGCGCCGCCACCACGGCGAGCGCCGCAGCGCGGTCGGCCACCGGCTGCACGCAACCGATGAAGCGGCTCTTCTTGACCAGCAGTTCGCTGTGCGCCGGTTGCGAGAGCGTGAAGCTCATGGGGCGGCCGTGTTCGCTTTTGCAGGGCGCGGAAGCGCTCAGCGCTCCCGCTCGAACTTGAACACCGCCGTGCTCGCGCGCGCGTTGGGCAGCCAGCGCACGCTGCGCCCTTCCTGCACGCCGAAGGCATCGAGCACGCGCAGACTGTTCTTTTGCGCCAGCACCTCGAAGTCCTTGAAGGTACCGACCCGGATATTGGGCGTGTCGTACCACTGGTAGGGCAGGCGGCGCGTCACAGGCATGCGGCCGCGCGCAATGCTGATGCGGTTGGGCCAGTGGGCAAAGTTGGGAAACGCGACGATGCCGATGCGGCCCACGCGCGCGGTTTCTCGCAGCATGACCTCGGCATTGCGCAGGTGCTGCAGCGTGTCGATCTGCAGCACTACGTCGAAGGTGGCGTCGTCGAACACCGCAAGGCCTTCGTCCAGGTTCAGCTGGATCACGTCGACGCCGCGGCGAATGCACTGCAGCACGTTGCCGTCGGCAATTTCCACGCCGTAGCCGGTGCAGCCGCGCTCGCGCTGCAGCAGGTCGAGCAGGGCGCCGTCGCCGCAGCCGAGGTCGAGCACGCGCGCGCCCTCGGGCACCAAGTTGGCGATGAGGCGCTGGGTTTGGATATCGCTCATTGGGCTGCACTCCCTTCGGCCTCGGTTTCGAGCGCCACGCGCTCGAAATAGGACCGCACCACGCCCATGTAGCGCACATCGTCGAGCAGGAACGCATCGTGCCCGTGCGGCGCGTCGATCTCGGCGTAGCTCACGTTGCGGCGGTTGTCGAGCAGCGCCTTCACCAGTTCGCGGCTGCGCGCCGGCGAAAAGCGCCAGTCGGTCTTGAAGCTCACGAGCAAAAACTTGGCGGTGGCCTTCGCAAGCGCAGCGCTGAGGTTGCCGCTGTGCGCGCGTGCCGGGTCGAAGTAGTCGAGCGCGCGCGTGATCAAAAGGTAGGTGTTGGCGTCGAAGTACTCGCTGAACTTGTCCCCCTGGTAGCGCAAGTAGCTCTCGATCTGGAACTCGATTTCCTGCGTGGAATAGCGGTAATCCAGCGCCGCGGGCTCGCCTTCGACCGCGCTGCGCAGGATGCGTCCGAACTTCTCGTTCATGACGTCGTCGCTCAGGTAGGTGATGTGGCCGATCATCCGCGCGATGCGCAGGCCCCGCTTGGGAACGACGCCGTGCTCGTAGAAGTGGCCGCCGTGAAAGTCGGGGTCGGTCACGATGGCGCGGCGCGCGACTTCGTTGAAGGCGATGTTCTCGGCCGTGAGATTGGGCGCGCTGGCCACCACCACGGCGTGGCGCACGCGGTCGGGGTACTGCAGCGTCCATGACAGCGCCTGCATGCCGCCGAGGCTGCCGCCCATCACGGCCGCGAGCGTGCGGATGCCGAGCGCGTCGAGCAGCGCGGCCTGGGCATCGACCCAGTCCTCGACCGTGACCACCGGAAAGTCGGCGCCGTAGATGCGCCCCGTGGCGGGGTTGGTGTGCATCGGACCCGTCGAGCCGAAGCAGGAGCCGAGGTTGTTCACGCCGATCACGAAGAAGCGGTTGGTGTCGACCGGCTTGCCCGGGCCCACCATGTTGTCCCACCAGCCTTCGGACCTGGCCTGGCCTTCATAGACGCCAGCAACATGGTGCGAGGCGTTGAGCGCATGGCACACCAGCACCGCGTTGCTGCGGTCGGCATTCAGGGTGCCGTAGGTTTCGTAGGCGAGCGTGTAGCTGCCGAGCGAGGCGCCGCTGCGCAAGGCCAGCGGACCCGCGAACTGCATCGACTGCGCAGAGACGACCAAAGAAGTTGACGACATCAATAAAAAACCCGGCCTCGCCAAAAACGAGCCGGGTTGTTCGCCAACTGACTGTCTTTAGCTGAATTTATAAAGCGCCCGCAAGCTGAAGCAAATCGGCGCAGCCGGCAGTATATCGCTCCGCCGAATTACCAGCCGACGATCATCACGATGCCGAGCACGAGGAAGATCGCCGCAGAGATGCCGTGCACGAGCGTGATCGGCACCCGCTTCACCAGCTTGTCGCCCAGCCAGACCACGGGCGCATTGGCCAGCATCATGCCGAGCGTGGTGCCCGCGACCACCCAGATATAGGCGTCGGTGAACCGGGCGGCGAGCATGACGGTGGCGATCTGGGTCTTGTCGCCCATTTCGGCCAGGAAGAACGCGATGAGCGTGGTGCCGAAGACGCCGTAGTGCGAGGCGGCGGGCGCGTCCTCCGCATCGAGCTTGTCCGGAATCAGCATCCAGGCGGCCATGGCGACAAACGAGCCGCCCAGAATCCAGCGCAGCACGTCGGGACCAAGCCAATGGGTGATGTAGTTGCCGACGGCACCCGCCAGGGCATGGTTGACGACTGTGGCAACAAAGATCCCGAGCACGATCGGCCAGGGTTTTCTGAAGCGTGCGGCCAGCAGGAGGGCAAGCAACTGGGTCTTGTCGCCCATTTCGGCGAGCGCGACCACGCCGGTTGCAACGAGAAAAGCTTCCATGAGAGCAGGGGTTCCTTGGGCCGAAGGACGCAATTGACCGTGCAACACCTTCGGCCATATTCCCGAAGTTGCACGGTCAAAGGTCTCGCCAGGTGAATCACTGCACGCGCCATGTCCCGTGTGGGGCAGGACAAGTCTGTTGACGCGGGCCCTTCTCGCAGTGGAAGGCGGCTACTCCCCAATGACGGGGCGGATTCTACCTGCTGCTTTGCGGCCCCTCCGGCGCTGTTCTTGTAAGCGGGCGCTAGCTTCTTTTAATTTTTGGAGGCCCTACAGGAAGCAGCAAATTCCTGCTTGCATTTTGTGTATTTCACCCATAATGCACGAGCCTCCCTCTTCATTTTGCCGGGGCGGCAGTTCGGTGATCGGTCAGTTTCGCGCGACTCGACAGCTCTTGGTTGAGTGATGCTTTCGGGACTCCATCGCTTTTCTTGCTATGTGTTTATAGGAGTCCCTTGATGGGCAACAAACTGTATGTCGGCAACCTGCCTTACTCGGTGCGCGACGGTGATCTCGAACAGGCTTTCGGACAATTCGGCTCGGTGACCAGCGCCAAGGTCATGATGGAACGCGACACGGGCCGCTCGAAGGGCTTCGGCTTCGTCGAGATGGGCAGCGACGCGGAAGCACAAGCCGCAATCAACGGCATGAACGGCCAGCCCCTGGGCGGCCGCAGCGTCGTCGTCAATGAAGCACGCCCAATGGAAGCACGTCCCCCGCGCAGCGGTGGCGGCGGCTACGGCGGCGGCGGTGGTGGTTATGGCGGCGGTGGTGGTTATGGCGGCGGTGGTGGCGGTGGCTACGGCGGCGGCGGCGGTGGTGGTGGCGGCTACGGTGGTGGTGGCGGCGATCGCAGCGGCGGTGGTGGCCGTTCCGGTGGCGGCGGCTACGGCGGTGGTGGTGGCCGCAGTGGTGGTGGCGGCGGCGGTGGTGGCGATGGCGGTTTCCGCAGCCCCTACGGTGCCGGTCCCCGTGGCGGCGGCGGTGGCCGCTCCGGCGGTGGTGGCGGCGGCGGCTACGGCGGCGGAAACAGCGGCTACTAAGCCCTGCATTCCAGCCACACAGGCAAAAGGCTCCCTCGGGAGCCTTTTTCTTTTGGCGCTCGCGAAGGATCCGCTCGCGCAGCCGCGGCAATGGCCGCGGGCGGTTCAGCTTTCGCCGCTGCGCTTCTTGCGGGCCCTGCCTTGCACGGCGCGGTCGAGCAGGGCGTTCGGCAGCATGCGCATGAGCTTGGCGATAACGCCCATTTGCCAGGGAATCACGCGGTAGCTGGTGCCGGCCTCGATGGCGCGCACCGCCTGGTCCGCAAAATCTTCCGCCTTCATGAGAAAGGGCATGCCGTACCGGTTGCCTTGGGTCAGCGGCGTGTCGATGTAGCCGGGGCAGAGGGTGACGACCTTGACGCCGCTGTTGTGCAGCTCGCCGCGCAAGCTCTCGCAGTACGCGACCACGCCCGCCTTGCTGGCGCAATAGGCGCCATGTCCCGGCAGGCCGCGAATGGCCGCGACGCTCGCAATGCCGACCAGCCGGCCGCTGCCGCGCTGCCTCATTGCCGCCACAAACGGGTGAAAGGTGGCCATCAGGCCGACATTGTTGGTGGCAAAGGTTCGCGCCATCACGTCGATGTCGTCCCGCTCCGTGGTGTCGATGCCCACGCTGATGCCGGCATTGGCAATGACCACGTCGGGCAGGCCCTGGCGCTCGATGCAGGCAGCGCCGGCCGCAAGGATGCTGTCGGTCTGCGCGACGTCTGCGCTATAGATCTGGTAGCTGGCCGGATCGAGATTGCGGGCGTTCGCCCAGGTTTCGATTTCCGCCGTGCGCCGTGCCACAAGAGCCAGCCGGTAGCCGGCTTCGTGGAAGCGGGCGGCCAGGGCCTGGCCGATGCCGCTCGATGCACCGGTGATGAAGACCAACGGGGACGTACTCATGGGTGCGGGGTGGCTTCCGGTGATTTTTTCTTCAGCGCGGCTTGCCGCCGGAGGCGGCCGCCGACGGAATCAGGACGCCGCGCACCCGCCCGGTCAGGTTGGCGACCCCGCTCAGGTTGTCGTAGTCGAGGTTGTCAGCGGTGAACTGGTCAGTGCCGCGAATGAGCGTGACGGGCTTGTTCGAGGTCACGCGTTCGGTGTCGAGAAACGCGTGCAGGAAGTCGCCGCGGAACTCGAGGCGCGGCGTGGCCTTGCCGTTGGGGCCGACGACCGGATCGCGAATCACGATGGCATTGCCGAAGAGCTGGATCTCGCTGCCGTCGGAATTCGACAGGCCGCGGTTGGCCGTGGCATGGGTCGTGTAGCCCTGCGGCGAGACGGAGCGCACCCGCACGTCGTCGACTTCGGTGGTGTCGGTGTCGGGGTAGTGACGGCCTTCCTTGCCGTGGAGTTCGCTGCGCAGGTCGCCGTTGGGCAGGTAGTTCTTGATGACGAAGCCGCGCATGAAATAGTCGGGTTCGTGCGTGGGCGCGGCCTTGGTGGTGGGCTCGAGCAGCTTGGGCGCGTTGCGCACGAGCCAGTAGGTGCCGAGCGCCACGGCTGCCGTCAGGATGATGGGCAGGTAGATGGTGGCGCGGTCGACGGCGTCGCGCAGCAGGTTCCAGGCGCGGCTCATTGCGTGGGACCTCGTGCCGCGTCGAGCAGGCGCCTGTACTGGCCGCAGGCCGTCAGCAGCAAGTCGCAGAACTCACGCGCCGCGCCTTCGCCGCCGCGCGCGCGGGTAACGTAGTTGACGGCGTCGCGCACTTCCACGTGAGCGTTGGCCGGCGCCGCCGCAAAGCCGACGCGCGCCAGCACCGGAAGGTCCGGCCAGTCGTCGCCGATGGCCGCGGCCTGGTGCCAGCCGAAGCCCAGCTGTTCGAGCATGGCCTCGGCCGCGGGCAGCTTGTCTTCGGTGCCGTAGCGCACATGCTGGATGCCGAGCGCCTCGAGCCGCACGCGCAGCGGCTTGGAGTCGCGCCCGGTGATCACCGCCGGCGTGATGCCGGCCAGGCGAAGCAGCTTGAGCCCGTAGCCGTCGAGGATGCTGAAGCGCTTGAGGGTTTCGCCGTGCTCGGTGAAGTACACGCCGCCGTCGGTCAGCACGCCGTCGATGTCGAAGAAGGCCACCCGCACATCCTGCGCGGCGAGCAAGGTTTCAGCCTGGAAGTCGAGCGGCATCAGATGACCTTCGCGCGCATCAGGTCGTTGATGCTGAGCGCGCCGATCAAATGCCCCGCGGGGTCGACGATGAGCACGCTGGTGATGCGGTGTTCTTCCATCAGCTCGGCAGCCTCGACCGCCAGCGCCTCGGCGCGCAGCGTGCGCGGGCCAGGGTGCATCACATCGGCGGCAGTCAGGCCGCGCAGGTCGCCGCCGGTCTCCACCTGCCGGCGCAAGTCGCCGTCGGTGAAGATGCCGATAGCGCGGCCGTTGGCGTCGACCACGGCGGTGGCGCCCAGGCCCTTGGAACTCATTTCGCGCATCAATTCGCTGAGTGTTGCGGTGGGCGCCACGCGCGGCACGTCGTCGCCCGAGCGCATCACGTCGCTCACATGGGTGAGCAGCTTGCGGCCCAGCGCACCGCCCGGGTGCGAGCGCGCGAAGTCTTCGGAGCCGAAACCGCGTGCATCGAGCAGCGCCACCGCCAGTGCGTCGCCCATCGCCATCTGCGCGGTGGTGCTCGCGGTGGGGGCCAGGTTGAGCGGGCAGGCTTCCTTGGCAACGCCGGCGTCGATCACGATGTCGGCGTGGCGCGCCAGGGTGGAATCGGTGCGGCCGGTCATGGCGATGAGGGGCACGCCCTGGCGCTTGACCACGGGCAGGATCACGGTGAGCTCGTCGACCTCGCCGCTGTTCGAAATGGCCAGAACCAAGTCGACCGATTTGATCATGCCCAGATCGCCGTGGCTTGCCTCGGCCGGGTGGACGAACATGGCCGGCGTGCCGGTGGAGGCCAGGGTGGCGGCGATCTTGCGGCCGACGTGGCCGCTCTTGCCCATGCCCATCACGACCACGCGGCCGCGCACTTCGAGGACCTTGCGCACGGCTTCGACAAAGCTCGGGCCCACGCGCGACTTGAGGCCGAGTACGGCGTCGGACTCGATGTCGAAGGTGGCGCGGGCCCGCGCGAGGATGGCGTCGGCGTCGACCACGGGGGGCAGGGGGGCTGAACTCATCGGCGGATTTTACGGGGCGCTCGGGATCTGCCGTCATCGGGTGAAAGCGGCGCGTGCGGGGCATGGACATTGCTCTAGCATCCAGCCATGTCTTCGTTCGATCTCACGCTGTTGTATTTGCTTGCCGCGGTCATCGGCGTCGTGGTCTGCCGCTCGCTGAAGCTGCCGCCGATGCTCGGCTATCTGTCGGCCGGCGTGCTGATCGGCCCTCATGCGCTGGCATTGGCGCAGAACTCCGAAGCCATCCGCCACCTGGGGGAATTCGGCGTGGTGTTCCTGATGTTCGTCATCGGGCTGGAGTTCAGCCTGCCCAAGCTGCGCGCCATGCGCAAGCACGTGTTCGGACTCGGCCTGCTGCAGGTGTTGCTGACGATGACCCTCGCCACAGCCGGCGCACTCTTGATCGCCTCGCAGCTGCCACCGGCCTGGCGGCTGGGCTGGCAGACGGCGCTGGCCCTCTCGGGCGCGCTCACCATGAGCAGCACCGCCATCGTGGTCAAGCTGATGGCCGAGCGGCTCGAACTCGAAAGCGAGCACGGCAAGCGGGTGATGGGCGTGCTGCTGTTCCAGGACTTGGCAGTGGTGCCGCTGCTGGTGCTGATTCCCGCACTCGGCGCGCCGCCCGAAGCGCTGGCGAAGGCGCTCGGCTTTGCGACGGTGAAGGCCATCCTGCTGATCGGCGTGCTGCTCTATGGCGGGCCGCGCATCATGCGCTGGTGGCTCACGCTCGTGGCGCGGCGGCGCAGCGAGGAGCTTTTCATCCTGAACGTGCTGCTGATCACGCTCGGCCTGGCATGGCTCACCGAACTGGCCGGACTGAGCCTGGCGCTGGGTGCCTTCATCGCCGGCATGCTGGTTTCCGAAACCGAATACAAGCACCAGGTCGAAACCGACATCCGCCCGTTCCACGACGTGCTGCTGGGGCTCTTCATCACAGTGGGCATGTCGCTCGACTGGCACATCGTGGTGGACCGCTGGGCGCTGGTGGGTGTGCTGCTGCTGATACCACTGGCGTTCAAGCTGGTTCTGGTGACGGTGCTGGCGCGGGTGCTGGGCGCCACCTCGGGCGTGTCGCTGCGCACCGGCCTCTACCTGGCGCAGGCGGGCGAGTTCGGCTTTGTGCTGCTGACGCTCGCGCAGGAGCGCAGCCTGCTGCCGCCGTGGCTGGCCAACCCGGTGCTGGCGTCGATGGTGCTGTCGATGCTGGCCACGCCGTTCATCGTGATGTACACCAACGCCATCGTGCGCAAGCTGGTGGCGAGCGACTGGCTCCAGCAGTCGCTGCAGATGACATCCATCGCGCGCAAGACCATCAACACCGCCAAGCACGTGATCATCTGCGGCTACGGGCGCTGCGGCCAGAACCTGGCGCGCATCCTCGAGCGCGAAGGCATTCCCTACATGGCGCTGGACCTCGACCCCGACCGCGTGCGGCAGGCCGCCGCGGCCGGCGATTCGGTGGTGTTCGGCGATGCGGCGCGGCTGCAGGCGCTGATGGCGGCCGGCCTGGCCCGCGCCAGCGCCGTGGTCGTCACCTATCTCGACGTGCCCGGCGCCATGAAGGTGCTGGCCAACACCCGCGCCCATGCACCGCAGGTGCCGGTGATCGTGCGCACCCAGGACGACCACGACCTGGAGAAGCTGCAGGCGGCCGGCGCCACCGAGGTGGTGCCCGAAGCCATCGAGGGTTCGCTGATGCTCGCGAGCCATGCGCTGGCCCTGGTCGGCGTGCCGATGCGGCGCGTGATCCGCGTGGTGCAGGACCAGCGCGACGCACGCTACAACCTGCTGCGCGGCTACTTTCATGGGGCCGACGACGACAACGCCGACGAGCTCGACCATGAGCGGCTCAACACCTTCACGCTCACGCCTGGTGCGCGCGCCGTGGGCCAGACGCTGGCGCGGATGGCGCTGGAAACACTGGGTGTGCGCGTTGCCGGCCTGCGCCGGCATGACGGCCAGCCGCAGGTGCCCACGGACGACACGGTGTTGACGGACGGCGACACCCTGGTGCTGTCGGGCAAGCCCGCCGCATTGGCAGTCGCCATCGAGCGGCTGCAAAAAGGCTGAGCGACGGCTCCGGCAGGGGTGGCCGCGGCCTTCCGGGCCCGGTCAGTTCACGAGCGTGGGATTGCGCTTTTCTTCCTCGATCCGCTGCTGGCGGCGCACCGCCTCGCATTGCGCATGCGGCTTGAATTCGGCCTTGAGGCACTGCGCAGCCATGCACTGCGCCTTCGCGATGAAATTGCGGTCGCCGCAGATGGACTGCGGATCTGACGGTCCCGCCGCTGCGGGCTGCGGCGCGGGCGCGGCGGCCACTGCCGGCGCGGCCTCGGGCGCGCCAGGCTGCGACGGTGCCACTGGCGCCGGCTTGCGAGACTTGGCCGCGGCGGATGGCGACTTCGGGGTGGCGGCGGCCGGCGTGGCAGTCGCCGCAGCCGCGAGTGCCGCGTCTGCCGCAGCTGGCGGCTCCGCGGACGGAAGCGCCGGCGGTACCACCTCGGGGGCCGAAGACGCTGGTAGGGGCGCCACGGCAGGCGCGGCAACAGGCACCGCGGGCGACGCTGCTTCGGCCTGTTCGTCCGGCGTGCCTTTTCCGTAGCCGTACCAGCCGGCGACGATCATGAGCAGCCCCACGGCCAGCAGCACCAGCCAAAGCAGGATGCCGCGCATACGCGGTGGCTTGTTGCGCACTTCCGCGCTGGCAGGGCGCGGCGTCCGAGACCTCGAAGCCTTCTTGACCCGGGGCTCGCGCGGCGGCGAAGGCGGCCGCTTGGAGCGGCCCGCCCCGACGATGACGGTTTTTTCATCGGCCAGCGATCCGGCATGCGCGTAGGCGGCCTGAGAAGCAATCGGCAAGCTGCCATCGAAAAGCCCGCCGGGAATGGTGGGCGCGCGCAATTGCGCGGGCGCCGTGGCGGCCCATTCGCGCTCCGCCCGACTCTCAGGGCTTGGAGGCGGCGCCATCGGTGCTGGCGCCGCGGGCGCCAGCTTTCCGCCGCAACTCCTGCAGAAATTCGCGCCCTCGCGGTTCTCCGCGCTGCACACCGGACAGATCAAGGCCATGACGACTGACTTCTAGGAAAACGAATTCAAAACTGGCTGTGAAGAGCCGTCTGGGCCTGAATTGCGGAACCGACCCGATGGATGTTCAGGTCACCGCGACGCGCTTGGACCGGTGTCCCATGCGCTTGGCGATCACCGCACCGAGCCCCATCGCGATTTCGAGGGCCAGGTTGGGTTGCCGATTCGACATTTCCGCAAAGCGGATGGCCGTGAGGCGCCATACGCGGCCCGCGCCGGTCACCACCACGTTGGCCGAATGCGGCTCGCGCGAGAAGAACGAGCCTTCACCCACAACCGATCCGGGCATGAGTACGGCCAGCTTCATCTGTTCCTTGCTGCTGACGCGATGCACGCTGATGGCGCCGCCTTCGAGGAAATACACCGAGCGGTCGTGCGTACCTTGCTCGATGAGAACGTCGCCTACGCCGGTATCGATGGGCTGCAGGTAGCCCGCCAGCGTTTCCCACTGCTGTACGTTGAGCGTCAACGCAAACGCGTCGTTGCTGTTGTTGTCCGCGATGGCGCGGCTCAGGTTCTGGATGGACATGCTTTTCTCAACCCCCGCATCTGTGCCGAAGTATCCGCGAAGGCCGCAGGTTTCGGCTACAACTCTTTACGTTTTTCGTTGCGGCTGTCGCTATTTACCGATGCAGAAGCGCGAAAAGATGACCCCCAGCAAGTCGTCCGCGCCGAATTCGCCGGTGATTTCGTTCAGTGCGTTCTGCGCCAAGCGCAACTCTTCGGCCAGCAGATCAAGCAACTGGGCTTGCGCAGCCAAGTGGCTTGCAGCCAACTCCAAGTGGGTTTGGACGCGGCCCAGCGCCTGCACGTGGCGCGCGCGGGCGAGGTAAACGCCCTCAGGTACGGACTGCCAACCTGCCATGGCGAGCAGTTGTTCGCGCAGCGCTTCGATGCCGAGGCCGGTCTTGGCGGAAAGGGCAATGCCCTGCACCGACGTAGGCATGGCGGCTGTGGGCGCTGCGTCCTGCTTGTTCCACACATCGAGCACCGGCACGCTCGCGGGCAGCTTCTGCCGCAGCCCGCGCAGGATCTCCGCGTCGGCGGCGGCGTAGTCGGCATGGCTAGAGCGCGTCAGGTCGTGCAGAAAGAGCACGGCGTCGGCCTTCTCAATCTGGCCCCACGCGCGCGCAACGCCGATCTGCTCGACCTCATCGCTGCTCTCGCGCAGGCCCGCCGTGTCGGCCACATGCAACGGCACGCCGTGGATCTGGATCGTTTGCGAGACCACGTCGCGTGTCGTGCCCGCCACCGCGCTCACGATGGCCAGTTCGGCGCCGGCGAGCGCATTGAGCAGCGAACTTTTGCCTGCATTGGGCTGGCCTGCGATCACCACCTTGATGCCCTCGCGCAGCAGCGCGCCCTGCCTGGCACGCTGCTGCACCGCCGCCAATTGCGCCTGCAATTTCGCCAGCTGCCCGGTCGCATCGGCCTTTTGAAGAAAGTCGATTTCCTCTTCCGGAAAGTCGAGCGTCGCCTCGACCAGCATGCGCAGGTGGATCAGCGCATCGCGCAGCGTATGGATCTCGCGCGAGAAGGCGCCCGAGAGCGAACGGCCGGCGCTGCGCGCAGCCGCCTCCGTGCTGGCGTCGATCAGGTCGGCAATGGCCTCGGCCTGGGCCAGGTCGATCTTGCCGTTGAGAAAGGCGCGCTGGCTGAACTCGCCCGGCTCGGCCACGCGCAAGCCGGGCAGCCGTGGACGGCCGGTGACCGGATCGGGCTCGGCGGCCGCCTCGAGGCAGCGCGCCAGCAGCAGCTGAAGCACCACCGTTCCGCCGTGCGCCTGAAGCTCGAGCACGTCTTCGCCGGTGAACGAATGCGGCGAGGGAAAGTGGATGGCCAAGCCATGGTCGACCGGCTCGCCGGCCGCATCGCGGAAGGGAAGGTAGGTGGCTTCGCGCGGTTTCAGCGACCGGCCGCAAAGCGCTTCGATCAGCGGCGCGAGCCGGGCGCCCGAAACGCGCACGATGCCCACCGCCCCGCGCCCCGAGGCGGTGGCAATGGCGACGATGGGATCTGTGGTGCGGGCGAATGTCATGGAAACGCGATTCTTTCAGCAAAAGCAAAAGGGCCGCGAATGCGGCCCTTTGCGGAGTGGCGGAGAGCCCGCTGCGGCTTACTTGCCCAGCACGCCCAGCCGCTTGTTGATGAACCACTGCTGCGCGATCGACAGCACGTTGTTCGTGATCCAGTACAGCACCAGGCCGGCCGGGAAGAAGATGAACATCACGCTGAACGCGAGCGGCATGATCCACATCAGCTTGGCCTGCATCGGGTCCGGAGGCGTCGGGTTGAGCCAGGTCTGGAACAGCGAGGTCAGCGTCATCACGATCGGCAGGATGTACCACGGATCGGGTGCCGAAAGGTCGGTGATCCAGCCGATCCACGGCGCGTGGCGCATTTCGACCGACGACAGCAGCACCCAGTAGAGCGCAATGAACACCGGGATCTGGATCAGGATCGGGAAGCAGCCGCCCATCGGGTTGACCTTCTCGGTCTTGTAGATGCGCATCATCTCCTGCTGCATTTCCTGCGGCTTGTCCTTCAGCCGCTCGCGCATTTCCATGATCTTGGGGTTGATGGCCTTCATCTTGGCCATGCTGGCGTACGCCTTGGCGTTGAGCCAGTAGAAGGCCGCCTTCAGCAGCACCACCAGCGCCACGATGGCCCAGCCCCAGTTGCCCAGAATGCCGTGCAGCTGGTTCAGCAGCCAGTAAAGCGGCTTGGAGATGATCGCGAAGATGCCGTAGTCCTTGACCAGGTCGAGGCCCGGTGCAATGGCTTCGAGCTTCTTTTCTTCTTCGGGGCCGGCGAACAGTGCGCTATTGACCACCAAGGTCTGGCCCGGCGCGATCTTCGGCAGCGTGGCCACCATGGCCACGGTGAAGAGGTTGTCGCCCAGGTCCTTCACGCGGAACTCGCGTCGGAGCTGTTCGCTCGCCGGGTCGCCCTTGAGGAGCCACGCCGACACAAAGTAATGCTGAACCATCGCAATCCAGCCGTCGTTGGCGGGCGGCGGCGGCTCGACCTTGCCCTTGGCAATGTCCTTGAAGTCGAGCTTGTGGAACTTCTTCTCGTTGGTGTAGGCCGCCGGACCGGTGAAGGTGTTGGTGCCGAACATCGTGCCTGCCGCTACCGTGCCGTGGCGCAGCAGTTGCATGTAGAGCTGCGCATCGCGCGGCTGGTCGCTTACGTTGACCACTTCATGGCGCACGCCGACGGTGTATTCGCCGCGCTTGAAGACATAGGTCTTGACGTACTTGAGGCCGCCCGAGGGGGCGCTTTCGAAGCTCACTTCGAGCGTGTTCTGGCCCTCGGCCATTTCGCGCGGACCGGCCTTCGGCGTCATCGGCGTCAGGTGGTTGGGAAAGGCTTCTCCGGTCTGGCTCAGCAGGCCGGTTTGCGCCACGTAGCGCGTGGCGGGCGAGTCGTTCTCGAACAGCACCACGTGCTTGGTGCGATCGGCTTCGTCGAACTTGAGCAGTTCGAGGTAGTTGACCGTGGCGCCTTCGCTGTCGATCACCGCCTTGAAGAGATCGGTGGTCACGTTGACGCGCTCACGCGGCGCCGCGGGCGCAGCCTGCGTGGGCACGGCGGCGGCGCTGCCACCGGCCGTGGATGCGCTCGGTACGCCGTTGCTGGCCGCCGGCGTGCTGCCCGCCGGGGCGGAGGCCACGGCAGCCGGCTTGGTCGACGGCAGGAAGGTGGGCTTGTTGCCGTTGAAGACCTGCCATTGGTCCCACAGCAGCACCAGCGAGAAACCAAAAATCACCCACAGGATCGTGCGGCGTATATCGTTCATGACGAAGACTTCTTGTCGGAGGAAAGGAGAGACGAAAACAGCGAGCCTGACTTGTCAGTACGACACTGTGATGCCGGTGGAACCGGATCGTGCCCGCCCTGGCACCAGGGCTGGCAGCGCACGATGCGGTGCAGGGTGAGATAGCTGCCCTTGAGAGCGCCGTGGACTTCCAGCGCCTCGATCGAATAGACGGAGCAGGTCGGCTCGAATCGGCACGACTGCCCGAGCCACGGGCTCAGCAACAGGCGGTAGCCCTTCACAAGGCCGATCAGCAGGCGCTTCATGACGACGAGGATGCAGGGGCGCGCGCGGCCCGCGCCAGCAGTTGCTGGAGCTCGGCGCGTACCGCGGCCTTGAGCTTGTCGGAGCTGGCGCTCACGAATTCCTTGCGGTCGAACGCCGCGCGCAGCCGCACCACGTGCGCCGCACGAGGCAGGCCGACGTCGGGCGCGGCGCTCACGGTATAGATCTGTCGCTTGATGGCGTTGCGCGTGACAGCACGGCGCGCCCAGCGCTTGGGCACCATGGCACCCAGCCAGACATCGTCGGACGCGAACAAGGGCTGCGCGCTCGATGTTGAATCGAGTGCGCAGCGATGCAATGCGAAATGAGCAGTGCGCGCCACGGTGGCACCTGCGAGGACGGCCTGGAATTGCGCGCGGGTCTTGAGCCGCTGCATGGAAGCCGGGCCAGACACGCCAGAAACACTGGCTGGGAAAGCTGGCGCTGGCGGGTCGGCGGCTGGCAACGGCAGAGGAACTGCCGTCAGACGGCCAGGCGCTTGCGGCCCTTGGCGCGGCGTGCGTTGATGACGGCGCGGCCGCCACGGGTCTTCATGCGGACCAGAAAGCCGTGGGTACGGGCGCGGCGGACTTTGGAAGCTTGGTAAGTGCGTTTCATGATGAGATTTCCTGCTGATTCCCCCGATATCCACCGGACCCGACGAAGCCTTGAAAGGCCAGATCGGGCAGGCGGGCGCTGGGAGCGTTTTTCGGATGACCCCCGAAAGACGCAATGAGGTTTTCAGGGAAACCCGCAATTATCGCAAACATTCGGCCCAACACCAAACATCGAGTAACTTTGCGGGCCTTTACATGGTGCCCGGGGGGATGTGGATAAGGTTTTGACAAGTTAGAATGCGGGCCGCCTTGCAGCAGAGAATATCCACAATACATATACCAAAAAATGGACGAGGGACGCACCACTTTTTCAAGCACCCATGTCGACTGACGGCATCGGTGAAAGCCTCTGGCAGGCCTGTGTCGACCAGCTCGCGCAGGAGCTGTCCGAGCAGCAATTCAATACCTGGATCAAACCCCTGACGGCGCAGGTCACCGACGACCTTTCGCGCATGACGGTGTTCGTTGCCAACCGCTTCAAGCTCGACTGGATTCGCGCCCAGTACGCCGGCAAGATCGCCGCCATGGCCGAGAAGATGTACGGCCAGCCGGTAGCAGTTGAGTTAGCGCTTGCTCCGCGCGAAGCGCCCGTGCGCTCTGCACCCATTGCCGTCATGGCAGAAACCGACGTGCCGCGCGACATGGCCGGCCCGGGCGAGGAGCCGGCTGCGGCCGGCTTCAAGAACCGCCTGAATTCGGGCCTGACTTTCGACACCCTGGTGGAGGGCACGGCCAACCGGATGGCGCGCGCCGCGGCCATGCACGTGGCCGGCATGCCGGGCCATCTGTACAACCCGCTGTTCATCTATGGCGGCGTCGGCCTGGGCAAGACCCACCTGATGCACGCTGTGGGTAACCGGCTGCTCGCCGACCGGCCCGATTCCAAAGTTCTCTACATCCATGCCGAGCAGTTCGTATCGGATGTGGTCAAGGCCTATCAGCGCAAGACCTTCGACGAGTTCAAGGAGCGCTACCACTCGCTCGATCTGCTCCTGATCGACGATGTGCAGTTCTTCGCCAACAAGGACCGCACGCAGGAAGAATTCTTCAATGCGTTCGAAGCCCTGCTGGCCAAGAAGTCGCACATCGTGATGACCAGCGACACCTATCCCAAGGGCCTCGCTGACATTCACGAGCGGCTGGTTTCGCGCTTCGATTCGGGCCTCACGGTCGCCATCGAGCCGCCCGAACTCGAAATGCGCGTGGCCATCCTGATCAACAAGGCGCGCGCCGAATCGGCTGAAATGCCGGAAGAAGTTGCGTTTTTCGTTGCCAAGAACGTGCGCTCCAACGTGCGCGAGCTCGAAGGTGCGCTGCGCAAGATCCTGGCTTACTCGCGCTTCAACCAGAAAGAAATCTCGATTGCCCTGGCGCGCGAGGCGCTTCGCGATTTGCTGTCGATCCAGAATCGGCAGATCTCGGTCGAAAATATCCAGAAGACGGTGGCCGACTACTACAAGATCAAGGTCGCCGACATGTACAGCAAGAAACGCCCGGCCAGCATTGCGCGGCCGCGGCAGATCGCGATGTACCTGGCCAAGGAACTCACCCAGAAAAGCCTGCCGGAAATCGGCGAGCTATTCGGCGGGCGCGATCACACGACGGTGCTGCATGCGGTGCGCAAGATCTCGGGCGAGCGCCAGCAGCTCACCGAACTGAACCAGCAACTCCACGTGCTCGAACAAACGCTCAAGGGCTGACCCCGGATGTCATCAAGAAAGCCACCCGCAACAGCGGAGAATGGCGTCTTACAAGCGGATTCAAAGAGATAAGAGAAGAGGAAGAAGACATGATCGTTTTGAAGGCAACCCAAGACAAAGTCCTCGCCGCGCTGCAATCGGTGGCGGGCATCGTGGAGCGGCGCCATACCCTGCCTATCCTGGCCAACGTGCTGATCCGCAAGACCGGCGGCCAGCTGCAGCTCACAACCAGCGACCTCGAAATCCAGATCCGCACCACGGCCGAGCTCGGCGGCGACGAAGGCAACTTCACCACCACCATCGGCGCGCGCAAGCTCATCGACATCCTGCGCACCATGCCGGCCGACCAGACCGTGAGCCTCGAATCGAGTGCGAGCAAGCTGGTGCTCAAGGGCGGCAAGAGCCGTTTCACGCTGCAATCGCTGCCGGCCGAAGACTTTCCGCTGGTGCAAGAGGCCGCCAATTTCGGGCCCGTGTTCAGCGTGCCGCAAAAGACGCTGAAGGACCTGCTCTCGCAGGTTTCGTTCGCCATGGCCGTGCACGACATCCGCTATTACCTCAACGGCATCCTGTTTGTGGCCGAAGGCAAGCAGCTGAGCCTGGTGGCCACCGACGGCCACCGCCTGGCGTTTTCGTCGGCCACGCTCGACGTCGAAGTGCCGCGCCAGGAAGTCATTCTTCCCCGCAAGACCGTGCTCGAAATGCAGCGCCTGCTGTCGGACGCCGAAGGCGCCATCGAGATGCAGTTTGCGAACAACCAGGCCAAGTTCAGCTTCGGCGGCATGGAGTTCGTCACCAAGCTGGTCGAGGGCAAGTTCCCCGACTACAACCGCGTGATTCCCAAGAACCACAAGAACAGCGTCACGCTCGGCCGCGCTCCCCTGTTGGCCAGCCTGCAGCGCACCGCCATCCTGACGAGCGAGAAGTTCAAGGGCGTGCGCCTGAACATCGAGCCCGGCACGCTGCGCATCGCCTCCAACAATGCCGAGCAGGAAGAAGCACAGGACGAGCTCGACATCGACTACGGCGGCGACGCCATCGAGATCGGCTTCAACGTGACCTACCTGATCGACGCCCTCGCCAACATGGGCCAGGATATGGTCAAGCTGGACCTGGCCGACTCCAACAGCTCCGCCCTTTTGACCATCCCCGAGAACGCATCCTTCAAATATGTCGTGATGCCGATGCGGATCTAGAAGACAGAAAACACAGCGCCTTGCGCAGACAGCCCGCGGCCCTCCGCGGGTTTGCGCTTTCAAGAGGCAGGAAAAGCAGGCCGCCAAGGCCCGAAAAATCCCGTGAATGCCGTGAGAGATAGAGGAATATCCGAATGAGTGCAGAAGAAAACAAGCCCGAAGTACCCCACACCGAACCGGTCTACACGCCCGAGATCGAGAGTGCGGTGCCGATCGAGATCACGCCCGCCGACACCAGCTACGGCGAAGGCTCGATCACGATCCTCGAAGGGCTCGAGGCGGTGCGCAAGCGCCCCGGCATGTACATCGGCGACACCTCCGACGGCACGGGCCTGCACCACCTGGTGTTCGAGGTGGTCGACAATTCCATCGACGAAGCGCTGGCCGGCCATTGCGACGACATCGTCGTGACCATCCACAGCGACAACTCGATTTCCGTTACCGACAACGGCCGCGGCATTCCCACCGGCGTGAAGATGGACGACAAGCACGAGCCCAAGCGCTCGGCCGCTGAAATTGCACTGACCGAGCTGCACGCCGGCGGCAAGTTCAACCAGAACAGCTACAAGGTGTCGGGCGGCCTGCACGGCGTGGGCGTGAGTTGCGTGAACGCGCTGAGCGTGATGCTGCGCCTGGTGGTGCGCCGCGAAGGCAAGATCCACGAACTCGAATTCAGCCGCGGCTTCGTGCAGAACCGCCTGCTCGAAACCGTGAACGGTTTCGAGGTCTCGCCCATGAAGATCATCGGCGACACCGACAAGCGCGGTACCGAGGTGCACTTTCTGCCCGACACGGAAATCTTCAAGGAGAACAACGATTTCCACTACGAAATCCTCTCCAAGCGCCTGCGCGAGCTGAGCTTTCTGAACAACGGTGTGCGCATCCGCCTGAAGGACGAGCGCACCGGCAAGGAAGACGACTTTTCGGGCGCCGGCGGCGTGCGCGGCTTTGTCGAATTCATCAACAAGGGCAAGACCGTCCTGCATCCGAACTCGTTCTATGCAGCGGGCGAAAAGCCGGCCGACACCTACGGCGGCATTCCCGGCACGCACATCGGCGTTGAAGTGGCCATGCAGTGGAACAGCGGCTACAACGAGCAGGTGCTGTGCTTCACCAACAACATTCCCCAGCGTGACGGTGGCACCCACCTCACGGGCCTGCGCGCCGCGATGACCCGCGTCATCAACAAGTACATCGAAGAAAACGAATTCGCCAAGAAGGCGAAGGTCGAAGTCACCGGCGACGACATGCGCGAAGGCCTGTGCTGCGTGCTGAGCGTGAAGGTGCCCGAGCCCAAGTTCTCGAGCCAGACCAAAGACAAGCTGGTGTCCAGCGAAGTGCGCGCGCCGGTGGAAGACATCGTCGGCCGCCTGCTGACCGATTACCTGCAAGAGCGCCCGAACGACGCCAAGATCATCTGCGGCAAGATCGTCGAGGCCGCCCGCGCCCGCGAAGCCGCCCGCAAGGCCCGCGAAATGACGCGCCGCAAGGGCGTACTCGACGGCATGGGCCTGCCCGGCAAGCTGGCCGACTGTCAGGAAAAGGACCCGGCGCTGTGCGAGGTCTACCTGGTGGAGGGCGACTCCGCAGGCGGCTCCGCCAAGCAGGGCCGCGACCGTAAGTTCCAGGCCATCCTGCCGCTGCGCGGCAAGATCCTGAACGTGGAAAAAGCGCGCTACGAGAAGCTGCTCACCAGCAACGAAATTCTCACCATGATCACGGCGCTGGGAACCGGCATCGGCCGGGCTGGCGCCACCACCGCGGGCGGCGGGGCGGACGACTTCAACGTTGCCAAGCTGCGCTACCACCGCATCATCATCATGACCGACGCCGACGTCGACGGCGCCCACATCCGCACGCTGCTGCTCACGTTCTTCTACCGGCAGATGCCGGAGCTGGTCGAGCGCGGCCACATCTACATTGCGCAGCCGCCGCTCTACAAGGTGAAGGTCGGCAAGGAAGAGCAATACCTGAAGGATGGCCCCGCACTCGACGCCTTCCTGCTGAAGGTGGCACTGAAGGATGCGAGCATCGAGACCGGCGGCCCCAACTCGACCACCCTGAGCGGCGACACGCTGGCCGAACTCGCGCGCAAGCACCAGCTGGCCGAAGCCGTGATCGCGCGCCTGCGCAACTTCATGGATGCCGAAGCGCTGCGCGCCATTGCCGACGGCGTGGCGCTCGACCTGGACACCACGCCCGCGGCCGAAGCCTCGGCCGTGGCGCTGCAGGCCAAGCTGCGCGAGCTCAACACCACCGGCGTGCCCGCCGAAGTGAGCAGCGAGTTCGACGCCCGCACCGACAAGCCGCTGCTGCGCATCAGCCGCCGCCACCACGGCAACATCAAGAGCAGCGTGCTCACGCAAGACTTTGTGCACGGCGCCGACTACGCCGCGCTTGCCGAAGCCGCCAACACCTTCCGCAACCTGCTGAGCAGCGAGGGCGCCATCGTCCGCCGCGGCGAAGGCGAGCGCGCCAAGGAAGAAAAGGTGGCCGACTTCCGCATCGCGATGAAGTGGCTCATCGGGCAGGCCGAAAACGCCACCTCGCGCCAGCGCTACAAGGGCTTGGGCGAAATGAACCCCGCACAGCTGTGGGAAACCACCATGGACCCGACCGTGCGCCGCCTGCTGCGCGTGCAGATCGACGACGCGATCGAAGCCGACCGCGTGTTCACGATGCTGATGGGCGACGAGGTGGAGCCGCGCCGCGAGTTCATCGAGCAGAACGCGCTGCGGGCTGCGAACATCGACGTGTAAGAAGCGGGGCAGCGACTCGGCTGCCGCAAACCGATTCGGTAAAAGAAAAAGCGCCCGGCATTGCTGGGCGCTTTTTTTACGCCAGGCGCAACGTGCAGCCTGGCGTTCTTCGTGGTCTCTACTGAAGACTGCGGACTACTTCCCCTGCGCCATCCCCAGGATGTCCACCACCACACGCCGGTCCGGCTGCAGGCAGGCCACCAGACGAGGCGAGCGCTGCAGGCCCTGGCAGTCGCGCGTCACCGGCTCGCGCTCGCCCACCGAGCGCACCTCCATCGGCGCACGCACCCCCGCGGCCTTCAGGTAGTCGCGCACCGTGTTCGCACGCTGCAGCGCCAGCCGGTCGTTGTAGGCCTCATCGCCCAGCCGGTCCGTGTGCCCCGTGATCGTCAGGCTCTGCACCTGCATCTCCGGGCTCTGCAAGGCACGGGCCAGTGCGTCCAGTTCGCTGCGCCCCTGCGGCAGCATGTCCGCCGCGCCCGAGCGGTCGAACTTGAACAGCGTGTCGGCGCTCAGGTTCACCCGCCGCGTCGCCGGCGGGACCGGAGCCGGGGTGGGCACAGGCGCCGGCGTCACCACCGGCGTGAGCGCGCAGTTCTGCCCCTGGCACCAGTTGTAGCGCTCGTCGTGCAGGCTGGCGCAGCCCGCGAGGATCGCGAGCGTGGCCAGGGCCGTGGCGCCCAGCGCCAGCCGTTTCAGTGTGTTCTTCGTTTGCATGGTGTGTGGATTCCTTCCTGTGGTCAGTGGTGCATGGTCCAGTCGTGCTGCGGCTCGTGCGGCATGTTCGGCGGCGCTCACCACGCCACCTTCACGCCCAGCTGGCCCGAGACCCCCTCGCGGCCCTTGCCGCTGAGCGAGCG